>NZ_JBHURV010000004.1:0-269382 GCF_042673865.1 Streptomyces sp. NPDC056987
CGCCCGGTTACATTCCGAACCCGGAAGCTAAGCCTCACAGCGCCGATGGTACTGCAGGGGGGACCCTGTGGGAGAGTAGGACGCCGCCGAACAATTATTGTGGGAATGCCCCGCACCGTATGGTGCGGGGCATTCCTGCGTTCAGGGGTCATTCAGGGGCGGTATCGACGGGGCGGGGCGCTTTCAGGGCCGGGCTTCGGCTCTGCCAGTCTTTGCGGGCCACGTACGGGATCTTGAGACCACGAGCAGCCCATGGCAGGCTCATGCCGCATGATCGATGAATTCGCGAAAGGCAATCTGCACGGGAGACTGCGGCGGGACCGCCAGGCGCTGCTCTGGAAACTCGATGGCTTGTCCGAGTACGACGCCCGCCGACCTTTGACAGCGACCGGGACCAACCTCCTCGGCCTGGTCAAACACGTGGCCACCGTCGAGGCCAGATACTTCGGCGAGGTCTTCGACCGCACTTCCCCGGAACTGCTGCCCCGGTGGCAGGACTCCGACGGCGGCGATCTGTGGGCGACCGAGGATGAGACCCGCGATCAGATCATCGGGTTCTATCGGCGCACGTGGGAACACTCGGACGTGACGATCGACGAGCTTGCCCTCGACGCCCCCGGCCACGTGCCGTGGTGGCCGGAGCCCTATGCCGACACGAACCTGTTCGCAGTTATGGTCCATGTCCTCGGCGAGTCCATCCGGCATGCCGGGCACGCAGATATCCTGCGCGAGGGTCTCGACGGCCGGACCGGGTTGCGCCCCGGACACGAGAAGCAGATCGACGAGGAAGCCCGCGCGGCCTACTGCGCGAAGATCGAGCAGGCCGCCAGGTCGGCCGAACCGACCAAGGCTTAGAGGTTGTCTCACGTGACGTGACGTTCGTGCGGCATGATGCCGGTCGTGGGCGTTGATCTATCGAAGACGAGTTCTTAGAGGCGTCCGGTTGTTTTGAGCGCGAGATATGCGTCGGCCAGAGCCGGCGCCAGTTTCTCGGGGGTGGCATCCACGACCGTGACTCCCTTGCTCTGGAGCAGGTCTGCCGTACGTCGTCTCTGGGCCTGCGCCTGGGCGCCGGCGGCGGCCTCGTACACCGCGTCCACTGTGCCGCGTGCCCTGCTCATCTTCTCGATATGAGGATCGGCGACCGAGGCGACGATGACGGTGTGGCGCCGGGTGAGCTGCGGCAGGACAGGGAGAAGGCCTTCCTCCACGGGCGCCGTGTCGAGGCTCGTGAGCAGGACGATGAGTGAGCGGCGCGGGGCGCTCTTCAATGTTGCCGCGCTGAGACCGCGTGCGTCTGTTTCGACCAGCTCCGGTTCCAGTGGTGCCAGCGCGTTCACCATGGCCGGAAGGACGTCGCCTGACGAACGGCCCTGGACCTGAGCGCGTGTGCGCCGGTCGTAGGCGAGGAGATCAACTCGGTCCCCCGCCCGTGAGGCGAGGGCTGTGAGGAGGAGCGTGGCGTCCATGGCTGCGTCAAGGCGCGGAACGTCGCCGACACGGCCCGCCGAGGTGCGGCCGGTGTCGAGGACGATGAGGAGGTGCCGGTCCCGTTCGGGGCGCCATGTGCGTACGGTGACGGTCGACTGGCGCGCGGTGGCCCGCCAGTCGATGGAGCGGGTGTCGTCGCCCGTCACGTACTCCCGGAGGCTGTCGAACTCGGTGCCCTCGCCGCGGGTCAGCACGCTGGTGCGGCCGTCGAGCTCTCGCAGCCGCGCGAGTCTGGACGGGAGGTGCTTCCGGCTGGTGAAGGGCGGAAGCACGCGCACGGTCCAGGGGACGCTGTGGCTGCCCTGGCGCGAGGCCAGACCCAGTGGCCCGAACGAGCGCACGGTCACTCGTTCCGTGTGCCGGTCGCCGCGTCGAGTGGGGCGGAGGAGGGTGGTGAGCCGGCGGCGTTCGCCCGGTGGGACGGTCGTCGCGTGCCGTGAGCTCGACTGGTCGGCTCCCGCGGGCCAGCTGCTGGGCGGCCAGGCGTCGCGGAGCTGGGCGCGCAGGCGGCGCCGGGAGGAGTTGGTGACGGTCAGATGGACCTCGGCGCTCTCGCCGAGTCGAACCGAGGTATCACCGCTTCGAGTGAATTGGAGCGTTCGCACTGGCGTCGCCAGCGCGTAGTCGCACAGAATGGCGATCGAGAGCGGCGCATTGACGGCGAGTATCCCCGCCCAGCTGGGGGCGAAGACACCGACGGGGAGCGAGCCGAGAGCCGCGAGGAGAGCGCTCCGTCCGGTGAGGGCCACGGTTTTACCGCCTCATCGGGGTACGGGGACATGGGCGAGGATCGCGGTAATGACGGAGTCGGCAGTGACTCCCTCCATCTCTGCTTCGGGCCGGAGTTGGACGCGATGGCGCAGTGTGGGAAGAGCCAGGGCCTTTACGTCGTCGGGGATGACGTAGTCACGGCCGGTGAGCCAGGCCCAGGCACGGGCGGTGGAGAGCAGGGCGGTGGCTCCTCGTGGGGAGACGCCGAGGGAGAGCGAGGGGGATTCACGCGTGGTACGGCAGATATCGACGACATAGCCCGCGATCTCGGGTGAGACAGACGTCTTGGCGACCGCGTCGCGCGCCGCTGCCAGGTCGGCGGGTCCCGCGACGGGCCGCACCCCCGCGGCCTGGAGATCGCGTGGATCGAAGCCTTCCGCATGGCGGGTCAGCACGTTGATCTCGTCGTCCCGTGAGGGCAGCGGAACCGTCAGTTTGAGCAGGAAGCGGTCGAGCTGGGCTTCGGGCAGAGGGTAGGTGCCCTCGTACTCGACCGGGTTCTGGGTCGCGGCGACCAGGAACGGGTCGGGCAGCGGGCGTGCGACACCGTCGACTGTGACCTGGCGTTCCTCCATGGCTTCCAGGAGGGACGACTGGGTCTTGGGCGGGGTGCGGTTGATCTCGTCAGCCAGCAGCAGATGCGTGAAGACCGGGCCGGGTTGAAAGGAGAACTCCGAGGTGCGGGAGTCGTAGACGAGTGAGCCGGTGATGTCGCTCGGCATCAGGTCGGGGGTGAACTGAACGCGCTTCGTGTCGAGTTCGAGGGAGGCGGCGAGGGCCCGGACGAGCAGGGTCTTCGCGACGCCGGGGACTCCTTCGAGGAGGACGTGGCCGCGGCAGAGCAGAGCTACTACGAGACCGGTGACGGCGGGGTCCTGGCCGACCACTGCCTTCGCTATCTCGGCGCGCAGGGCTTCCAGGGCCGCGCGGGCGTTCTCCGTGTTCCCGGCGGGCCCGGGGGACCCGGCGTTCTGTGCGGTCGGGGCACTCATGAGGTGCGTACCTCTCTTTCGAGGGCGTCGAGTTGGTCCGCCAGGCGGATGAGAGCGGCGTCGCTGCGCGGGGCCGGGCCGAAGAGGAGGGCGGCCGGGTCGTGGTCCGTGTCCGGGAGACGGGCGGAGACCGCGGGGATCAGTGTGTCGGCGCTGTGCGTCTTGGTGGGAGGGACGCCGAGAAGGGGGGCGAGGCGGTCACGGGTGGCCGCGCGCAGAGTTGACGCGGCATGGTCGCGCGCGTTCGCCTTGCGGTAGAGGCCGGCGCGTCCCTCGGTGGACTCGGAGGCGCGGATGGCTACGGGGAGGTGTTCGGTCACGAGCGGACCGAGCCTGCGGGCGCGCCAGACGGCGGCGAGCAGCGCGGCAAGGAAGAGCTGGAAGGCGCCCCAGAGCCAGCCGGAAGGGATCAGTTCGAGGAAGGTCGTGCCGGCGTTGTCCTCGCCACCGTCGGCACCGGAGGCGGAATCGTCACTGAGGGAAGGGAGGTACCAGACGAGATGAGGCCGGGAGCCGAGGAGTTGAAGAGCCAGCGAGGCGTTGCCCTGCTGGTCGAGGCGGTCGTTGTACAGGATGTCGGGGGATCCGAGCAGGACGGTGTCGCCGGCCGTGGTGTCGGTGGACGCCATGCCCGTGGAGCCGGTCATCGGGTCCGGGAGCCTGAGGAGGGTCGGCGCGCCGTCGCTCGGGTAGCAGGAGTCGGTGCCGGGTGTGTCCGTCTCGTACCGCTGCCCGCCGGTGTCGACGGTGCCCGCGCGGACGGCGGCGGGCAGCGAGCACCGGGGGGCGTGTGCCGCGACCGGTGCGGGGGTGTTCGTACGGACTCCGGGTGCCAGGACGCCGAGGGAGTGCGGGCCCGGGCCGAGCAGGACGGTGCGGCCGCCCGCAGCGGTGGTCCGGGCGCGCAGGGTGTGCTGCTGGGTAAGTGTCAGCAGGTCGGGGTTGGTGACCAGCAGGGTGGTGTCGGGGCCGGCGGCGGCCGTGGCCTCGCGCAGTGTGGTGTGGACGGTGACGGAGACCCCGCGGTCCTTGAGCAGCTCCGCGGTGGCGCGGCTGCCGTACCGGTCCGCGGAGCGCGGGTCGAGGCGGCCGTGCTGGTCGCCGGAGCGCAGGGCGGCCATGGTGATGCCCGCCGTCAGGAGGACGAGGAGGGCGAGGAGGAGCCCGCGGCCGCGTGTCCAGAGCTGGCGGGTGCTGGGGGCGAGCGAGGTGGGGCTGCTGGTGGTGGTCACTCGGCTGTTCCTCCGGTGACGGTGCTCAGGTGCGGCTTTGTCCGTTCGAGGTCGGTGTCGAGGTCGCGCAGCCGCAGATATGCCCGTTCGTCGGCGGTGCGGCCCCCGTATGTGACGTCGTCGAACTCCCGGGCGGCGGTGCGCAGTCGGGCGGCGTGGTCCGGGAGCGCGCCCCCCGCTTCGGATGCAGCTTCGTCGGCGGTGCGGCCGGGGCGGGGGTCGAGCAGGGCCCGTTCCTCCAGGGAGCGGACGATGGCGCGCATCCGTTCCTGGACGGCCTCCGTCCAGCGGTGGGCCGCCGCGTGTGTCTCCGCCGTGGTGCGGTGTTCCGCGGCGCTGCGGGGGCCGTCGTCGAAGAGGGTGCCCGTGGTGGCGGCCGTACGGCCGGGGGCGCCCAGCCGCCACCACAGGGCGGCGCAGAGCGTCACGACGACGAGGATGATCACGACGAGTCCGAGCGGTCCGCCGGGCGCGGCGCCGGAGGCGGCGTCGAGGAGTGAGCCGATCCACTGCCTGATGCGGTCGAGGGCGCGTTCCAGCAGGTTGGGGTCGTTCTCGTGGTACATCGGCTTGGACAGCTCCCGCTCCGCCGCCTCGCGGGCGGGGATGCGGGAGGTGTCCACCGGCAGGTTGCTGCTCGTGCGTATCAGCGGGTGTGTCGTCGTTCCCCCCACGATGGACACCGCATCAGCTCCCGGCGAGGTCTCGGCCCGGCTGTTGGGTGCCGTAGCCCGGTACGCCCGCGGCGCGTGCGAGTTCGAGGTCGAGGGCCTCGCGCCGGATGCGCTGGTCCACGTAGAGGAGGACCGTCACCCCGGCGGAGATCGGGTAGGTGATCGTGGAGGCGATCACGGCACCGATGCCGGTGACGATGAGGAAGGGCCAGCCGGTGAGGCCGTCGCCGTCCACTGCCGTGCCGATGATCGCGAACGGTATGGCGATGACGAGCGAGAGCAGGAAGGAGAGGAGCAGAGTCAGGGCCAGGATGCCGAAGGTGCGCCACCAGGCGCCCGACACGAGCTTGGCGGAGCGGCGCATCGACGGGATGATTCCGCGGCGTTCCAGCATCAGCGCGGGGGAGGTGAGGCTGAAGCGGACCATCAGCCAGATGACGACGACGAAGGCCGCCATCGCGCCGAGCAGGGAGAGCGCGGCTCCGGCAGTGGATCCGATCAGCAGGCCGGGCAGCATGCCGACGACCAGTACGAGGGCGCTCATGAGCGGCAGCAGCAGAGTGAAGCCGAGCAGCTTGGGGAGGCGGGGGCGGGCCTCTTGCCAGGCGTCCGCGAGGGTGACGGGACGGCCCAGCACGGAGCGGCTGATCACCACGGTGAGTATCGCGGTGGTGAAGAGTGTGCAGATCACCATGATGGCGAGCGAGGGAATGTCAGCGGCGAGCTGCGACTGCGCCGATTCGGTGGTCTGGCTGAGGAGTTCCGACGGGGTCGCGTTCGGGTCGAGCACGACCGGTTCGGGCAGCAGGTAACGCCGGAGGAGGATGTCGCCGATCTGGGAGACCACGGAGACGGCGAGGCTGACGCTCAGTACCGTGCGCCAGTGGGCGCGCAGGGTCGATACGGCGCCGTCGAGGATTTCGCCGACGCTGAGCGGGCGGAGCGGGATGACGCCTGGTTTGGCGGCCGGCGGTCTGCCCCAGCCGGGGCCGCCGCCCGGGGGCGGGCCGCCCCAGCCCCGCGTGGGTCCGGGGGCGGCGGGGCCGGGGTCGGGGGCGCTCGGCGGGGACCACTGTCCGGCCGGTGGCTGGGCCGTGGACCACTTCGAGGTGGAGCCGGTGTCGTCGGCGGGCGCTGCGGGCCGTGGCACCGTGGTGTCCTGGCCGTCGGACGGGGCGGATCCGGGCGAGGCCCAGCCCGGAGTGTCGTTCACGGTCGTCCACCTCGTGGATTGGTTGAGAGGCCGGCTCGGCGAGTCGGCGCTTCGACGGTGCCCGTCCGCGGAGCGGGGCGGCGGGCCAGGTCGGGTCCGGTGGAGCTGCGCGGCCCGGACTCCGTCCGCCGCACCGGTGGCGGGAGCCGCCGCCGGTGGCGTGCGCCGCGTGGTGGCGGACCGGTGTCGTCGACGGACCTGGGGTACCGGGGTGACACCGGCACCCCTGCGGGTTGCGGTGCGGGGCGTCGCGGGCCTGTGAAGATCCGCCGGACACGACCTGGGTCCTGTTTCCCGGATCTCCGTGGATCGGCGGTGGCGTGGTGCCGTGCCGGGAGTTCCGGTCCCACGGAGTTCCGGGAAACAGGGCCTGGCAGCCATCGTGCCACGCGTCGCGTCAGGACGGACCGGGGGCTGTGTCTCCTTATCGCTTCCGTTCCTGCCTTCATAGTGTGTGCCGCAGCGGGCAGACTGGGCGGATGGCTGATCAGTACGCACACACCTCGGTCGGCGCGGAGCCGCCGATGCTCCCTTCCCTCCGTTGGGACGAGCCGCCCGAAGGGCCCGTACTGGTCCTCCTGGACCAGACGCGGCTGCCGGTCGAGGAGGCGGAGCTGGTCTGTACGGATGTGCCGGCGCTGGTGGTGGCGATCAGGACGCTGGCGGTCCGGGGCGCGCCGCTGCTGGGGATCGCGGGTGCGTACGGGGTGGCGCTGGCGGCGGCGCGCGGTTTTGACGTCGAGGACGCGGCGGAGCAGTTGGCGGGGGCGCGGCCCACCGCGGTGAATCTGGGGTACGGGGTGCGCCGGGCCCGTGACGCGTACCGTGCGGCGGTCGACCGGGGGGCGGATCCGATGGAGGCGGCGGCTGCCGCGCTCACCGAGGCGAAGCTGCTGCACCGGGAGGACGCGCAGGCCAGTGCGGAGATGGCGGCGTTCGGGCTCGCGCTTCTCGATGAGCTGTTGCCGGGTGGCGGTCACCGGATCCTGACCCACTGCAACACCGGGGCGCTCGTCTCGGGTGGGGAGGGCACCGCGTTCGCGGTGGTCCGGTCGGCCCACCGTGCGGGTCGGTTGCGACGTCTGTGGGTGGACGAGACCCGTCCGCTCCTCCAGGGGGCGCGGCTGACGGCGTACGAGGCGGCGCGCAACGGGATGGCGTACACGCTGCTGACGGACAACGCGGCGGGTTCGCTCTTCGCCGCGGGGGAGGTGGACGCCGTGCTGATCGGGGCGGACCGGATCGCCGCCGACGGTTCGGTGGCGAACAAGGTGGGGAGCTATCCGCTCGCCGTGCTCGCCAAGTACCACCATGTCCCGTTCATCGTGGTCGCTCCCACGACGACGATCGATCTGGAGACGGCGGACGGGGCGTCGATAGAGGTCGAGCAGCGGCCCGGGCAGGAGGTGACGGAGGTCACAGCCCCGCAGGTGGTGGTGGCGGGGGTGGAGAGCGGTGGTGGGATGCCGGTGGCCCCGCTGGGAACCCAGGCGTTCAACCCGGCCTTCGATGTCACCCCTCCGGAACTGGTGACGGCGATCGTCACCGAACGCGGTGCGCTGTCCCCGGTGACGGGGGAGGGGATCGAGGAGCTGTGCGCCAGGGCCTGGCGGGCGAGGGCGTAGGCCTTCATGGCGCCCGGGCGGTCGGCGGGGACGGGTTGCACGGTGGCGACCGACATCTTGGGGCTCGGCCGGATCGCGTTCCTCGCCGTCCGGACGGTCGGCTGCCGCGCCAACTCCTGTTGCACCGCGTCGATTTTGAAGGGCATGGGTTTCGCGCCGAAGGATTCCCCGAGGCGGTTCGTCGGCGTGGACCTCACGGGGTGGCGCAACACGGCAGGCTCCTGAGGGAGTGGACGGACCGTCCGGGAATCGTCGTCCGCTCCACTACCGTGTGGGGGCGATGGGAGGCGGGATGCGGGTGGGGGATGTCGTGGCGGTCGGCCAGGGCTCGGGTCCACCGCAATGGGTTTGACATCAATGCTTGACATCAGCGTCGAGGGACGGCGACGGTCACACAGAGGCATCGGCGCACGTCGGCGCCGGTCAGTGAGACAGGTCACGCGTGTCTACGCAACGGAAATGAAAATGGGATGATGTCGATATGAAGGGACGCGTCCTTGTCGTCGATGACGACACCGCACTGGCCGAGATGCTCGGGATTGTGCTGCGTGGTGAAGGTTTCGAGCCGTCGTTCGTAGCGGACGGTGACAAGGCACTCGCGGCCTTCCGGGAGGCCAAGCCGGATCTGGTGCTGCTCGACCTCATGCTGCCCGGACGGGACGGTATCGAGGTGTGCCGGCTCATCAGGGCCGAGTCCGGGGTGCCCATCGTCATGCTCACGGCCAAGAGCGACACGGTCGATGTGGTGGTGGGGCTGGAGTCGGGGGCCGACGACTACATCGTCAAGCCGTTCAAGCCCAAGGAGCTGGTGGCCCGCATCCGGGCGCGGCTGCGCAGGTCGGAGGAGCCGGCGCCGGAGCAGTTGACCATCGGTGACCTGGTCATCGATGTGGCGGGGCACTCCGTGAAGCGGGACGGGCAGTCGATCGCCCTGACCCCGCTGGAGTTCGATCTGCTGGTCGCGCTGGCCCGTAAGCCGTGGCAGGTGTTCACCCGGGAAGTACTTCTCGAACAGGTGTGGGGTTATCGGCATGCCGCGGACACCCGGTTGGTGAATGTGCATGTGCAGCGGCTGCGCTCCAAGGTCGAGCAGGATCCCGAGCGTCCGGAGATCGTGGTGACCGTCCGTGGTGTCGGTTACAAGGCAGGGCCGAGCTGACATGTCCGGCGGCAGCGCTGCTCCGAAGCCCGGTGAGCCGGGAGTCCGTGCGGGGCGGGCTGCCGGGCCCGGGCGTGCCTTCGCGGGGGTGAGCCGGCTGTTCCAGAGCGGCCGGCTGCTCCAGGACGGCTCGCCGGGCGGTCCCGTGCTGCGGCTGCTGGTGCGCTGGGTGCGGCGTCCGCTGCTGCCCGCCGTGCGGCTGTGGCGGCGCAACATCCAGCTCCGGGTCGTCGCGGCGACGCTGCTGATGTCGCTGGGTGTGGTGCTGCTGCTCGGGTTCGTGGTCATCGGGCAGGTCCGCAACGGGCTGCTCGAAGCCAAGGAGAAGGCCGCGCAGAGCCAGGCGGCCGGCGGCTTCACCGTGGCCAAGGAGAAGGCAGACTCCCCGGCGGCGCTCGGCGGCCGGGACGGCGACGGGGAGAGCGGCCGGTCGGGCCGGAACTCCGTCAACTGGCGGTCGGACCTGGTCGAACAGCTCGCCAGTGGCGGTCCCGGGGCCTTCAACGTGGTCGCGCTGAGCCCCGACGGCCAGGACGCGGCGTCCACCAGCCGGGCGCCCCGGGTCTCCGGCGGGGTCGACTTCTCCAGTGTTCCCGCCGATCTGCGGACCGCGGTCGCGCAGGGCACCGGGACGTACGAGACGTACGCGCAGATCCGGTACACCCGGGCCACCGAGGACCGGGATCCGGAGCCGGGGCTGATCGTCGGCAAGCGGCTGAACGACGCCAACGGCAACGCGTACGAGCTGTATTACCTCTTCCCGCTGACGCAGGAGGAGCAGTCCCTCAATCTGGTCAAGGGCACGCTCGCCACGGCCGGGCTCTTCGTGGTCGTCCTGCTGGGCGCCATCGCCTGGCTGGTGGTGCGGCAGGTCGTGACCCCCGTACGGATGGCCGCGGGGATCGCCGAGCGGCTCTCCACGGGCCGGCTCCAGGAACGTATGAAGGTCACCGGCGAGGACGACATCGCCCGGCTCGGTGAGGCCTTCAACAAGATGGCGCAGAATCTCCAGCTCAAGATCCAGCAGCTGGAGGAACTCTCCCGGATGCAGCGGCGCTTCGTCTCCGACGTCTCGCACGAACTGCGCACCCCGCTGACGACCGTACGGATGGCCGCCGACGTCATCCACGAGGCGCGCGCCGACTTCGATCCGGTGACCGCGCGCTCCGCCGAACTGCTCGGGGACCAGCTCGACCGCTTCGAGTCGCTGCTCTCCGACCTGCTGGAGATCAGCCGCTTCGACGCGGGCGCGGCGGCCCTGGAAGCCGAGCCGATAGACCTGCGCGAGGTGGTACGCCGGGTGATCGGCGGCGCCGAGCCGCTGGCCGAGCGCAAGGGCACCCGGATCCGGGTGCTCGGGGACGAGCAGCCCGTGGTCGCCGAGGCGGACGCCCGCCGGGTGGAGCGGGTGCTGCGCAATCTGGTCGTCAACGCCGTCGAGCACGGCGAGGGCCGCGATGTCGTCGTACGGCTCGGGGCGGCGGGCGGTGCCGTCGCGGTCGCGGTGCGCGACTACGGGGTGGGGCTCAAGCCGGGCGAGGCGACCCGCGTGTTCAACCGTTTCTGGCGGGCGGACCCGGCCCGTGCCCGGACCACGGGCGGCACCGGGCTCGGGCTGTCGATCGCCGTCGAGGACGCGCGGCTGCACGGCGGCTGGCTCCAGGCGTGGGGCGAGCCCGGCGGGGGCTCGCAGTTCCGGCTGACGCTGCCGCGTACGGCCGACGAGGCGCTGCGCGGCTCCCCCATACCGCTGGAGCCCGAGGACTCGCGGCGCAACCGGGAGAGCGGCGGGGCACAGGAGCTGAAGGAGAGCGCGCACCGACTGGCGAGCGTGCCGACACAGCCGCGGGTGGACCGCCCACCGCTCCAGGCGGCGGGGCCGCCCACGCCGCTCCGGGCGACCGCCGCGGTGGATCCCGCGGCGCTGCCGGGCAGCGGCGCCCGGGTGGTGTCACGGCCCGCGGGGGAGCGGGCCCCTGAGAGCGGTACCCGGACCACCGAAGAATCCGAAGGATCCGCACCGTCGGCTCCGCAGCGGGAGGACACGATACGTGGGCGCTGACCGCCGTCGGTTCGGACTGGGGAGGGTGCGGACGCCGGCCGCGTTCGGCGTGCTCGCCGTGCTGCTGGCCGGGTGCGCGTCGATCCCGGACAGCGGGGACGTGGAGCCGGTCAAGGCATCCCCGCCCGGTGAGTCCCAGGTCCGGGTGTACGCCGTGCCGCCGCGCGAGAAGGCGGGGCCCGCCGAGATCGTCGACGGTTTCCTGGAGGCGATGACCAGTGACGATCCGGATTTCGCGATGGCCAGGAAGTATCTGACGCCGACGGCGTCCCGCTCCTGGCAGCCGGGTGCCGGTACGACGGTGCTGCGCGCCGCGCCGGATCCCGCGGTTCCGCAGGAGGCGTCCGGCTCGGAGAGCGGTGGTCTGACCTATCCGCTGTACGGCGACCGGATCGCCGACGTGGACTCCTCGCACGCCTATCAGCCGCTGGAGCCCACCGCGTACAACGGCAGCATCCACCTGGTGCGGCAGAACATCGGCGGTACCAAGGAGTGGCGGATCGACGGTCTGCCGCAGGGGCTGGTGCTCGGCGAGTCGGACTTCCAGCGCAACTACCGGTCGGTCAACAAGTACTACTTCGCCTCCGGGGAGAACTGGCTGGTCGCCGATCCGGTCTACATCCGGCAGCGCATAGACCCCACGACCCGGATGGATCCGGTCACGCAGGCGGTCAAAGTGCTGCTCGACGGGCCGACGAACTGGCTGAAGAGGGTCGTCGACTCCCCGTTCCCCACCGGTACGGCGCTGCAGAAGGGCACCACGTCGCTGGAGTTCGACGACCGGAACGCGCTGAAGGTGCCGCTCAACGAGAAGGCGGCCAAGGCAGGACGCACGCAGTGCCGGAAGATGGCCGCGCAGCTGCTGTTCACGCTGCGGGACCTCACGGCGACACGGGTGGGGCAGGTCGAGCTGCTGGCCGACGGTTCCTCGCTCTGTGTGCTCAGTGGTGACCAGGCGGAGGAGTTCGCGCCGGACCGCACCACCGGCCGGCCCGACAACCCGTACTACGTCGACGACCGGGGGCGGCTGTCGCTGCTCCAGGCGGGCGGAGGCGAGAGCGTGGACCGGTCGCAGGTCATCGGGCCGCTGGGCAAGGGCGATCTGAAGCTGGGCTGGGTCGGGGTGGCGCGCGACGAGAAGCACGCGGCCGGTGTCACGAAGGACGCCCAGTCGTTGTACGTGTCGTCGATCCTCGCGGACAGCGAGCCGGGCGACCCGCTGCTGACCAGCAAGGGGCCGGACGACCGGCACCGGCTCTCGGCGCCGAGCTGGGACGGGCGCGGTGATCTGTGGGTCGCCGACCGGGACCCGGCACAGCCGCGTCTGCTGCGGTTCGCGGACGGTGCGGGTGAGCCGCAGACGGTCACGGTCGACGGTCTGGGCGGCGCGCGCATCGAGGGGCTGCGGGTGTCGGCGGACGGGGTACGGATCGCGCTGCTGCTGGCGAAGGACGGCAGGACCACGCTGCAGATCGGCCGGGTGGAGCGGCACGGCGCCGGGGCCGATCCGGTGGTGTCCGTGGCGGAACTCCAGTCGGCGGCCCCGCAGCTGGAGACGGTCACGGCGGTCTCCTGGGCCGGTCCGAGCAGGCTCGTGGTGGTCGGCAAGGAGCAGGGAGGCGTGCAGCAGGTCCGCTACCTGCAGACCGACGGGTCGACCTCGGCGTCGAGCGTGCTGCCCGGGCTCAACCAGGTGACGGCGATCGCCGCCGCGGACGACGACCAGCAGCCGGTGGTGGCCGACTCCGAGGACGCGGGGATCGTACGGCTGCCCACGGGGGCGAACTGGCAGACGATGGTCGAAGTGGGGTCGTCGCCCGTCTATCCGGGCTGACGTCCAGGGTCTTTCGTCCGGATCGTGCCGGGCTCGTGCGAGGGGCTGGAAACGGTCGGCCGACGAGGTGGAAACGGCTGGTTGCGGGGTTTGCGGGACCGAGTTGTCCACAGGGGTGGTCCCGTGCCTCCGAGGTTGGCACAGTGTGTCTCATGCGGGCGTGGTGGCGGGAGATCACCGGCCTGGTGCTGCCGGTCGCCTGTGGCGGGTGCGGAAGCCCCAGGACTCCTTTGTGCGAGCCGTGCGGCCGGGCGCTGTACGGCACCTGGCCGTGCCGGGTGCGGCCGGTGCCGGAGCCGCCGGGGCTCCCGGCCGTCCATGCCGCGGCTCCCTACGAGGACGCCGTACGGGCGGTTCTGCTGGCCCACAAGGAGCGCGGGGCGCTGGGGCTCGCCGCGCCGCTGGGGCAGGCCCTGGCGGGCGCTGTGCGGGCAGCGGCGCCGCCCGGCACGGGGGTGGGGCCGCTGCTGCTCGTGCCGGTGCCGTCCACGCGGCGCGCGGTCGGGGCGCGGGGGCACGACGCGGGCCGCAGGGTCGCGCTGGCCGCCGCGGGAGAGCTGCGGCGTACGGGGCGCGAGTGCCGGGTCCTGCCGGTGCTGCGGCAGCGCCGGCCGGTCGCCGATCAGGCGGGCCTCGGCGCCCGGCAGAGACAGGCGAACCTTTCGGGGGCATTGGAGGTCGCCGTCGGGGGTACGCGGCTGCTGGAGGGCGGCCGGGTGGTACTGGTCGACGACCTCATGACAACCGGTGCGTCGCTCGCGGAAGGGGCGAGGGCACTGCGTGCCGCCATGGGCCCCGGCATTCCCGGATTCGTACCGGTGAGTGCCGCTGTCGTAGCCGCTCCGCCACTGTCTTTCGAAATAAATCGGAACTGACGGCGACCGTGCATCGTTGCAGGTGAACAGGGCAGGAAAAACCTGAACAGAGGTACGTGCCGGTAGCGGGTGCCGACACCCGTCCGGGAGGTCTATGTTCGGTTATGAGGAATGGCGCGAGCCATGACTCGTTGAATGCACTGGTGTGCTCCGGCGCTTTTCAGACCCCCGGAAGTTTTGGGGAGTGGGGATCTCGCCGCTGGGGGAGGAGGAGGTGAAGTCGCCAAGTCCGAGGCTCCGGTGACTACCGGGGTCTGGTGCAACAAGGAGTGACTCCGCAGCGAGGCGGAGTGATCCGGGAACGGAGTTCTGCGTGGACATCGTCGTCAAGGGCCGCAAGACAGAGGTGCCCGAGCGGTTCCGCAAGCACGTGGCGGAGAAGCTGAAGCTGGAGAAGATCCAGAAGCTGGACGCCAAGGTGATCAGCCTCGATGTCGAGGTGTCCAAGGAGCCGAATCCGCGGCAGGCCGATCGCAGTGACCGGGTGGAGATCACCCTTCATTCGCGGGGCCCCGTGATCCGTGCGGAGGCGGCGGCCGCCGATCCGTACGCGGCGCTCGACCTGGCCACGGGCAAGTTGGAGGCGCGGCTGCGCAAACAGCACGAGAAGCGTCACAACCGGCGGGGCAACGGCCGGTTGTCGGCAGCCGAAGTCGTCGATGTCGTTCCTGGCGTGGCCCAGTTGAACGCGAACGGCGCGACCGCGGCGCAGGAGGCCCGGGACGCCGTGCCGACCACCATGATCGGCACGCTTGAGGTGCAGGGCGAAGGCCCCCTGGTGGTTCGTGAGAAGACCCATGTCGCCGCACCGATGACCCTCGATCAGGCGCTCTACGAGATGGAGCTGGTCGGTCACGACTTCTATCTCTTCGTCGATTCCGACACCAAGGAACCCAGCGTCGTCTACCGGCGCCACGCCTACGACTACGGCGTCATTCATCTCAGGACGGACCCGCTGGCCGGCTCGGAGGCGGGCGGCGCCGGTGGCGCACTCGGCGGCTGAGACCGTCCCGAACGGCTGAGACCGTCCTGGGCGGCCGAGACGTCCCGAACGGATGACACCCTCCTGAGCGGCCGACACCGGCGGCCGGAGCGGCGGATACACCTGGCGGTACGGCCGGCACACCGGTCGGACCGCTGGAATTCAGCCGGAAAAGAGGCCGGAATCCTACGCCCGATGGTGTCCCCGGGCGCTCGTAGAGCCCCTGGGGGCGCCTCGGCGCGTCCCGAGGACGACCCCTCGGCCGCGCGGGCATGAAATCATGGAGGCGCACGCCAACAAGTGGTCTGCGAACTGCGGTTGGCCGGCTCTCATGAATGCGGGCCCCGGCCTTCAGGGGGAGGGAACGATGGCGGACAGCTTCGGACCGGTGCATCACGCCGGTGGGGCCGGGGGCGCGCTCGGCGGCGCCGCGTCCGACGCCGACGCGGAGCGGGGAGGCTCGCGGCCGGAGCCGATCCGGGTCCTCGTCGTGGACGACCATGCGCTCTTCCGCCGCGGGCTGGAGATCGTTCTCGCGCAGGAGGAGGACATCCAGGTCGTCGGGGAGGCCGGTGACGGAGCCGAGGCCGTCGACAAGGCCGCGGACCTGCTGCCCGACATCGTGCTGATGGACGTCAGGATGCCCAAGCGCGGCGGCATCGAGGCGTGCACCTCCATCAAGGAGGTGGCCCCCAGCGCCAAGATCATCATGCTGACGATCAGCGACGAGGAGGCCGACCTCTACGACGCGATCAAGGCGGGCGCCACCGGCTATCTCCTCAAGGAGATCTCCACCGACGAGGTCGCCACCGCGATCCGCGCCGTGGCCGACGGCCAGTCGCAGATCAGCCCGTCCATGGCGTCCAAGCTGCTCACCGAGTTCAAGTCGATGATCCAGCGCACCGACGAGCGCAGGCTCGTGCCGGCGCCCCGGCTGACCGAGCGCGAGCTGGAGGTCCTGAAGCTGGTGGCCACGGGCATGAACAACCGGGACATCGCCAAGGAGCTGTTCATCTCGGAGAACACCGTGAAGAACCACGTCCGCAACATCCTGGAGAAGCTCCAGCTCCACTCCAGGATGGAGGCCGTGGTCTACGCGATGCGCGAGAAGATCCTCGAAATCCGCTGACCCTGCGTCCGCGCCCGCCCGTCACGCCGCGTCGGTGAGCGCCCGGGCCAGCGGGCCGCGCAGCTCGGGCGGGTCGACGCGCTCCACCCGTACGTCCGAGCAGCCGACCCATTCCGCCGCCTCCCGCAGCGCCGTCGCCATGGGGGAGACGCCCTTCGGGGTGTCCAGGGAGACCTGCTTGGCCACCAGTGTCTTCCCCTCGCGCGCCGGGTCGACGCGGCCGAGCAGCCGGCCACCGGAGAGCAGCGGCATCGCGAAGTACCCGTATATCCGCTTCGGCTTGGGGACGTACGCCTCCAGCCGGTGGGTGAAGCCGAAGATCCGCTCGGTGCGGGCCCGCTCCCAGATGAGGGAGTCGAACGGCGACAGCAGCGTCGTACGGTGCCGGCCGCGCGGGGTGGTGGCTAGCGCCGCCGGGTCCGCCCAGGCGGGCTTCGCCCAGCCCTCGACGCTCACCGGCACCAGCCCCGAATCCGCGATCACCGCGTCGACCTGCTCGCCCTTGAGGCGGTGGTAGTCCGCGATGTCGGCGCGCGTCCCCACCCCCAGCGACTGCCCCGCGAGCGCCACCAGGCGGCGCAGGCACTCCGTGTCGTCCAGGTCGTCATGGAGGAGGGCGGCGGGGACGGCGCGCTCCGCGAGGTCGTACACCCGCTTCCAGCTCCGCCGGCCGGTGCACACCACCTCGCCGTACATCAGCGCGCGCTCCACGGCGACCTTCGCCTCGGACCAGTCCCACCACGGCCCGCCGTTCTTGGCGCCGCCCAGCTCCGTGGCGGTCAGCGGGCCCTCCGTGCGCAGCTGCTTGATCACCGCGTCGTACGCCCCGTCCGCCAGCTCGTGGTACCACTGCGGGCGGGCGCGGTAGGCGCGGCGGCGGAAGGCGAAGTGCGGCCACTCCTCGATGGGCAGCACGCAGGCCGCGTGGGACCAGTACTCGAAGGCGTGCGGCTCGGCCGGCGACCCTCCGCCGGGCGCGGGCGGCGTCCAGTAGGCGTCCTCGACCGTCCTGCGGCCCACCCCGCCCAGCCGTGCGTACGGAATCAGCTCGTGCGACCGGGCGAGCACCGAGATCGTGTCCAGCTGGACGGCGCCGAGATGGCGCAGCACCCCCCGGACGCCGCCGCGCCGGTCGGGCGCGCCGAGGAATCCCTGGGCGCGCAGCGCGATACGGCGGGCCTCGTCGGCGGACAGCTCGGCGGTGGCGGGCGGCACAGTCGTCATGGTCCGCACGATAGACGGCGGCACTGACAACGGGCCCGGGAGGCCGGAGGCTCAGCTCCGCGCGGGCAGGTACGGGTGGGTGCCGGGCAGCCGCAGGTCCGAGGGGAGGAGGGAGCCGACCCAGGCGTCCCGCAGGGTGTCCCGCTGGAGGAGGGCCGCGCGGAGCACGCCCTCCATCACGAAACCGGCCTTCTCGGCGACGGCCCGTGAGCCCCCGTTGCCGACCTCGGCGCGCCACTCCAGCCGCTGCGCGCCCAGGGCGGTGAAGGCCCAGCGGGCCACGGCCGCCACGGCTTCCGTGGTGTAGCCGCGTCCGCGGTGTTCCTTCGCCGTCCAGTAGCCGATCTCCCAGGTGCCGGTCTGGCGGTGTGTGTTGACGGCGCCCAGGAGGGGACCGCCGCCGAGGGGCAGGACGCCGAAGGTGCAGATGGTCCCGGAGCGCCAGCCGTCCGCCGCCAGCCGCTCGACGAAGTGTTCGGCGTGCTCGCGTTCGTACGGGGTGGGGAGGGAGATCCAGCGCTGTATGCCGGGGTCCTGGCAGATCGCGTGCACGGCGTCGATGTCGTCGGGTGTGAGGGCGCGCAGCAGCAGGCGCTCGGTGGTGAGCGTGACGGGTTCCATGGGCGGATTCTGCTGATCCGGGAGATCCGGGACGAATGCTTTTCCGGTCGCACCGGCACCTTCCGCGGGTCCCGCGCGTTCATATATGCGGGCGGCGGCAGACCCGCGTGGCGGCGGCCTCCCGGCGTGGCCGAGTCCTCGCTTACGATGGCCGTTGCGGTGGGGCCCGCCTGCCGTGCCCGCGCCCGTGTCCGATTCCGACCCACGTGCCAGGCCCGACCGGCAAGGAGACCAGCCTCAGTGTCCGTCTTCAACAAGCTCATGCGTGCAGGCGAAGGCAAGATCCTGCGCAAACTGCACCGCATCGCGGACCAGGTCAACTCTATCGAAGAGGACTTCGTCAGCCTCTCCGACGCCGAGTTGCGGGCGCTCACCGCCGAGTACAAAGAGCGGTACGCCGATGGAGAGAGCCTGGACGACCTGCTTCCCGAGGCGTTCGCGACCGTCCGTGAGGCGGCCAAGCGCGTCCTCGGCCAGCGTCACTACGACGTACAGCTCATGGGTGGCGCCGCGCTGCACCTCGGCTATGTCGCGGAGATGAAGACCGGTGAGGGCAAGACCCTCGTCGGCACGCTGCCCGCGTATCTGAACGCGCTGTCCGGCAAGGGCGTCCACCTGATCACGGTGAACGACTACCTGGCCGAGCGCGACTCCGAGCTGATGGGCCGCGTCCACAACTTCCTGGGCCTCAAGGTCGGCTGCATCATGGCGAACATGTCGCCCGCGCAGCGCCGTGAGCAGTACGCGTGCGACATCACGTACGGCACGAACAACGAGTTCGGCTTCGACTACCTGCGCGACAACATGGCGTGGTCCAAGGACGAGCTGGTCCAGCGCGGCCACAACTTCGCCGTGGTCGACGAGGTCGACTCGATCCTGGTCGACGAGGCCCGTACGCCGCTGATCATCTCCGGCCCCGCGGACCAGGCCACGAAGTGGTACGGCGACTTCGCCAAGCTGGTCAGGCGCCTCACCAGGGGTGAGGCGGGCAACCCGCTCAAGGGCATCGAGGAGACCGGCGACTACGAGGTCGACGAGAAGAAGCGCACGGTCGCGATCCACGAGCCCGGGGTCGCCAAGGTCGAGGACTGGCTCGGCATCGACAACCTGTACGAGTCGGTGAACACCCCGCTCGTCGGTTATCTGAACAACGCGATCAAGGCCAAGGAGCTGTTCAAGAACGACAAGGACTACGTCGTCATGGACGGCGAAGTCATGATCGTCGACGAGCACACCGGCCGTATCCTCGCCGGCCGCCGCTACAACGAGGGCATGCACCAGGCGATCGAGGCGAAGGAAGGGGTGGACATCAAGGACGAGAACCAGACCCTCGCCACGATCACACTGCAGAACTTCTTCCGCCTCTACGGCAAGCTCTCCGGTATGACCGGTACGGCCATGACCGAGGCCGCCGAGTTCCACCAGATCTACAAGCTGGGCGTCGTGCCGATCCCGACGAACCGGCCGATGGTCCGCATGGACCAGTCCGACCTGATCTACCGCACCGAGGTCGCCAAGTTCGCGGCGGTCGTGGACGACATCGCGGAGAAGCACGAGAAGGGCCAGCCCATCCTGGTCGGCACGACCTCCGTCGAGAAGTCCGAGTACCTCTCGCAGCAGCTCAGCAAGCGCGGTGTGCAGCACGAGGTGCTGAACGCCAAGCAGAACGACCGCGAGGCGACGATCGTCGCCCAGGCGGGCCGCAAGGGCGCCGTCACCGTCGCGACGAACATGGCCGGCCGTGGTACGGACATCAAGCTCGGCGGCAACCCCGACGACCTGGCGGAGGCGGAGCTGCGGCAGCGCGGCCTGGACCCCGTCGAGCACGTCGAGGAGTGGTCGGCGGCGCTGCCCGCCGCGCTGGAGAAGGCCGAGCAGGCCGTCAAGGCGGAGTTCGAGGAGGTCAAGGAGCTGGGCGGGCTCTACGTCCTGGGCACCGAGCGCCACGAGTCGCGCCGTATCGACAACCAGCTCCGCGGCCGCTCCGGCCGTCAGGGCGACCCGGGCGAGTCCCGCTTCTACCTGTCGCTCGGCGACGACCTGATGCGGCTCTTCAAGGCCCAGATGGTCGAGCGTGTGATGTCCATGGCGAACGTGCCGGACGACGTCCCCATCGAGAACAAGATGGTGACGCGCGCCATCGCCTCCGCGCAGTCCCAGGTCGAGCAGCAGAACTTCGAGACCCGTAAGAACGTCCTGAAGTACGACGAGGTCCTGAGCCGGCAGCGCGAGGTCATCTACGGCGAGCGCCGCCGCGTCCTGGAGGGTGAGGACCTGCAGGAGCAGGTGCGCCACTTCATGGACGACACGATCGACGCGTACATCCAGGCGGAGACCGTCGAGGGCTTCGCCGAGGAGTGGGACCTGGACCGGCTGTGGGGCGCCTTCAAGCAGCTCTACCCGACGAAGGTCACCGTCGACGAGCTGGAGGACGCGGCGGGCGACCGCGCCGGGATCACCGCCGAGTTCATCTCGGAGTCCATCAAGGACGACATCTACGCCCAGTACGAGGAGCGGGAGAACCAGCTCGGCTCGGACATCATGCGTGAGCTGGAGCGCCGCGTGGTGCTCTCCGTCCTGGACCGCAAGTGGCGTGAGCACCTCTACGAGATGGACTACCTCCAGGAGGGCATCGGCCTGCGGGCGATGGCCCAGAAGGACCCGCTGGTTGAGTACCAGCGCGAGGGCTTCGACATGTTCAACGCCATGATGGAGGGCATCAAGGAGGAGTCCGTCGGCTACCTGTTCAACCTGGAGGTCCAGGTCGAGCAGCAGGTCGAGGAGGTCCCGGTGCAGGACTCCGCCGAGCGCACGTCGCTCGACAAGAAGGAGGACGCGGTCCCCGCGGGCACCGCGCGTCCGGAGATCCGCGCGAAGGGGCTCGAAGCGCCGCAGCGGCCCGACCGGCTGCACTTCTCGGCCCCCACGGTGGACGGCGAGGGCGGCATCGTCGAGGGTGACTTCCAGAGCGCGGAGGGTCCGACGCGCTCCACGTCGGACGGGATGACGCGGGCCGAGCGCCGCAAGGCGCAGAAGAGCGCGCCCAGCGGACGCCGCCGCAAGAAGTAGGGCGAGGGGCCGGGCCGCCGCCCGGACCGCCCACCGCCGCAGGGGCCGGGGCGCGCACACACGTGGTGCGCGCCCCGGCCCTTCGCCGTCGCGGGAGGGCCGGGCGGTCGCGGGGTGGGTGGTCATGGGGCGGGTGGTCATGGGCCGGGGATCACGCGTCGGTGGTGACACGTTCTCCGCCGACCTCGACCGCGGCGCAGCGCCAGCGCAGATCGGTGCTCCGCTCCAGCCGGAAGGCCAGGGCGCGGACCTGCTCGCCCGCGGCGATACTGGCGGATGCCTCAAGCACGCCGGGCCTCGGCTGGGAGTAGCGGCAGGTGCGGATCACCGGGCGGACGCCCCTGGCCCTGAGTGGGGTGCCCGGCGCGAGCCGGACGAGCTGTTCGTACGCCTCGCCGACGGTCTGGCCGAGCATCCAGTGCACGGGCCGGTGGCCGCTGAGGACGGCGAGCAGTCGCTCCGCGAACAGCTCGTGCGGCGGGACGTGCCGGCGCCGCTGCGGACGTACGGCGCCGGGCCTGCGCGGATCGCGGCGGCCCGGCGGCCTGGACCCGGTGGTGATGGCGCTGGAGGGAGTGGAGGAAGTGGTCCTGTTCACGCAGATCGCCCCCGTTCTGCCCGCCCGGTCGGATACCGGTCGGTAACTTCTGTTGGGGGACCTTTTACGGGCCCTTGGGGTAACGCCGCAAGGAGGGGGCGCGGGCGGGACACGAGGCGGTGAAATCACCTATCCGGGTGATCGCCGGGCGGCGCGGGGCCTGGTGGCGCGGGTGCGCACGGTTCCCGGTGGACGTCTGGGAGCCCCATCAGCGTCACCCCGAAGAGGGACGGGTCCACGTATCCTTAGGTGTTCTCCCGTCGACGAAAGCGGCCATGCCATGCGTGTCTACGTCCCCCTGACGCTGCCCGGTCTCGCAGAGGCGCACAAGACGGGTGAGCTGGGGCCCGGACCGCTGACGGCGTACGCGGTCACGCCGGGGCTGCGGGAGTGGTACGTCTCGGACGACATCGAGGAACTGGAGTACGCCGCGCTCAACCGGGCCGCCGCCGCCTCGCTGCGGCTGATCGCCGCGGATCCGGCCGCGGCCCGCCGCCGGGTGGTCGTCGCGGCGGACGTACCGGACCGGGAGGCCGTCTCCGACCCCGACCTCCGGCTGGACGCCTCCTCGCTCGGCGAGGTGCGGATCGCGGCGGCGATCGCGCTGACGAAGGCGGCGGCGGTGCATGTGGACTCCGACGACGCGGACGCCGATGTGACGGCAGCGGCGGCGGCGCTGGGCGCCGCGGACCACGGGGACGACGACGCGCGGTTCACGGTCGACGGCGCGGAGGACCACGAACTGCTCTGGTTCGGGATCCAGGAGATCCCGAACCTGATCGCCTGAGTGCCTGACCGCCTGACTGCCGAGGGGCGTTGTCAGACCCGCCCGGTACGGTTCTGGGCATGGGGAAGCAGAACACGCACCTGGTGTGGGACTGGAACGGCACGATCCTCGACGACATGCGCGCGGTCATCGGGGCGACCAACGCGGCCTTCGCGGAGATAGGGCTGGCGCCGATCACGCTCGACCGCTACCGGGAGCTGTACTGCGTGCCCATCCCGCGCTTCTACGAGCGGCTCATGGGGCGCCTGCCGAGCGACGCCGAGTGGGTCGTCATGGACGAGACGTTCCACCGC
This sequence comes from Streptomyces sp. NPDC056987, assembly GCF_042673865.1. Classification (NCBI taxonomy): domain Bacteria; kingdom Bacillati; phylum Actinomycetota; class Actinomycetes; order Kitasatosporales; family Streptomycetaceae; genus Streptomyces; species Streptomyces sp. NPDC056987. The sequence goes on from NZ_JBHURV010000004.1 coordinate 22,632, forward strand.
CACTACACGGAGCGGCGCGACGCATGCGGGCTGACGCGCGGCGTCGAGGAACTGCTCGCGGGGTGGGCGCTCGCGGGCGGCAGCCAGTCGCTGCTGAGTATGTACGGGCACGAACACCTCGTCCCGACGGTGCGGGGCTTCGGGATCGAGCGCCACTTCCTGCGGGTCGACGGCCGCAGGGGCCCGTCGGGCGGCAGCAAGGCCCTGCATCTGGAGCGCCATCTGGCCGCACTGGCCCGGTCGGGCGTGGGGGCAGGGGTGGGCGTGGGGTCCGGGGCGGGCGTGGGGTCCGGAAGGATATCCGCCGACCGTACGGTGGTGATCGGCGACGCGGTCGACGACGCGGTGGCGGCGGCGCATGTGGGGGCACGCGCCGTGCTCTACACCGGCGGCTGCAACAGCCGGGCCACTCTGGAGGCGGTGGGCGTCCCGGTCGTGGACACCCTGGAGGAAGCGGTGGCGCTCGCCCGGGAGTCGGCATAGCCCTCCCGGGCCCGCCCACGGGACTTCGCGGCAGCCTGTCCAGGGCCCGATCCGGCCTGATCCGAACGACTGGCCTCAGGCCACCGGGGCCTTCGCGCGCAGCACGGTGAGGAACGCGCGCATCCAGGCCGGGTGGTCGGGCCAGGCGCGGGAGGAGATCAGGGTGCCGTCCACCACCGCCTCCGCGTCCTGGAAGGTCGCTCCCGCCGACTGCATGTCGATCTCCAGCGCCGGATAGGCCGTGACCCTGCGGCCGGCGAGTTCACCGATCGCCGCCGTGAGCAGCGGGCCGTGGCAGATCTGCGCCACCGGTTTGTCCGCGTCGAAGAAGGACTTGAGGATCTTGCGCAGCTCCGCGTCGCCGCGCAGGTATTCGGGGGCCCGGCCGCCCGGGACGACCAGGGCCGCGTACTCCGTCGGGTCGACCTCGGAGAACGCCAGGTCGGCGGGGAAGGTGTAACCGGGCTTCTCGGTGTAGGTGTCGAAGCCCGGTTCGAAGTCATGGACCACGAACCGGAGCTTCTTCCGGGAAGGAGCGGCGATATGGACCTCGTACCCCTCCTCGCGCAGGCGCTGGTACGGATAGAGGACTTCGAGGGACTCGGCGGCGTCGCCGGTGACGATCAGGACCTTGGCTGCCATGGCTGCTCCCGGGAAGGATGGGGCGGTCTGTCCACCTCTCGACCAGTCTGCCCATCCGTGTCGTCCCCGTCCGTGAGACCGCGCGAGAGGGCCGCCCGTGTCCCCCCGGGCCACCCCCTGGGCCTGTCCGAAGTGGCCAATTCGGAGCCTTGCATTTGTACACAAGCGGCTCATGACGGAGCCTGGGTGGAGGGCGATAGCCTTGTGCCCGTGATCAGCGCGATACGCCGTGGGGGCAGCGAAGCCCCCGGCCTGCGCCCGGAGCGCCAGCGCGCCCGGGCGACCGCCGCTCACCCGGGACATGAACCACGTCGGCGTCGTCCGCCGGTCGCGGCAGCGGACGCGGGACGACTGCCAGAATTGGTCAATAAGGCCCCGGACATCTCTCATCGCGGCATAACGTCGACCCAGACCGGAAACCCCGCGTCGTGGCGTTGTGTCGCTTCCTTCACCTACGTCACGCAACGGCGCGCGACAGGAGCCAGAGGACATGCAGACCAAGCTGGACGAAGCCAAGGCCGAGCTGCTCGAACAGGCGGCCCGGGCCGCTGAGAACAGCCCGGTGGGAGGTGCCGGGGGGCTGGGGGGCGGCCTCCGGAAGGACGCGGACGCCGCCGGGCCCGACGGCACCGGGCCAAGCGGCGGTCCAGGTGACGCCCGGCACGGGGACGGGGACGGCGCCGACCGCGCCGCGGTTCTCGCGTACCTCCAGCGCTACTACCTGCACACGGCCCCGGAGGACCTCGCGGGCCGCGACTCCACCGATGTCCTCGGCGCCGCGCTCTCGCACTACCGGCTCGCCGGGAACCGCCCGCAGGGAACGGCGAGCGTACGGGTCCACACCCCCACGGTCGAGGAGAACGGCTGGACGTGCAGCCACTCCGTGGTGGAGGTCGTCACCGACGACATGCCCTTCCTCGTGGACTCCGTCACCAACGAACTCTCCCGGCAGGGCCGCGGCATCCACGTCGTGATCCACCCTCAGATCACCGTGCGCCGTGATGTCACCGGCAAGCTGATCGAGGTGCTCCCCGAAGGGATCGGCGCCTCGGCCGAGCGCCCCCACGACGCGCTCACCGAGTCCTGGATCCATGTCGAGGTGGACCGCGAGAGCGACCGCGCCGACCTCCGGCAGATGACCGCCGACCTGCTGCGCATCCTGTCCGACGTCCGCGAGACCGTCGAGGACTGGGAGAAGATGCGCGAGGCCGCGCTGCGCATCGCCGAGGAGCTGCCCGGCGAGCCGACCGCGGACGACCTGCGCGAACAGGAGGTCGAGGAGGCCCGCGAGCTGCTGCGCTGGCTCGCCGCCGACCACTTCACCTTCCTCGGCTACCGCGAGTACCAACTGACGGACAGCGACGCCCTGTCCGCCGTCCCCGGCACCGGACTCGGCGTGCTGCGCTCCGACCCGCACCACGGCGCCGACGACGACCACCCGGTCAGTCCCTCCTTCAGCCGGCTGCCCGCCGACGCCCGGGCCAAGGCCCGCGAGCACAAGCTGCTGATCCTCACCAAGGCCAACAGCCGCGCCACGGTCCACCGGCCCAGCTATCTCGACTACGTCGGGGTGAAGAAGTTCGACGACAAGGGCAACGTCGTCGGTGAGCGCCGCTTCCTCGGGCTGTTCTCCTCGGCCGCGTACACCGAGTCCGTCCGCCGGGTCCCGGTGATCCGGCGCAAGGTCGCCGAGGTCCTGGAGGGCGCCGGCTTCTCGCCCAACAGCCACGACGGCCGCGACCTGCTCCAGATCCTGGAGACCTACCCGCGCGACGAGCTGTTCCAGACGCCCGTCGACGAACTGCGCTCCATCGTCACCAGCGTGCTCTACCTCCAGGAGCGCCGCAGGCTGCGGCTCTACCTCCGCCAGGACGAGTACGGGCGCTACTACTCCGCCCTCGTCTACCTGCCCCGCGACCGCTACACCACCGGGGTCCGGCTGCGGCTGGTCGACATCCTCAAGGAGGAGCTGGGCGGCACCAGCGTCGACTTCACCGCGTGGAACACAGAATCGATCCTCTCCCGGCTGCACTTCGTCGTCCGGGTCCCCCGGGGCACCGAGCTGGCCAAGCTCACCGACGCCGACACGGACCGGATCGAGGCCCGCCTCGTGGCCGCGGCCCGCTCCTGGGCCGACGCGTTCGGCGAGGCGCTGAACGCCGAATGCGGCGAGGAGCGCGCCGCCGAACTGCTCCGCAAGTACGGCAGCGCCTTCCCCGAGGGCTACAAGGCCGACCACTCCCCGCGGGCCGCGGTCGCCGACCTGGTCCACCTCGAAGCGCTCGACCAGAAGGAGAAGGACTTCTCCCTCTCCCTGTACGAGCCGGTCGGCGCGGGCCCCGGCGAGCGGCGCTTCAAGATCTACCGCACCGGCGAGCAGGTCTCCCTCTCCGCCGTCCTCCCCGTGCTCCAGCGGCTCGGTGTCGAGGTCGTCGACGAGCGGCCGTACGAGCTGCGCTGCACGGACCGTACCCACGCCTGGATCTACGACTTCGGCCTGCGGCTGCCCCAGGGCGGCACCGGCGGCGGCGACTACCTCACCGAGGACGACCGCGAGCGCTTCCAGCACGCCTTCGCCGCGGTGTGGACCGGAGCCGCGGAGAACGACGGCTTCAACTCCCTCGTCCTGCGGGCCGGTCTGGACTGGCGCCAGGCGATGGTGCTGCGCGCCTACGCCAAGTACCTGCGCCAGTCGGGATCGACCTTCAGCCAGGAGTACATGGAGGACACCCTCCGCTCCAACGTGCACACCACCCGGCTGCTGATCTCCCTCTTCGAGGCCCGCATGTCGCCCGGCCGCCAGCGCGCCGGCACGGAGCTGACGGAGGCCATGCTGGAGGAGCTGGACGGCGCCCTCGACCAGGTCGCGAGCCTGGACGAGGACCGGATCCTGCGCTCCTTCCTCACCCTCATCAAGGCCACGCTGCGGACCAACTTCTTCCAGCGGACCAGCAGCGGCGAGCAGCACCGCTACGTGTCGATGAAGTTCGACCCGCAGGCCATCCCCGACCTCCCCGCGCCCCGCCCCGCCTACGAGATCTGGGTCTACTCCCCGCGCGTCGAGGGGGTCCACCTGCGCTTCGGCAAGGTCGCCCGCGGCGGGCTGCGCTGGTCGGACCGGCGGGAGGACTTCCGTACGGAGATCCTCGGCCTGGTCAAGGCGCAGATGGTCAAGAACACCGTGATCGTGCCGGTCGGCGCCAAGGGCGGCTTCGTCGCCAAGCAGCTGCCCGACCCGGCCGCCGACCGGGACGCCTGGCTCGCCGAGGGCATCGCCTCGTACAAGGTCTTCATCTCGGCGCTGCTCGACATCACGGACAACATGGTCGCCGGCGAGGTCGTGCCGCCCGCCGATGTCGTACGCCACGACGGGGACGACACGTATCTCGTCGTCGCCGCCGACAAGGGCACCGCCAGCTTCTCCGACATCGCCAACGACGTCGCGGTCTCCTACGATTTCTGGCTCGGGGACGCGTTCGCCTCCGGCGGCAGCGCGGGCTACGACCACAAGGGCATGGGCATCACGGCCCGCGGTGCCTGGGAGTCCGTGAAGCGGCACTTCCGCGAGCACGGCCACGACACCCAGACCGAGGACTTCACCGTCGTCGGCGTCGGCGACATGTCCGGTGACGTCTTCGGCAACGGCATGCTGCTCTCCGAGCACATCCGGCTGGTCGCGGCCTTCGACCACCGGCACATCTTCCTCGACCCGCGCCCCGACGCGGCCACCTCGTACGCCGAGCGCCGCCGGCTCTTCGAGCTGCCGCGCTCCTCCTGGGCCGACTACGACAAGGGGCTGCTCTCCCCGGGCGGCGGGATCCACCCCCGTACGGCCAAGTCGATCCCCGTCAACGCGCATGTCCGCGAGGCCCTCGGCATCGAGCCCGGCATCACCAAGCTGACCCCCGCCGAGCTGATGAGGACGATCCTCCAGGCCCCGGTCGACCTGCTGTGGAACGGCGGGATCGGTACGTACGTGAAGGCGTCCACCGAGACGGACGCGGACGTCGGCGACAAGGCCAACGACGCGATCCGCGTCAACGGCGAGGACCTGCGGGTCAAGGTCGTCGGCGAGGGCGGCAACCTGGGGCTGACCCAGCTCGGCCGGATCGAGTTCGCCCGGCGCGGCGCGGGCGGCGCGGGCGGCGACGTCAACACCGACGCCATCGACAACAGCGCGGGCGTGGACACCTCCGACCACGAGGTGAACATCAAGATCCTGCTCAACGGTCTCGTCACCGAAGGGGACATGACCGTCAAGCAGCGCAACAAGCTCCTCGCCGAGATGACCGACGAGGTCGGCGCGCTCGTCCTGCGCAACAACTACGCGCAGAACACCGCGCTCGCCAACGCCCAGGCGCAGGCGCCCTCCCTCCTCCACGCCCACCAGCGCTTCATGCGCCGGCTGGTCCGCGACGGACACCTCGACCGGGCGCTGGAATTCCTCCCCGCCGACCGCCAGATCCGGGAACTCCTCAACTCCGGCAAGGGCCTCTCCCAGCCCGAACTCGCCGTGCTGCTCGCCTACACCAAGATCACGGCGGCGGAGGAGCTGATCCACACCGAGCTGCCGGACGACCCGAGCCTGCGCTCGCTGCTGTACGCGTACTTCCCGCAGCAGCTCCGGGAGCAGTTCGCCGAACAGATCGAGGCACACGCGCTGCGCCGCGAGATCATCACGACGGTCCTGGTCAACGACACCGTCAACACCGGCGGTTCGACCTTCCTGCACCGGCTGCGCGAGGAGACCGGCGCGTCGACCGAGGAGATCGTACGGGCGCAGGCCGCGGCCCGGGAGATCTTCGGGCTGAACGGGGTGTGGGACGCCGTCGAGGCGCTGGACAACCAGGTCCCGGCGGACGTCCAGACCCGGATCAGGCTCCACTCGCGCCGGCTCGTCGAGCGCGGCACACGCTGGCTGCTGGGCAACCGGCCGCAGCCGCTGGAGATCGCGGGGACGATCGAGTTCTTCGCGGCGGGCGTCGAGCGGGTCTGGGCCCAGCTCCCGACGATGCTGCGCGGCCCGGAGCTGGAGTGGTACCAGGCCATCCTCGCGGAGCTGACCGATGCCGGGGTCCCCGAGGAGCTGGCCCTGCGGGTCGCCGGGTTCTCGTCCGTCTTCCCGGCGCTCGACATCGTCGCCATCGCGGACCGTACGGAGCAGGACCCGCTGGCCGTCGCCGAGGTGTACTACGACCTCGGCGACCGGCTGCGGATCAGCCGGCTCATGGACCGGATCGTGGAGCTGCCGCGGGCCGACCGCTGGCAGTCCATGGCTCGCGCCTCGATCCGCGAGGACCTGTACGCGGCGCATGCCGGCCTGACGTCGGACGTCCTGACGGTGGGTGACGGCAGCGCGACGCCCGAGGAGCGGTTCGAGGCGTGGGAGCGGAAGAACGCCGCGATCCTGAGCCGCTCCCGTGCCACGCTCGACGAGATCCAGGGCTCGGACGCGTTCGACCTGGCGAACCTGTCGGTCGCGATGCGCACGATGCGGACGCTGCTGCGCACCCACCGCTGACCGCGGGGAGGACAGGACGGACGAGGGGCGCCCGGCTCGTGGTGAGCCGGGCGCCCCTCGGCGCGCGCGTGCCGTGACTACTGCTTCTTGTTCCTGCCGGCGTTCGTGAACTCCTCGTACGCCGCGACGACCTCCCGCGCCGGGCCGTCCATCCGCAGCGTGCCCGACTCCAGCCACAGCGCCCGGTCGCAGGTCTCCAGGATGGACTTGTTGCTGTGGCTGACGAGGAAGACCGTGCCGGCCTCCTCGCGCAGCGCGCTGATGCGCTCCTGGCTGCGCCGCTGGAACCGGGCGTCGCCGGTGGAGAGCGCCTCGTCGATCAGGAGGACGTCATGGCTCTTGGCGGCGGCGATCGAGAAGCGCAGCCGGGCGCCCATGCCCGAGGAGTACGTCCGCATCGGCAGCGAGATGAAGTCGCCCTTCTCGTTGATGCCGGAGAACTCCACGATGTCCTCGTAGCGCTCCCGGACCTGCTCGCGCGTCATGCCCATGGCCAGCCCGCCGAGAGTGACGTTGCGTTCGCCGGTCAGGTCGTTCATCAGCGCCGCGTTGACGCCGAGCAGCGAGGGCTGGCCCCGGGTGAAGACCCGGCCCCGGCTGGGCGGCAGCAGGCCCGCGACGGCTTTGAGCAGCGTCGACTTGCCGGAGCCGTTGGAGCCGATGAGACCGATCGCCTCGCCCTTGTACGCGGCGAAGCTGACGCCCCGGACGGCGTGCACCTCGCGCGCGCCGGGGGCGGAGCGCCGGGAGAGGATCCGGCTCAGGGCGGAGGTGGCGCTGCCTTTGCCGCCCTTGGTGCCGTGGACGGTGTAGGTGATGTGGACGCCGTCGACGACGACGGTGGGGACCGGCTCGGGGGCGGCGCCCGGCGCCGGGGGGCGTTCCGTGAACGTATCAGCCACGTCCGTACTCCTCTTCGGCCTTCCAGAAGAACAGGAACCCGCCCACACCGGCCACCAGCGCCCAGCCGGCGGCGAGGGCCCAGACATGCGGGGGAAGCTGGGCGGAGGTGAAGCTCTCGACGAGCGCGAAGCGCATCAGGTCGATGTAGACGGCGGCGGGATTGCACTGGAGCGCCACCGTGACGAGGTGCGGCACGTGCTCGCCCTTCGTCACCCGGTCCACGCTCCACATCACACCGGAGACGTACATCCAGGTGCGCAGCAGGAAGGGCATGAGCTGGGAGATGTCCGGGGTCCTGGCCGCCAGCCGGGCCAGCACCATCGAGATCCCGGTGTTGAACACCGCCTGGAGGGCGAGGGCGGGCACCGCGAGCAGCCAACTGAGGCCCGGGTACTCGCCGAAGCAGACCAGGATCACCGCCAGCGCGCCCAGCGAGAAGAGCAGTTGCTGGAGCTGCTGGAGGGCGAGTCCGATCGGCAGGGCGGCGCGCGGGAAGTGCAGGGCCCGTACGAGACCGAGGTTGCCGGAGATCGCGCGGGTGCCCGCCATGATCGAGTTCGAGGTGAAGGTCCAGATGAAGACGCCCGTCACCAGGAACGGGATGAAGTCCGGGATGTCGTGCTTGGTGTCGAGCAGCACCCCGAAGATGAAGTAGTAGACCGTCGCGTTGAGCAGCGGGGTCATGACCTGCCAGATCTGGCCGAGCTTGGCCTGGCTGTACTGGGCGGTCAGCCGCGCCGTCGCGAACGCGGTGATGAAGTGGCGCCGTGACCAGAGCTGCCGCAGGTAGGCGGGGAGCGAGGGGCGGGCGCCGCTCACGGTCAGCCCGTGCCGGCGGGCGAGGGCGCCGAGCTCGGTTTCCCGCGCGGGGCCGGCGGCGCCGGCCGGGGAGTCCGATGAGGGCGGGGCCGCCGGAGGGGACGGAGAGGCCGATGAGTTCGGTGGGGTCGCTGCGATCGTCTGACGCTGGCTCACAGGTGCCGCTTTCGACGGTGGCGGGGGCGGTTCTCTCACTCCCGACGACGGGACGGTGTCGTATCGTCGCAACGCCCACGGTAGGCCGGAGTACGTCGCAACGCAACCGTATCGTCGTTACGTAGCCAGGGTGCCGGTGCGCGGCTATGCTCGGGGCTGATGACTACCGACCCCCGTACCACCACGGGCCCCGGAGCCCCGGCGGGCCCCCGCGCCCCCCGGCGCGTGCCCGCTGGCGCCGCCGTGCTCCGCGAGGACGTGACCGACGCCATCCGCGCCGCCGTCTTCGACGAACTGGCGGCGGTCGGCTTCGCCCGGATGTCCATCGAGGGCATCGCGCGCCGCGCGGGCGTCGGCAAGACCGCCGTCTACCGCCGCTGGAAGTCGAAGCTGGAGCTCGTCCTCGACCTGGTCTCGGCCTTCGCCGAGCAGGGGCTGCCCGCCCCCTCGACCGGCTCGCTCCACGGCGATGTGCGTGCCCTGCTCGAAGTCGCGTCGCACGCCCTGCGCCACCCGGTCGCCTCGCAGGTCATCCCGGATCTTCTGGTGGAGGCGGCGCGTCACCCCGAGATCTCCGACGCGATCAAGGCGGCCCTGCTGGACGAGCAGCGGGGCATCGCGGCCGTGATCGTCCGCGAGGCCGTCGAGCGGGGGGAGCTGCCCGGGGGCGCGGACGCCGACCGGGCGCTCGACCTGATCGTCGGGCCGCTCTACTGGCGGCTGGTCGTCGTCCGCGGCGAACTGCCCCCGGGGTATCTGGACGACCTGGCCGCCTCGGCGGTCGCCGCGCTCAGCCGCTGAGGCCCGCGCCCGGCCGCCCGGGGCCACTCTCCGCGCCCGGCGGTTCCCGTCGTGGCGAGGGGCCGGCCGCCATCCCCGTGGATGACGGCCGGCCCCTCGCCCTGGCAATACCCGTTGCCGCGGTGCTACTTGACGGCTCCCGCCATCACGCCCTGCACGAACTGCCGCTGGAACGCGAAGAACACGGCCAGCGGGATCACCATCGAGACGAACGCGCCGGGCGCCAGCACGTCGATGTTGTTGCCGAACTGCCGTACCTGCTGCTGGAGCGCGACCGTGATCGGCGGGTTCTTCGAGTCCGCGAAGATCAGCGCCACCAGCATGTCGTTCCAGACCCAGAGGAACTGGAAGATGCCGAGCGAGGCGATCGCGGGCCCGCCGAGCGGCATCACGACCCGGGTGAACAGCCGTATCTCGCCCGCGCCGTCGAGCCGCGCCGCCTCCAGCAGCTCCCTCGGGATCTCCGCGAAGAAGTTGCGCAGCAGGAAGATCGCGAAGGGCAGGCCGAAGGCGACATGGAAGAGGATCACGCCGAAGGTCGTCTCGAAGATCCCGATGGCGCCGAACAGTTCGGCGACCGGGACGAGGGCGACCTGTACCGGGACCACCAGCAGCCCCACGACCACCAGGAACCACCAGTCGCGGCCGGGGAAGTCCATCCACGCGAAGGCGTATCCGGCGAGCGAGCCGATCACCACGACCAGGAGCGTCGAGGGGACGGTGATCAGGATCGTGGAGAGCAGCGAGTTGGTGATGATGTCGTTGTCGAGGAGCCGCGTGTAGTTCTCGGTGGTCAGCTGCGCGGGCGCGGTGAAGATCTGCCACCAGCCGCTCGCGTTGATGTCCGCCGGGTCGCGCAGCGAGGAGAGGAACAGGCCGATCGTCGGCATCAGCCAGAACAGGCCGACCAGGACGAGGAAGACCCGTACCGCGCCGCCGCCCGCGCGCGCCGCTATCCGGCTGCCCAGGGACTCCTTCGCCGGCTCCGTCCGCGCCGCCGTGCCCGGCTCCGCCTTCGCCGGGCCGCCGCCGGGACCGGGGGCCGCGTCCGACGCCGTCGTCGTGGTCATCGTCGCGTCTCCCTTCGCATCCGCCGTACGTTGAACAGCATCACCGGGATCACCAGCAGGAGCAGCAGTACGGCGATGGCGCTGCCGACCCCGAGATCGGCGTCCGTGCCGAACGACGAGCGGTAGAGCTGGAGCGCCAGCACGTTCGCGTCGGCCTGGGACGACCCCGGCGGGATGATGAAGACCAGGTCGAAGATCTTCAGCACGTTGATCATCAGGGTCACCATGACGACCGCGAGGACCGGGGCCAGCAGCGGCACGGTGATCCGGCGGAAGACCTGCCACTCCGTCGCGCCGTCCACCCGGGCCGCTTCCATGAGTTCCCGCGGTACGCTCGCGAGCCCCGCCGCGATCAGCACCATCGCGAACCCGGCCCACATCCACAGATAGCTGCCGATGATGGCCGGTGTGACCAGGGTGGGGCCGAGCCATTCCACCCCGTTGTACGGCTCCTTGAAGTTGGCCGCGGGGAGCCGGAGCTGGGCCCCGTCGGCCGCGGCCGGCAGGCTGAACGTGCCGTCGGCGCCCGCGGTCGCGGAGGCCACGACCTTGCCGTCCTTGACCGCCTCGACCTTCAGGCTTCTGAGGCCCCGTTCCTTCGGGTCGATGACGTTCGGCTTCCCGCCGCCGCCCGGGGTGAAGTCCAGCCACGCCGTGCCGGTGACCCGGCCGTCCTCGACCTTCGCGGCCTTCGCGGGCTGCGCGTCCGAGGGCATCTTCGCCGGGGCGACGCCGACCAGCGGCAGCAGCACCTCCGTACCCGCCGAGACGGGTTCCTTGGTGACGAACGAGCCACCGCCCCCCGCCTTCAGCGGATGCACGGGCAGCGGATGCGCCTTGGGATACCCCGCCGACTCGCTGAACGTGTCGTGGACCCCGACCCAGACCGCGTTGGCCACGCCGCGGGCCGGGTCCTGCTCGTACACCAGCCGGAAGATGATGCCCGCCGCGAGCATCGAGATCGCCATCGGCATGAAGACGATCAGCTTGAACGCCGTTCCCCAGCGCACCCGTTCGGTGAGTACGGCGAAGATCAGACCCAGCGCGGTGGCGACGGTCGGGGCGACCACCACCCAGATCGCGTTGTTCTTGACGGCGGTCAGGATGGAGGTGTCGGTGAACAGCTCCACGTAGTTGTCGAGCCCGGCGAAGTTCGCGCCGGACTTGTCGAAGAAGGACCGGTAGACCGAGAAACCGATCGGATACACCACGAGCGCGCCCAGCAGCACCAGCGCGGGCAGCAGGAAGCCCGCCGCGACGAGCTTGCGCGTGCCGGTGACGCTCCTGGGGCCGCCCTTACGGGACTTACGGGATTTACCGGACGGGTCCGCCGGATCTGTCGTGGACACGGGAGGCGGTGTGCCGCCTCCCGTGGTCGCCGTCGTCACCGCGTCAGCTCTTGTACGCCTTGGCCGCGGCGGCTTCCAGCTCCTGCTGGACCCCGGCCACGTCCTTCGGGTTCTTCAGGAAGTCCTGGAGGGACTTCCACTCGCCCTTGCCGGGCGTACCGCCGAACGACTGCGGCATCTGGTCCGACATGTCGAAGCGGAAGTCGTCGCCCGCCGCGATCAGCGCCTTGGCGATGTCGCGCTGCACGTCGTTCGGGTACGAGGCGACGTCGAGCGACTTGTTCGGCGAGATGAAGCCGCCCGACTCCGCCCAGATCTGCGCGGCGTCCGTGGAGGCCAGGAAGGTCAGCAGCGCCTGCGCGCCCTTGGTGTCCTTCAGCGCCACGGCCGCGTCGCCGCCCGTCACCACCGGCGAGTCGCTGCCGACCGCCGGGAACGGGAAGACCTTCGCGTCCGTACCGATCTTCGCGTCCGTCTCCCCGATGTTGACGCCGACGAAGTCCCCTTCGAAGACCATCGCGCCCTTGGGCTGGTCGCCGCCGGTGAACGTCTGCGTGACGGAGGCGGGGAACTCCGTCTGCAGCGCGCCGTCCGTGCCGCCCGCTATCAGGTTCGGCTTGCCGAACAGCTCGCCGAGCGTGGTGAGCGCGTCCTTCACGGACGGGTCGGTCCACTTGATCTCGTGCTGGGCGAGCTGGTCGTACTTCTCCGGGCCCGCCTGCGAGAGGTAGATGTTCTCGAACCAGTCGGTGAGGGTCCAGCCGTCCGCGCCGCCCACCGAGACGGGGGTGACACCGGAGGCGGAGATCGTCTCGGCCGTGGCGAGGAATTCCTTCCAGGTCTTCGGGACCGAGGCGCCCGCGTTCTCGAACGCCGCGTTGTTGTACCAGACCAGCGACTTGTTGGCGGCCTTGAAGTACACGCCGTACTGCTCGCCGTCCACCGCGCCGAGGTCCTGCCAGCCCTTGCCGTAGTTCTTGGCGAGCTGTGCCTTGGTCTCCGGGCCGGCGGGCTTGGCCCACTTCTTCTCCACGGCCTGCTGGATGGCGCCGACCTGCGGGAGCATCGCCACATCGGGCGGGCTGCCGCCCGCGATCTTCGTGCCGAGGAAGTTGACGATCGGGTCCTGGGCGGGCACGAAGGTCACCGTCGCCCCGGTCCGCTTCTCGAACTCGGTCAGGACCTTGGTGAAGTTGGCCTGTTCCGCACCGGTCCAGACGGCGGCGACCTGGATCTTCTCACCGTCCAGCTTGGGGAGTTCGACCGTCACCGCGGCCGGCTTGCCCGAGCTGTCGCCCGAGCCCTTGCCGTCGCCGTCACCGTCTCCGGAACCGCCGCCGCAGCCGCTGAGGGCCATGGCGCCGACGGCGGCGAGCGCGACGGCGGCCCGGCGGGTGCCGGGGATGGTCCGGCCGCCGCTGCGGTCACCGCGGTCGCTGTTGCCAAGCGCCTTGGATGCTCTGCGAGTTGTGCGCATCACTGCCCCGTTTCTCTCCCGTATGCGTACGGATCTACGCGCGTGGGGACCCGGGCAGCGCGACATGACGTAGCGGCGCTGCTCTCGTCCCGTGGGCACAGTCCTACGTCGGGTGACGAGGGGCCGCAATAGCCGATGGGGGGTGAACGTCTCTATCGTGATGGGCTCGTGACGTGGCCCCGCGGACCAAAGCGGGCGGTCTGATGATCTTTCGGGATGTCCCCGCGACTCAGGGGTGAGCGGGGGTCAGTGGGGCCAGCGGTACGGCGTCCACGGAGCGGGCGGCCCGCTCCAGCGCGCTCGCGAGAAGCGCCAGGTCAGTGGGGCCGTTGCCCAGCTCGCGGACGGGCCGGCGGGCCGGCGGATCGCCCATCCGCTCCCACTCCACCACCGCGACCGTCGGCCGCAGCGTCGCGGTGCGCGGGATGCGGCCGGTGACCCGGCCGCCCTGGAACGGGGTGACCCGGCCGTCCGGGTGGCCGAGCCTGCCCCGGCCGGGCGCGGGGTCGTCGGGCGCGGGCGCGGCCGGGGGCGCGTCGAGCACGACGCGCAGCCGCGCGCCCTGGGCCAGTTCCGTGTCGACCGTACGCTCGGGGCGGGCCGAGGCGGCCACGAGATGGACCCCCAGGCGCTCACCGTCCCGCGCGACGGCTTCCAGGGCGCGTACGACGGAACCGGCCGAGGGCCGGCCGGGGCTGCCGAGGGAGGGCGCGACCAGTGCTTCGTAGTCGTCGACCAGCACGACGAGGCGGGGGAGGGGGGCGTCCGCGCCGAGGGGGGCGTCCGCGCTCCGGGCGGAAACCCGGGGCCGGCTCCGGTCCTGCTCCCGGGTCTGCTCCCGTGACTGGTCCCTGGCCTGGTCCCGGCCCTGTTCGCGGGGCTGGTCCCGGCCTTGCTCCCTGGTCTGTGCGTGGCGGAGCCTGAGTGTGCCGCCGCCCAGGGTGTCGCCCGCCCGCTGCTCGGCCGCGCTAGGTCCGCGCTGGCTGATCAGCCGCTCCGGGACCTGCTGCGGGTCCCGCGGGTCCCGCGGATCCTGCGGCTCGCGTGGGGAGCGCGGATCCTGCGCGTCCCGGTGGTCCCGTACGCCGTCCCGCGCGCCGCTGTGCCACTCCGTGAAGTCCAGCCGGCCCAGCAGCTCCGACCGGCGCTTCAGCTCGCCGCCCAGCGCCTGCGCGAACTGCCGCATCCGGACCGGGTCCGACGCCACCAGGTGCTCGGTCACGTGCGGCAGCTCCGTACAGACCGAGAGCCCCTCGCCGCGCTCGCCCCCGGCGCCGTCGACCAGCAGCAGCCCCAGCCGGTCGGGGCGGGCCCCGGCGGCGAGGGAGGCGGCGATGGAGCGCAGCAGCTCCGTACGGCCGCTGCCCGCCGGGCCCTCGATCAGCAGATGCGGACCCTCCTCCGTCAGATCCACGCTCACCGGGCCGCGCGGCCCCGCCCCGAGGACCGCCGTGCAGTCCAGGGTGCGGTCGGCGGCCGACGCCCAACGGGCCATCAGCGAGGCCGGGGTGGCGCGGGCCAGCCCCAGCTCGTCCAGCAGTCTCGACGAGCGCGGCAGTGCGGCGGCGGGTCTGTTCCGGCCGCTCGCGGCGGCCCGCAGCGGCGCCAGCGCCCGGCCGAACCGCTCGGCCCAGGCGGGCGAGACCGCGTCCACCACGGCGAGCGTGCCGTGGCCGGCGGGCTGTCCCACCGCCGTACGCAGCAGCCGCAGCGTGGTGGCCACATCGCCGCTCAGCAGGGCGACGGCCCCGCACTCGCGGAAGGGCAGCGAGGCGGCGCACGCCGTCTCGTAGGTCGCGGCGATCGGCGACAGCGGGGAGGCGGACTCCGTCTCGGCGAGACAGAGCAGATGGATCCCCGCAGCGGCGCCGCCGCCCGCGAGCCGTGCCGTCGTCTCGCGCAGCGCGGCGGAACCGGGGTCGCCGTCCACGATCACCAGCGTGTACGGGCCGTCGTGGCGGGCGGCGGCCTCCGTGACCGTCCACGGGTCGGCCGAGGCCCAGCCGGGCCCGAGCGGCCCGTCGTCGAGCCGGCGCGTCAGCTCGTCCGTCCGCGCGGCCGCCTGGTCCGCGTCGTACGCGAGGAGCAGTCGGCAGTCCTGGCCGTGGGCCGGCCGGACGTGCGGGAGCCAGCCGAGCCAGCTCCAGTCCCGCGTGCGCTCCGCCAGGCTCCGAGCCCGGTCCGCGCTGATCAGCACGATCTCCAGATCGGCGGGCGCGTGCAGCGCGGCGAGCTGGGCCACCGTCCAGCGGGCCAGCCCCGTCAGCCGCTCCCGGGGGCCCGCGATGCCGAGCGATCCGGCCTCGCGCAGCCCGACCGTCACCGGCACGAGCGGCAACGGCCGGGTGCCGTCGGTGGACGGGCGGTCGGCGGTGCCGATCCGGACGGCGAGCGCCTCGGCGTGCCGGCTGCCCCGCTCCCACAGCCGGGGGCCCGGGCCGAGCGCGGTCAGCAGCACCGTGGCCGGATCGGGCCAGGTCTCGGGGGAGGGGCCGCGTCCGGCGGCGGTGGCGGGACCGGCGTGGCCGGGCGCCGTCTCCGGCAGCTCGTCGCCGCGGCTGCCCGCGAGCCGCCGCGCCCAGGCGCCTATGCCGCCGCGGCGGCGGGCCGCCAGGTCGGGCGGTTCGGTGCCGCGCGGGGGCGTCTCCTGGCGGCGGGAGCCGGGCGTCCTGCTGTGCGGCCGGGGTTCTTCGTACGCCGCGGGGTCGGTGGCCGGGTCGGCCGCCGCCGGCCTGCTGTGCCCGCTGTCCCGCGTGGCGCCCGGCGCTTCGGAGTCCACCCCGGGCAGCGGGGTGCGGCCGTAGTGCGTGTCGGCGCTGCGCGTGTCGGGCACGCGCGGGGCGCCGGGCGGATTGCCGTACTGCGAGCCGCCGTACTCGGGGCGGGAGGCGCTGTGGCCGTCGTACCGCCCCGCGTCGTACTGCCCGTCGTGTCCGTCACGCCCGTCGCGAGGGACACGTCCGTCCCGCCGGTCGTGCCCGGCCTGCTCGAACCGCCCGCGGTCGTACTGCGCTCCGGGGATCCGGGTCGACGCGCCCGCCTGCCCCGCGTCGTACGCGCCGGGTGCCCGGCCGCCGCCCGCGTGGCGGCCGCGGGTGCCGCCGCCGGGCGCGGTGTCCGGCCCCGGACCGCCGCGGCCGGCCGTGCCGCGGTCGTCGGGGGCGCCCGTCGCGTCGCCGTACGGGAGCGCTCCCGGAGGGGAGCCCGCGGCGCGGCCCCCGGTGGGGTACGGATCCCGGCCGGTGTCGGCGGTGCGGTCGGTGCCGGCAGTGCCGTTGGCGCTGTCAGCGCCGTCCGCGCCGTCAGTGCGACGGGTCTCCGGGCGGGTGATCCGCAGATGGCCCTCGCCGTCCGCCGCCGTCGCCAGCGCGGCCGTGCGCCGCCCGCCCGTGAGGCGGAGCGCGGACTCGCCGAGCCGCAGCAGCGCGCCGGGCGCCAGCCGGACCGGGCGGGCGCCCACCCGGACGCCCTCCAGCGTCGTCCCGTTCGTCGACTGGAGGTCCGCGACCGTGACCCCGCCGTCCTCCGCGACCGTCACCGCGCAGTGCAGCCGCGAGACGTCCGGGTCGTCCAGCGGCACATCGGCGTCGGCGGAGCGGCCGATCCTGATCTGTCCGCCGTGCAGCAGATGGACCCCGCCCGCGTCCGGGCCCGCGACCACATGGAGCTGGGCGGGCGCGTCCTCCGTCGGGACCTCCGTCTCGCCCGGGACCTGGAGCGAGAGCACCGCGCCGTCGATCAGCGGCGGCTCTCCCAGCGCGCAGCGCTGCGCGTCGAGCCGCTCGCGGCCGGAGTAGAGGACGACGGTGCCGGGCGCGTCGGGGCCCGAGACGGCCGTGGCGAGGGCGGCGGCGACGGCGGCCAGCGCCGTGCCCGCCGGGGCGGTGACGAGCACGTCACAGGAGCGCCCGGCGGCATGGCCGCCACGCGGCGCGAGGACGGTCAGCCGGATCTGCATCGCCGTCAGCGGTCCCTTCTGCGCGGGGTGCCCGGCAGAGGGGGAAGCACGGTGATCTCCCCCCACGCCACGCACGGACGCGTCGTCCGGTACAGGTCGGCACGGGGCGGCGAGAATCCCCCACTCCACACGTCACGTGCTTGAGGGCATCTTCGCACCTGCCACTGACAACACGCCCGGGTACCGGCAACAAGTGATCTTGAATAGTCGGCTGTTGGCGTAAAAGTGCCTGCTTGGGCGCTTCTTCACGGCGGGTTGGGACCGGGTGTGATGTCCTCGGCCGCGCGGTGCGGCAACCAGCCGTACGATGCGTGCGTCTTCCTTTCGAACACGATCCGACCCGGTCCGACCCGATCAAGAAGCAGCATCCAGCCCGACGGCCACCTCCCCGGCCACCTCTTGGCCAAGCCTCGGCCACCCCCTGACCAGGCCTCCGACCGGCGTCCTGACCAGGGAGCCGACCGGCCGGTTTAAAGTGGGTCCGAGGCCCGGCCCCGCCGGGCGATGATGATCACGACCAGCGAGACGACCACGATCAGCAGGGAGCCATGACGTGCGGCCCGTAGGCAGCAAGTACCTGCTCGATGAGCCGATCGGACGCGGCGCCACGGGCACCGTCTGGCGAGCGAGTCAGCGGGAGACGGCGGGGGCCGAGGCGGCCGTCGCCGGCCAGCCCGGCGAGACCGTCGCGATCAAGGTCCTCAAGGAGGAGCTGGCGAACGACGCGGACGTGGTGATGCGCTTCCTGCGCGAGCGCTCCGTCCTGCTCCGCCTGACCCACCCCAACATCGTCCGCACCCGTGACCTGGTGGTCGAGGGCGATCTCCTCGCGCTCGTCATGGACCTGGTGGACGGCCCCGACCTGCACCGGTATCTGCGCGAGAACGGCCCGTTCACCCCGGTCGCCGCCGCGCTGCTGACCGCCCAGATCGCGGACGCCCTCGCCGCCAGCCACGCCGACGGCGTCGTCCACCGGGACCTCAAGCCCGCCAACGTCCTGCTGAGGAACGACGGCGAGCGGCTGCACCCGATGCTCACCGACTTCGGCATCGCGCGCCTCGCGGACTCCCCGGGGCTGACCCGCACCCACGAGTTCGTCGGCACCCCGGCCTATGTCGCGCCGGAGTCCGCCGAGGGCCGCCCGCAGACCTCCGCCGTGGACATCTACGGCGCGGGCATCCTGCTGTACGAACTGGTCACGGGGCAGCCGCCGTTCGCCGGCGCGACCGCCCTCGAAGTGCTCCACCGGCACCTCAGCGAGGAGCCCCGCCGCCCCACCACCGTGCCCGAGCCGCTGTGGACCGTCATCGAGCGCTGCCTGCGCAAGGAGCCGGACCAGCGGCCCAGCGCCGAGAACCTGGCCCGCGCCCTGCGGACCGTCGCCGCCGGGGTCGGGGTGCACTCCACGCCCGCCCAGGTCGACGCCGCGCTGGGGGTCGCCGCGCTGCTCGCGCCCGACCCGTCGCCCGCGCCCGTACCCGGCACGGCGGGCGGCGACGCCGAGCCGACGCAGGTCCTGCCGAGCAACGCCGCCTCGTACGACCCGGCCGCGCCCACCAGCGTCATGCCCTCCACCGGACCGGGCGCCGGGCGCGGCCCCGGCGCGGCGGACCCGACCGCGATGATGCCGCCCGTACCGCAGGACCCCGAGGGGCCGCACCCCTGGCAGGGCCAGCTCCAGGCCGCGCGGGACCGCAACGAGCAGACCCAGGTCCAGTACCTCGACCCCAGCCAGGACCCGCTGCGCCGCCGCCCGCAGCGGTCGCAGGGCCCCCGGCAGCAGCCTCCGCCGCCCCAGCAGCGTCAGCCGCAGCAGCGGTACGCGCCGCCTCCGCCGCCCCCGCAGCAACAGCAGCAGCATTACGCCCCGCAGCAACAGCAGTACGCGCCGCCCCAGGCGCCGCCGCCCCAGCAGCCCGCGCCCCGTCAGCCGCGCGAGCCGCGCCCGCCCCGGCAGCGCAGCGCCAACCCCATGCACATCCCGGGCCTCGGCTGCCTCAAGGGCTGTCTCTTCACGATCGTCCTGCTCGTCATCGCGGGCTGGCTCATCTGGGAGCTGACCCCGCTCCAGGGCTGGATCGACGAGGGCAAGGGCTACTGGGAGGCGATCGGCGACGGGATCTCCACGGTGACGGACTGGTTCTCCCAGTTCGGCGGCGACAGCGCCTCGGGCAACTAGCGGCCGGTAGCTGTACGGATCGCCGTAGTCCCCGGCGATCCGAGGGGACATATCCGCTCGGATCGCCTCATTACCCCTGTCGGCGGCGGGAGTTGGCGCCGACCGGGGCACGGAGCGCCCCGACTTCCGCGTACTTTGATGGGCAACGCCAGCCGCTGAGGGAGCAGTCTTGGCACGGAATATCGGCAGCCGGTACACCGCCCATCAGATCCTGGGGCGGGGCAGCGCCGGCACGGTGTGGCTCGGCGAGGGGCCCGACGGCCCGGTCGCCATCAAGCTGCTGCGCGAGGACCTCGCGTCCGACCAGGAGCTGGTCGGACGCTTCGTCCAGGAGCGCACCGCCCTGCTCGGGCTCGACCACCCCCGGGTGGTCGCCGTCCATGACCTCGTCGTGGACGGCAACGACCTCGCGCTCGTGATGGATCTGATCCGCGGTACCGACCTGCGCACCCGCCTCGACCGCGAGCGCAGGCTCGCCCCCGAGGCGGCGGTCGCGATCGTCGCCGACGTCGCGGACGGGCTTGCCGCCGCGCACGCGGCCGGGGTCGTCCACCGCGACGTCAAGCCGGAGAACATCCTGCTCGACATGGAGGGCCCGCTCGGCCCGGGCGGCGCGCACCCCGCGCTGCTCACCGACTTCGGCGTCGCCAAGCTGATCGACACCCCCCGGCGCACCAAGGCCAGCAAGATCATCGGCACCCCCGACTATCTGGCGCCCGAGATCGTCGAGGGGCTGCCGCCGCGCGCGGCCGTCGACATCTACGCGCTGGCCACGGTCCTGTACGAGCTGCTCGCCGGGTTCACCCCGTTCGGGGGCGGCCACCCCGGGGCCGTACTGCGCCGCCATGTCACCGAGACCGTCGTCCCGCTGCCCGGTATCCCCGAGGAGCTGTGGCAGCTCCTCGTCCAGTGCCTGGCGAAGGGCCCCGCGTCCCGGCTGCGCGCCTCGGAACTGGCCGCGCGGCTGCGCGAGCAGCTGCCGCTCCTCGCGGGCATCCCGCCGCTGGACGTGGACGAGCCGGACGCGGAGCCCACGGAGCAGCCGCGCCCCTGGGAATCGGCTCCCGGCACCGCCGCCGAGGAGCCGCGCCGCAGGGGCTCGGTCCCGCTGGTGCCCGGCGCGGCCCCGGACTCCAACCGGGACACCCATACGAGCATGCGCGTCCCGGCCCCGGACGAGCTGGCGGGCGGCGCCCGGGGCACCGCCCGCGCGCCCCGCTCCCCGGGCCAGCGCCGCCCCGGCAGCGCCCGGCACAAGGCGGAGGCGGTCCGTAAGCGCCGGATCGCGCTGGGCGCGGCGGCGGTCCTGCTGATCGCGGCGCTGGGCGTGGGCGGCTGGCTGACCCTGGGCGGCGACGGCACGGACAGCACCCCGCAGGACTCGAAACAGACCACGTCCCCGGTGCCCTAGTCCCTGGACACGGGGTGACCGGGCCTCGCCGGATGGCCGTCCGATGCCCGATACCAGGTTCTTCCGTCGGCTTTCACCGCCGCCGGCGAGTGAGCCGAAGGGGCGCGTCGGCGCCGTAAGAGAGAGCGCGCGCAGGTTCGTGAGGAACGAGCGAACCGAGCACGGTCGACCGTCGGCGCCGACTTGCAGCGCCCCGGAGGCGAACCGAGCCCCGAAAAAATACGCGTTAGGCTGGTGCCGTGGCAGTCGTCGATGTATCCGAAGAGCTGAAGTCCCTCTCCTCGACCATGGGGTCGATCGAGGCCGTCCTGGACCTCGACAGGCTGAGGGCCGACATCGCCGTGCTTGAGGAGCAGGCCGCGGTGCCGTCCCTCTGGGACGACCCCGAGGCGGCGCAGAAGATCACCAGCAAGCTGTCGCACCTCCAGGCCGAGGTCCGCAAGACGGAGGCGCTGCGCGGGCGCATCGACGACCTGGAAGTGATGTTCGAGCTGGCCGAGTCCGAGGACGACGCGGAGGCGCGCGCCGAGGCGGAGACCGAGCTGGAGTCGGTGCGCAAGGCGCTGGACGAGATGGAGGTCCGTACGCTCCTGTCCGGCGAGTACGACGAGCGCGAGGCGCTGGTCAACATCCGCGCCGAGGCGGGTGGCGTGGACGCCGCCGACTTCGCCGAGCAGTTGCAGCGGATGTATCTGCGCTGGGCGGAGCGGCACGGCTACGGCACCGAGGTCTACGAGACGTCGTACGCGGAGGAGGCCGGCATCAAGTCGACCACCTTCGTCGTGAAGGCGCCGTACGCGTACGGGACGCTCTCCGTGGAGCAGGGCACCCATCGCCTGGTCCGTATCTCGCCGTTCGACAACCAGGGCCGCCGCCAGACGTCCTTCGCGGGCGTCGAGGTGCTGCCGGTCGTGGAGTCCAGCGACCATGTCGAGATCGACGAGTCCGAGCTGCGCGTGGACGTGTACCGCGCGTCGGGCCCCGGCGGTCAGGGCGTCAACACCACGGACTCCGCGGTCCGTATCACGCACCTCCCGACCGGCATCGTGGTCTCCTGCCAGAACGAGCGCTCGCAGATCCAGAACAAGGCGAGCGCGATGAACGTCCTCCAGGCGAAGCTGCTGGAGCGCCGCAGGCAGGAGGAGCAGGCCAGGATGGACGCCCTGAAGGGCGACGGCGGCAACTCCTGGGGCAACCAGATGCGTTCCTACGTCCTTCACCCGTACCAGATGGTCAAGGACCTGCGGACGGAGTTCGAGGTCGGGAATCCGCAGGGTGTGCTGGACGGGGAGATCGACGGATTCCTGGAGGCGGGAATTCGCTGGCGCAAGCAGCAGGACAAGTAAATTCGCGCTTTGTCGACAAGGGAACTGCCGTCCGGTGGGCGGCAGTTCCCTTTTACGTCACAGTTGCATCCCCGCACGCCGGACAACTCCCGCGATATCGGTCATCGCACGCGCAACGACCTTGACGCGTATATGAAAACCGGGAACTCTGACGCTTGGCATGCGTATATCCGGGGCGCGTGAGACCGGGGGCGGCGAGCACGGACCCCCAGCGGCCGCGGCCCCGGACGCTGCACCACTGACGTATCAGCTACTGGGGGTAGCAAGCAGATGACCAAAAAGACGCGGATCCGCGTGGCACGCGTGGCGGCCGGTGCGGTTATCGCCGCGGGTGCCTCGCTGACCATCGCGGGCGCCGCTCAGGCCGCCGGTATCGGCGTGTCCGTGGAGACGGGCGTCGTCGATGTCGGCCTCGGCATCGGCAACACCACCGAGGGTGCGACGGACGGCGGCGGCGACCCGGGTGGCGTCGACAGCGGCGGCACCTCCGACGGCGGCACGACCGACGGCGGGACCACGGACGGCGGGACCACCGATGGTGGCACGACCGACGGCGGGACCACCGATGGTGGGACCACGGACGGTGGCACCACGGACGGTGGTACGACCGACGGTGGTACGACGGACGGCGGGACCACGGACGGTGGCACCACGGACGGCGGGACCACCGATGGTGGCACGACCGATGGCGGGACCACCGATGGTGGGACCACGGACGGTGGGACCACGGACGGTGGTACGACCGACGGTGGCACGACGGACGGCGGGACCACCGACGGTGGCACCACGGACGGCGGGACCACGGACGGCGGGACCACGGACGGTGGCACGACCGACGGCGGCACCACCGACGGTGGTTCGACCGACGGCGGCGCGACCGGCGGCTCGGAGGGTGCGTCCGGCGGTTCCGAGGGTGCGACCGGCGGCTCGACCACCGGTGGCGACAACGGCGCGGGCACCTGCACCGTCGACCTCGACGGCGCCGCGTGCACCGACAACACCGAGACCGACAATGCCGGCTCCAAGCCGGTGCAGCAGGGTGAGGCCAAGGAGGAGCTGGCGGAGACCGGCGCCGCCGAGACCACGTTCCTGCTGATCGGCGCCGCGACCATGATCGCGGGTGGCATCGGCTTCCGTATGCTGCCCCGCCTGGTCAGCGGCGGTCGTACCGTCGCCTGATCACAGTGAAGGGCCCGGACGCGTTCTCCGCGTCCGGGCCCTTCGTCATGCACACGTGTGTGCGAGATGTCACTCCGGGTGATGCCTCACGCCGGCTGATGCGTCGCGACGAGCGCCACCGCCGCCAGCAGCAGCACCACCAGCGTCAGCAGTGCCACCGGGCTCAGCGCCCCCAGCGGGCCCTGCTGCTCCAGGCGCTCCCGGTGAGCACGGCACACCCGGCATCTGCCCTCGGTGACCGGTCCCGCGCAGTTGGCGCACACCAATCGGTCGTAGGTCATGCGCATTCCTCCTCACCGCGCGGCGGAGCCGCAAAAAGTGTCTCTCCGCCCAACGCTCGGGGGAACACGACCGTTCCCCACCCCCACTGTGCCAGTTTCCGGCCGGTTCGGCGCGGCCGGACGGATTCCGGCCGGACCCTTCCCGGTGGCGGTGGCTCCGTATCCGTGCTAAACCACCCAAGCCGACCCCAAACCCGTCCCGGAACGGCCGGCCGAGCACCTCCGCGGGCGGGCCGACTTCGGACGCGGACTGCGCGCGCCAGTCGGGTTCGCGTAAGGTCACGCTCACCTACTCCCGGCCGACCGTGGTGCACCCGTGATCCGATTCGACAACGTCACCAAGACCTACCCGAAACAGAACAGTCCCGCCCTCCGCGATGTCTCCCTCGAAATCGAGAAGGGCGAGTTCGTCTTCCTCGTCGGCTCGTCCGGCTCCGGAAAGTCGACCTTCCTCCGACTGCTCCTGCGCGAGGAGCGCACCAGCCACGGCATGGTGCATGTCCTCGGCAAGGACCTCGCCCGCCTGTCCAACTGGAAAGTGCCGCAGATGCGCCGTCAACTGGGCACGGTCTTCCAGGACTTCCGGCTGCTGCCCAACAAGACCGTCGCGCAGAACGTGGCCTTCGCGCAGGAGGTCATCGGCAAGCCGCGCGGTGAGACCCGCAAGGCCGTCCCCCAGGTCCTCGACCTCGTCGGTCTCGGCGGCAAGGAGGACCGGATGCCCGGCGAGCTGTCCGGTGGTGAGCAGCAGCGCGTGGCGATCGCGCGCGCCTTCGTCAACCGCCCCATGCTGCTGATCGCGGACGAGCCCACCGGCAACCTCGACCCGCAGACCTCCGTCGGCATCATGAAGCTGCTGGACCGCATCAACCGCACCGGTACGACTGTCGTGATGGCGACCCACGACCAGAACATCGTCGACCAGATGCGCAAGCGCGTGATCGAGCTGGAGAAGGGCCGTCTCGTGCGTGACCAGGCACGCGGCGTCTACGGATACCAGCACTGACCACCGGCTCCCCACCGCGTCACCGAGCATTGAGAAACGAAAGCTGAAAGGACGCCATGCGCGCCCAGTTCGTCCTGTCGGAGATCGGCGTCGGTCTCCGTCGCAATCTCACGATGACCTTCGCGGTCATCGTCTCCGTAGCCCTCTCGCTCGCCCTGTTCGGCGGCGCGCTCCTCCTGCGCGAGCAGGTCGGCGTGATGAAGGACTACTGGTACGACAAGGTCAACGTCTCCATCTTCCTCTGCAACAAGAACGACGCGGCGACCGCGCCCAAGTGCGCCAAGGGCGCGGCCACGGGTCAGCAGAAGGACCAGATCAAGGCCGACCTGGCCAAGATGGACAGCATCGTCGAGACCGTCCACTACGAGACGTCGGACGAGGCGTACAAGCACTACAAGGAGCGGTACGGCGACACCCCCATCGCCGCGACCATCACTCCGGACCAGATGCCGGAATCCTTCCGGGTGAAGCTGAAGGACCCGGAGAAGTACCAGGTGGTCGCGACCGCGTTCGCCGGCCGGGACGGGGTGGAGTCCGTCCAGGACCAGCGGAACATCCTGCAGAACCTCTTCGACCTGATGAACGGCATGAACATCGCCGCACTCTGTGTGATGGCGCTGATGCTGGTCATCGCGTTGATGCTGATCGTGAACACCGTGCGCGTATCGGCGTTCAGCCGGCGCCGGGAGACCGGGATCATGCGGCTCGTCGGCGCGTCCAGTTTCTACATCCAGATGCCGTTCATCATGGAGGCCGCGTTCGCGGGACTGATCGGCGGTGGGGTCGCGTGCGTGATGCTGCTCCTCGGCCGGTACTTCCTGATCGACCACGGTCTCGCCCTCGCCGACAAGATGCAGTTGGTCAACTTCATCGGCTGGGACGCGGTGCTCGCCAAGCTTCCGCTGGTGATCGCGATCGGTCTGCTGATGCCCGCCGTGGCCGCTTTCATCGCGCTGCGCAAGTACCTCCGGGTGTGACAAGCGCCCCTGGCACGGTGGCGGCAAGCACCGTCCGGTCGGGTCGTGTTGTCCTAGACTCAACGCCATGTCGGGTTCCGAGTCGTTTGAGAGGCCCCGCGGTTTACGCCGCGGGGCGGCCCTGACATTGGTGTTCGCGACCGTGCTCGCCACGGCCGCGGCGACGAACTCGCTGCCGCGCACCGGCGACGAGGCCCCGGCGGAGCGGGCCCGGCCCGTCTCCTCGACGGCCGACCGGGACGAGGTCGCGCGGGCCGCGGCCGACGCCATGGCCAACGGCACCTCGGCCACGGACGCCGCGGAGGAGGTCGTCAGCCGCAGCGGGGACCGCTGGGGCGCGGTCTACGACAAGCGGGAGTACGAGGAGTTCCGGCAGGCCCTCGACGGTGAGTACACCGGCGTCGGGCTCTGGGCGAGACGTACGGCGGGCGGCCTGGTCGAGGTCACCCGCGTACAGCCCGGCGGGCCCGCGCAGAAGGCCGGGATCGGCGCCGGGGACATCATCCGGGAGGTCGACGGCCGCGGTGTCGCGAAGCGCCCCGTGACGGAGGTCATGGCGCTGCTGCGCGGCGACACCCGATCCGCGGCGGCGGAGGACACCGCGGACGCGCAGAACTCCCCCGACGACGCTCCCGGCGCTCCCGGCGCCCCCGGAGCTCCCGACCGGCCCGACGCGTCCGGTGAGAGCGCCGTCGGGACCCGCGTGGCGCTCGGTCTGGAGCGCGAGGGCCGGCGCTGGACGGAGAACCTGAGCCGGGCTCGGCTCACCACCGAGTCCGTCACCGTCGACACGATCGAGGGCGGCGCGCTGCGGATCAAGGTCGGCGCGTTCACGAAGGGCACGGGCGAGCGCGTACGGGAAGCGGTCCTGGAGGCGCCGAAGGGCGCCGGTGTCCTGCTCGACCTCCGGGGCAACGCGGGCGGGCTGGTCAGTGAGGCCGTCCGGGCCACCTCCGCGTTCCTGGACGGCGGGCTGGTCGCCACGTACGACATACGGGGCGAGCAGCGCGCGCTGTACGCGGATCCCGGCGGCGACACGGAGCGGCCGGTGGTCGTGGTGGTCGACGGCGGCACGATGAGCGCGGCGGAGCTGGTCACCGGGGCGCTCAAGGACCGCGGCAGGTCCGTCACGGTCGGCTCGCGGACCTTCGGCAAGGGCTCCGTCCAGATGCCCAGCAAGCTTCCCGACGGCTCGGTGGCCGAGCTGACCGTGGGCCACTACCGCACCCCGGCCGGCCACGGCGTGGACGGCCAGGGCGTCACCCCCGACCTCCAGGTCGGCGAGGGCGCCCAGGAGCGGGCCAGGACGGTGCTGAGCGGCCTCGGCGGTACGGAGACGGAGTAACGGCCGCCCGGGGCCGGGCCGCCGCGTAAAGGAGTTGCGCGGGGGTGCGAAAATGGGGAGACCATGGCTAAGGAAAAAGGGCGCAAAATCATTGCGCAGAACAAGAAGGCGCGGCACGACTACCTCATTCTCGACACCTATGAGTGCGGTCTCGTGCTCACCGGTACCGAGGTGAAGTCACTCCGCCAGGGACGGGCCTCGCTGGTGGACGGCTTCGTGCAGATCGACGGGCACGAGGCGTGGCTGCACCACGTGCACGTCCCTGAGTACACGCAGGGGACCTGGACCAATCACAGCGCCCGCCGTAAGCGGAAGCTGCTGATGCACCGGGCCGAGATCGACAAGCTGGAGTCGAAGTCGCAGGAGACGGGGCACACGATCGTGCCGCTCGCCCTGTACTTCAAGGACGGCCGGGCGAAGGTCGAGATCGCGCTCGCGAAGGGCAAGAAGGAGTACGACAAGCGCCAGACGCTCCGCGAGAAGCAGGACCGGCGCGAGACGGACCGGGCGATCGCGGCGGTCAAGCGGCGCCAGCGGGCCTGACCGGACTGACCGACTCGGCCCGTACGGCCCGACCGGGCGGCGGGGCGCCGTGGCGGCGGGAATGGACTGGCCCCCGGACGCGTTGGTCACGTACGATGGAGCACGTACCCCACAGAGGGTGCACGTTTGAAAAATAAACATGGGGATGATCGGTTTCGACAGCGGATGTCGAAGCAGGGGAAGCGAGCCGAGGAAGCGGCAATGATCTCGTTAACCATATGTCGCAAACAATAATCGCCAATTCCAAGCGCGATTCCTCCGCCTTCGCCCTCGCTGCCTAATTAGCAGCTAGCGAAGACTCTGCGGAGTGTCAGCCCGGGGCTGTTCCCGACCCGGATCCTGGCATCAACTAGGGGACTAAACTTCTGAGCCCGGTCACGGGGCACAGAAGGAAATCAAACAGTGACTGAGCCCGTCGGAGACTTGTCCGTGTGATCTCCGGGGCCGAGAAAATCGCAGCGGACTGCGCTCGGAGAAGCCCTGGTTCCGCACCGTTGGACGCGGGTTCGATTCCCGCCATCTCCACTCACCACCATCTCCACCCATGTTTGTTGAAAGCGGCACCTCCCTCGCGGGGGTGCCGCTTTCGTATGCGCCGCGCCCGCTCGGGCCGCGGCCCCCGGGCGCCCGCGCAGGCGAGCAGCAGTGCCGACAGCGCCGCGGCGGGCGGGATCACATAGGCGAGCGCCGGAGTGGTGTGTTCCGCCGCCCAGCCGCCCGTGGCCGCGCCCGCCGCGATGCCGGCGAGCAGTGCGGTCACCGCGAGGGTCATCCCCTCGTTCAGCCGCGTCTCGGGAGTGAGGCGCTGGACGAGCGTCATGCCCGTCACCATCGTCGGCGCCGTCGCCGCGCCCGCCAGCAGCAGCGCGCCGGCCAGCAGCGGCAGCGATCCCGCGCGCGCCGCGAGCAGCGGCAGGAACAGCAGCGCCGCCATCGCGGCCACACAGCGCGGCAGCCGGGCGCGCGGGTGGCGGGCCGGGCCCAGGGAGCCCAGCAGCAGGCCCGCGACGCAGGAACCGGCGGCCTGGAGCGCCAGTACGGCACCGGCCCACGCCTGGTGTCCCCGGTCGTCCGCGTAGGCGAGGGTGACGACCTCCGTGGCGCCGAAGACCGCGCCCGTGGCGAGGAAGACGGCGAGGAGGGCGGCCAGCGCGGGGGAGTACAGCGGGGCCCGGGCCGGCGAACCCGCTCCCCGGCCGGCGGCGGGCGGCTCCGTGGCACGCTGCGCCGCGAAGACCAGGATGCCGGTCAGCAGCAGGACCGCGCCGGTCAGGGTGCCCGCCTCCGGGAAGAGCGCGGTGCACAGGAGGGCGGCCACCACCGGCCCCAGCATGAAGCACAGCTCGTCGGCGGCCTGTTCGAACGAGTTGGCGGTGTGCAGGGCGGTGGCGTCGCCCCGGTGCAGATGGGCCCAGCGCGCCCGGGACATGCCGCCCGTGTTGGGGGTGGTGGCGGTCGCGGCGTACGCGGCGAAGAGCGTCCAGTCGGGGGCTCCGTACCGTACGCAGAGCAGCAGGGCGAGCGAGCCGAGTACGGCGATCGCGGTGGCGGGAACGGCGACCCGGGCCTGCCCGTACCGGTCGACGAGGCGCGCCGTCCACGGCCCTACCAGCGCCGTGGCCGCGAGGCCGGTGGCGGTGACGGCGCCGGCCAGGGCGTACGAGCCGCGCGACCCGGCGATCACGATCACGGCGGCCACGCTGAACATCCCCATGGGGAGGCGCGCGAGGAGATTCCCGGCGGTGAACGCGCGGGCGCTCGGCGGCGCGAACAGGCGTGCGTACGGGGCGGTGAAGTCCCGCACACGCCGCCGCATGCGCCGCCGCCCTCGCTCCCGTACGCTCCGGCGCGGGGTGGGGCGGCGTATCCCGCCGCGGCCGTCCCCGTACGCCTCGTCGCGCGCGGCCAGGACCAGTGTGGAGCCGGTCGTCGCCATCAGTGGTGTGTTCCGCCGGTTCCTGCCGTCCGGTCGGGCTGGTCTGTCTGTTCCGTCAGTTCCGTCAGTTCTGTCAGTTCTGTCAGTTCTGTCAAAGGGGGCGGTGTGCGTTCCCGTACGGGAGAAGTGTGGTTGCGGCATGGCCTCACCTTCGCCGCCCGCTCCGTACCCGGTCCAACACCTGATGAACGGCCATTCACGCCATCGCGTTGTCAATGCCGCGGGTGGGCGGTTGAATGCGGTGTGCCCCAGGACATCGACCCCCGGCTGCTGCGCGCCTTCACTACTACCGCCGAAGAGCTGCACTTCACCCGGGCCGCCGCCCGGCTCTACGTCGCCCAGCAGGCCCTCAGTCGTGATGTGCGGCGGCTGGAGCGGGAGTTGGGCGTAGAGCTGTTTCTGCGCACCACCCGCCAGGTGACCCTGACACCCGACGGCGAGCGGCTCCTCCCGTACGCCCGGCGGGTGCTGGCGGCCCAGGACGAGCTGCTCGCCGCCTGTGCGGGCGGGGCGCCGCCGCTGCTCGTGGACCTCAACACCGAAGGCATGGTCTCCGGACGGGTGCTGGCGCGGGCCCGTGAACTCGCCCCGCGCCACGAGCTGATGGCCCGCTTCCAGAGCGGTCTCACCGGGGCGGCGACCGAGATCCTCGCGGGCCGGCTCGACGCCTCCTTCGGCTACGCGGGAGGGCTCGCGCCCGTTCTGCGCGACGCGCTCTCCCACCAGCTCGTACGGTACGAGCCGATGGCCGTGCTCCTGCCGGCCGACCACCCGCTGGCCCGCCTCCCCGAGGTGCCGCTCGACGCGCTCGCGGGGGAGAGCGTGTACGCGGGGGCCGGCAATCCCGGGACGGGGGAGTGGACCGGGCTGGCGCGGCGGCTCTTCGCGGGCCGCTCCATCGAGGTCGCCGCGCCCGCGCCGATGGCCGTCGGCGCGGAAGAGTTCCGGCGAGTCATGGCCAAACATCGCAACCCGGTCCTGGCCGTCGTAGATTTCCCGGTGATGCCGGACACAGTGCTGCGACCGCTCGTCGATCCCGTACCGCTGTCACCGCTCTCGCTGGTGTGGCGCAAAGGGCTGCGTCATCCGGGGGTTGAGGCGCTCCGAGCTGCTGCTGCCGAGCTGGGAGCCGAAGAAGGATGGCTCGATCCGGACCCCCGCGGCCTCCTCCTACCACTCTCATTGCATTGATGCATCACAACTTGTGAACCGGATCCACACACTCTCTCGGTGCGCTACATTCATGACCCGGGTGCGGTGTGATAGGGGCGCGCGGTTCGGGACGGGGACCCGGCCGACAAAATCAGCCAGTTCTATGTATGCACCCAAATCGTTCTGTGGTGGGGGATGTGCGTACTTCAGTGGACCAATGGCGCGAAGATGCCCGAACGGGGCACATGTACGAGCCGAACGACGTCACCGTGGAGCTGGACGGTCTGGGCCGTCAGCTCTCCGAACTGCCCGCCGGGACACGGCCCGAGGCGAGGCCCGGCACGGGCACCGGTACCGGCGGGGACACGATTGCCTTCAGGGCCCCCGGCCCGGAGGACAGGGCCGCGAACAGCGGCGGCGTCAACGGCGTCGACGGCAGCGACGGGGCCGAAGCGCCCGAGGGTCCCGTCTTCGTCGACGAGAGCGGCCGCCGCAGCAAGAAGCTCCGCCGGGCCGGCTGGGTCGTCGCCATCGCCTGCGCCTGTTACGCCGTCACCGTGGTCGCCGCGCTCGTCGGAGGCGACTCCTCGGCCCCCTGGCTCCAGATACCGGGCCTCGCGGACAAGAAGAAGCCGGACACCGTCCAGATACAGCCGGCCCCCTCGGGCTCCCCGTCCGAGACGGCCGCCGGCGGCGATCCCAGCGCGTCGCCCACCGAGACCGGCACCGGCGGCGCCGGCCCCCGTACCTCGGAGACGGTGACCACCGGCACGTCGGGCGACCCGGCACCGGGCGTCTCCGGTTCCGCGAAGGCGCCCGTCGTCTCCAACTCCCCCGTCGGCCCCGACGTTGACCCCGACACACCCGGCGATCCCGACCCCGATCCCGGCACCGCCGCCGGCGCGGGCTCCGCCGGCCCCGGCGGTGAGAGCGCCTCGGCCCCGGCCGGCGACGGGACCTCGCAGTCCCCCGATCCCAGCACGTCCGTCGAATCACCGCCGGGCGACGACGGCGGCCCGCGGGTCGTGGAAGGCGCGCAGTAGATGATGTCCTCCGGCAGGCGGGCCCAGCCTCGCAACGCCCAGCCGCGCAAGGCCCAGGCTCGCAACGCCCAGGCTCCGAAGAACGGTCGCGGCAGCACCCACCACGGCAGCACCGGGCCGAGCAGAGCCAAGCCCCGTAAGAACTCCCGGCCCGTCCGGCGGCGCAGACTGCCCATGCGCTACCTGCTGCCCTCGCTCGTCCTCGTCGCCCTCGCCGCCATGCTCATGCTCCGCGGCTATGTGCACAGCGAGATCCTCGCCGACCACCGCGTCCGCCCCCCGGACGCCACCGACCAGGTCCCCGAGTCCATCCTCAAGGGCGGCCCCGTCATCGACGCGCGCGGCACGGACGCCGCCAAGTCGATCGACATACCCGACCGGCAGCTCGTCCTCACCTTCGACGACGGCCCGGACCCCGAGTGGACCCCCAAGGTCCTCGACGAACTCAGGAAGTACAACGCCCACGGCGTCTTCTTCATCACCGGCACCATGGCCTCCCGCCACCCCGACCTCGTCAAGCGCATGGTCGACGAGGGCCACGAGATCGGCCTGCACACCTTCAACCACCCCGACCTCTCCTTCCAGACCCGGTCCCGCATCAACTGGGAGCTGACGCAGAACCAGCTCGCGCTCGCGGGCGCCGCCGGGGTCCGCTCCTCGCTCTTCCGGCCCCCGTACTCCTCCTTCGCCGACGCCATGGACAACAAGTCGTGGCCGGTCACCCAGTACATCGGCAGCCGCGGCTACATCACCGTCCTCAACGACCGCGACAGCGAGGACTGGAAGCGCCCCGGCGTCGAGGAGATCATCAAGAGGGCCACCCCCAAGGGCGACAAGGGCGCCCTCGTCCTGATGCACGACTCCGGCGGCGACCGCTCCCAGACCGTCGCGGCGCTCGGCCGCTATCTGCCGGAGATGCAGCAGCGCGGCTTCACCTTCGCCAACCTCACCGAGGCGCTCGGCGCGCCCAGCGCCCACACCCCGGTCACCGGCTTCGAGCTGTGGAAGGGCAAGGCGTGGGTCGCCGCCGTCACCCTCTCCGACAACCTCACCGCCGTCCTGGTCTCCGGGCTCGCCGTGATCGGCGTCCTGGTCATCTCGCGGTTCGGGCTGATGCTGGTGCTCTCCTTCGCGCACTCCCGCAAGGTGCGCCGGCGCGACTTCAGCTGGGGTCCGGAGGTCACCGAACCGGTCACCGTCCTCGTCCCCGCGTACAACGAACGCGAGTGCATCGCCAATACGGTGAACTCCCTGATGGCCAGCGACCATCCGATCGAGGTCATCGTCGTCGACGACGGCTCGACCGACGGGACCGCCGACATCGTCGAGGCGCTCTGGCTCCCCAACGTCCATGTCGTACGCCAGCAGAACGGCGGCAAACCGGCCGCCCTCAACAACGGCATCGCGCACGCCAGTCATGACATCGTCGTGATGATGGACGGCGACACCGTCTTCGAGCCGTCCACCGTGGGGGAGTTGGTGCAGCCCTTCGGCGACCCGCGCGTCGGCGCGGTCGCGGGCAACGCCAAGGTCGGCAACCGCGACACCCTCATCGGGGCCTGGCAGCACATCGAGTACGTGATGGGCTTCAACCTCGACCGCCGGATGTACGACGTCCTGGGCTGCATGCCCACCATCCCCGGCGCCATCGGCGCCTTCCGCCGCCAGGCGCTGGAACGCGTCGGCGGCATGAGCGAGGACACCCTCGCCGAGGACACCGACATCACCATGGCCATGCACCGGGACGGCTGGCGCGTCGTCTACGCCGAGCGCGCCCGCGCCTGGACCGAGGCCCCGGAGTCCGTGCAGCAGCTCTGGTCCCAGCGCTACCGCTGGAGCTACGGCACGATGCAGGCGATCTGGAAGCACCGCCGCGCCGTCGTCGAACGCGGCCCCTCCGGCCGGTTCGGCCGCGTCGGCCTGCCGCTGGTCTCCCTCTTCATGGTGCTGGCGCCGCTGCTGGCCCCGCTGATCGACGTCTTCCTCGTGTACGGCCTGGTCTTCGGCCCCACGCAGAAGACGATCGGCGCGTGGCTGGGCGTTCTGCTCGTCCAGGCGGTGTGTGCCGCGTACGCCTTCCGGCTCGACGGGGAACGCATGACCCATCTCATCTCGCTGCCCCTCCAGCAGATCCTCTACCGGCAACTCATGTACGTCGTGCTCCTCCAGTCCTGGATCACCGCCCTCACCGGCGGCCGGCTGCGCTGGCAGAAACTGCGCCGCACCGGCGCGGTGGAGGCGCCGGGGTCGATTCCCAGCCAACGTGGCCGGGGCGCGCAGCACGGAACCGAGCAGGGCGCCGGGCAGGGCGCGGACCGGAGGCCTGTCGGATGAGCCGCCACTCCATGGACGCCACGAGACCGGACGGACCCGCCGGGTGGTCACCCGAAGCGGCCCCGCAACCGGCCGAGCCCGCCGGGGCTGCCGGGAAGTCCGCCGGGCAGCCCGCGCCCGTACGTCCCTCGGGCCGGGACCGCTATCTGGACCTGCTGCGGGCGATCGCGCTGGTCCGTGTCGTCGTCTTCCACATCTTCGGCTGGGCGTGGCTGACGATCCTCTTCCCCTCCATGGGCGTGATGTTCGCGCTGGCCGGCTCGCTCATGGCCAGATCCCTGGAGAAGCGGCCCCCGTGGAGCGTCCTGCGGGGCCGGCTGCGCAGGCTGCTGCCGCCGATGTGGGCGCTGGCCCTGGTCATCGTGCCGGTGATGTTCCTGATGGGCTGGCAGCCGATGCGGGAGGAGGGGGCGTGGGGCATCGTCAAGCTGCTCAACTACTTCCTGCCGATCGGCGCCCCGCCGTACCCGTTCGAGAGCGGTGACGGCAGCGGCCTGCTGGACACGACATGGGCCGAGGACTCGGCGGGCCCGCTCTGGTACATCCGCGCCTACCTGTGGTTCGTCCTCCTCTCGCCGCTGCTGGTACGGGCGTTCCGCCGCGCCCCGTGGGCGACGCTGGTCTTCCCCGTCGTGCTGACGGCGGTCATCGGTACGGGACTGGTCGAGATCCCCGGGGAGTTCGGGGAGGCCCTCACGGACTTCGCGGTGTACGGGGCCTGCTGGGTGCTCGGCTTCGCGCACAACGACGGCATGTTCCAGAAGGTGCCGCGCTATCTGACGGTCTCGGTGGCCGCCATGACGATGGCGTTCGGCCTGTGGTGGGCCTCGGGCCATCTCACGGACGAGGGCTGGAACCTGGACGAGATCCCGCTGGCGCAGGCGACCTGGTCGCTGGGGTTCGTGGTGATCCTGCTCCAGTACTCGCCGTCCTGGCGGGAACTGCCCGGGAAGCTGAAGCAGTTCGACTCGACGATCACCCTGGCCAACAACCGCGCGGTGACGATCTATCTCTGGCACAACCTGCTGATCATGATGACGTACCCGCTCATCGACCAGCTCTGGAACATCCCGGGGATCGACGCCTTCTCGTCGGAGCTGGACGCGTCGTACAACATCCTGCCGCTGGTGATGGTGTGGCCGATGATCGGGCTGATGATCCTGGCCATCGGGTGGGTCGAGGACCTGGCGGCGCGGCGCCGGCCGAGGCTGTGGCCGAACGGCGAGACCCGGGCCGAGGACACCGGCGGGGGTGGGGGAGGGCGTAGAGCGGCGGCGGGCGGCCACAGACGCTGATACGGCCGCGCCCCCGTCCGCCGCTACGCGTCCGTGCGCCCGTGTCCGGGCCCGTACGCGGAGCTCTCCCGTACGACCAGTTCGGGCGGGAGCAGCACCTGCTCCGGCGTGCCCTGCGGATCCTTGATGCGGGCGAGCAGCAGCCGGGTGCAGGCGCGGCCGACCTCGGGCAGCGGCTGGCGCACGCTGCTCAGGCCCGGGGTGAGCAGCGCGGCGGCGGAGGAGTCGTCGAAGCCGACCACGGCGACGTCCCGTCCCGGTGTACGGCCGCTGTCCAGCAGCGCGCGGTAGCAGCCGAGGGCGAGGGTGTCGCTGACCGCCACCACCGCGGTCGTACCGCCGGCGAGGAGCGGGGCCACGGCGTCCCGTGCGGCGTCGACGTCGTTCACCGCGTACGCCCGCAGGCCGCGCGCGGAGAGCCCGTGGCGGCGCATCGCCGTCCGCCAGCCCCCGGCCCGGTCGTCGCCCACGCCGGATCCCCGGGGCCAGCCGAGGAAGGCGATCCTGCGGTGGCCGAGCGCGACGAGGTGGTCGACGGCGGCTGAGGTGCCGTGGGCGCCGTCGACGTCCGCCCAGTCCCCGGCGGGCCGGGTCGACCAGGGGCGGCCGAAGGCGACGAAGGGGATGGCGCGCCGGCGCAGCCAGTCGGGGCGGCGGTCGCCCCGGTAGGTGTGGGTCAGGACGAAGCCGTCGACCGGCTGTTCGCGCAACACCTCGGCGTAGCAGTCGGGTTCGCGCTCGGCGCCGGCGGGCGCGGTGAAGAGCAGGACGCGGTATCCGGCCTCGTTGGCCGAGCGGGAGAACGCGTGCAGGAAGTGGTCCATCACCGGCCCCGACACCCCGTCGGGCGTGGGGTGGACCCCGTAACCGATCAGCTTGCTGGACCGCGTCCGCAGGGCGCGCGCGGCCTGGTGCGGCCGGTAGTCCAGCTCGGCTATCGCCGTGCGGACCCGCTCCAGGGTCAACGGGGCGAGGAGGTGCGGTGAGTTGAGCGCGTTGGAGACGGTCTGCGGCGACACCCCCGCACGCTGGGCGACCTGCGCCAGGGTGGGAGGTCTCTCGGCGTGGCCGGTGGACCTCGTCGTCGTACGCGCCATCGCTCTCCTCCGCGTGCGGGCGCGCGTCGGGTTCCAACGCGTGGTGTGACGCCCCGAGTTGAAACGATAAACGGCGCGGGGGCGGGGCGGAGGGCAGGAGAGGCGTAGCAGAAACGGTTCAGCGCAGCGCGCACTCGAACGAGTGGCTGATTATCGCCTTGTGAATATGCGTTTTGCCCACGGAAGATCCTCAAGACCTTCACTGAATCATCATACATTCAGTGGCCGCGTGATTACAGAGGACGTACCAACGTGTCCGAAACTCCCACCGCTGAGACCCCCCTCTGGCTCCAGGGCCGTGACGCCGTGGTCGCCGCCACCGCCCCCGAGTCCTGGCGAAAGAGCGTGCCGGACTACCACCTCTCGGCGACGGTGATGC
The DNA here is from genome assembly GCF_042673865.1 of Streptomyces sp. NPDC056987. Lineage (NCBI taxonomy): Bacteria > Bacillati > Actinomycetota > Actinomycetes > Kitasatosporales > Streptomycetaceae > Streptomyces > Streptomyces sp. NPDC056987. The sequence goes on from NZ_JBHURV010000004.1 coordinate 59,314, forward strand.
CGGAGCAGCGGATCAGCCGGCACGAGCCCGGCTCCCTGGAGGACATCGTCGAGCAGCTCGTCCAGGTCTTCGAGATGGAGGTCTCGCACAACAAGGACCCCAAGACCTGGGTCTCCATGGTCACCGAGAAGTTCCGCACGAACTTCAACGGCAACCCCTGGTCCGACGCGCAGGACCTCGTCGAGAAGGGCAGCTACAACGTCCTCATCGGCGACAGTGTCTTCTACCCGGCCGGTGACGAGAGCTTCGAGTCCTCGCACAGCGTCTTCCTCAACGCGCTGTCGCAGGGCTTCTTCTGGGAGGTCCTGGAGGTCCTGAGCCCGCCGCCCACCATCGCCTTCAAGTGGCGCCACTGGGGCACCTTCGACGGTGAGTACAAGGGCTTCAAGCCCACGGGTGAGCTGGTCGAGATGTACGGCATGAGCGTCGCGACGGTCACGGAGGACCTCAAGCTGGTCCAGGTCGAGCACTACTACGACCCGAACGAGTTCCTCGGCAAGCTGACCGGCGGCTGCCCGGTCCGCCACCAGAAGTCCGACGCCTGACATCCGGCGCCTGACAACGCAGGGCCCCGGCGCCTGACACCGCCGGGGCCCGGGGCGGGGCGGCGCTCACAGCGCCCCTCCGCCCCGGGTGAGAGCAAGGTTGCGCGCCGGTCATTTTGAGGCACGGGGGCGAAACGAGACGTATCTACGGTCGGGGACACCTACCGAGACCGTCCGTGGAGGCGTGATGACAGCCCCGATCACCACCGTCGCAGCACGCAAAGGGGGCCGCTGGATCGAGAAGTGGGATCCGGAGGACGAGACCTTCTGGCGCGAGACGGGAGAGCGGGTCGCCCGGCGCAACCTGCTCTACTCCGTGCTCTCCGAGCACATCGGCTTCTCCATCTGGACCCTGTGGTCCGTGATGGTGCTGTTCATGGGGCCGGAGTACGGCATCGACCCCGCCGGGAAGTTCTTCCTCATCGGGACCGCCACCCTGGTCGGCGCGATCGTCCGCGTCCCCTACACCTTCGCCGTGGCGCGCTTCGGCGGACGGAACTGGACGATCTTCAGCGCGCTGATGCTGCTGCTGCCGACCGTCGCCGCGTTCGTCGTCATGGAGCCCGGGACCTCGTACACCACCTTCATGGTCGTCTCGGCGCTCACCGGCGTCGGAGGCGGGAACTTCGCCTCCTCCATGACCAACATCAACTCCTTCTTCCCGCTGCGCAAGAAGGGCTGGGCCCTCGGCCTCAACGCCGGTGGCGGGAACATAGGCGTACCGGTCGTGCAGCTCATCGGGCTGCTGGTGATCGGGACGGCGGGCGCCGCGCACCCCCGCATCGTGCTGGGCGTCTATATCCCGCTGATCATCGGGGCCGCCCTCTGCGCCGCGCTGTTCATGGACAACCTCGCGCCCGTCACGAACGACACCGGCGCCGCCAGGGAAGCCGTACGCGACCGGCACACCTGGATCATGTCCTTCCTCTACATCGGGACGTTCGGCTCGTTCATCGGGTACAGCTTCGCGTTCGGCCTCGTCCTCCAGACCCAGTTCGGCCGCACCCCGCTCCAGGCCGCTTCGATCACCTTCATCGGACCGCTGCTCGGCTCGCTGATCCGGCCCGTCGGCGGCATGCTCGCCGACCGGTTCGGCGGCGCCCGCATCACCCTGTGGAACTTCGCCGCGATGGCCGCCGCGACCGGTGTCGTGGTCTTCGCCTCCGTGATCGAGTCGCTGACCGTGTTCCTCGTCGGTTTCGTCGCGCTGTTCCTGCTCACCGGGCTCGGCAACGGCTCGAAGTACAAGATGATCCCCGGCATCTTCCAGGCGAAGGCGCTGGGCCGGGGCATGACCGGCGAGGCCGCCGCCGCGTACGGGCGGCGGCTCTCCGGGGCCTCCATGGGGCTGATCGGGGCGGTCGGCGCGCTCGGCGGGCTCGCCATCAACCTCGCGTTCCGGCAGTCCTTCCAGACGGCGGGGACGGGGACGTCGGCGTTCGTCGTCTTCCTGGTCTTCTACGCCTGCTGCTTCGCCCTCACCTGGGCGGTATACCTTCGAAGGGTGCCTGTCAGCGCCGTACAGGCCGAGACCAAGCCTCAGCTCAGCTACGCAGAGGTGTAGACCGGAGGCGTACGTAACATCGGTGAAATGGTGACGTACCGGGCCTGTCACGCACAGTTGACAGGCTCGGTCGTCCGGCCGGGCGTGAGCGCGAGCGGAGAACACCGGAGTACGACGGGGACGGCCGGCACCCGGCGGAGACAGCCGGGCACCCGGCGGAGCACGGCGCAGTACGGGAGGAGACGCATGGACGACCGGCAGCACGGCCCGCTCGCGGGATTCACCATCGGGGTCACCGCGGCCCGGCGCGCCGACGAGCTCGGGGCGCTGATCCAGCGCCGCGGCGGCTCCGTCGTCCACGCGCCCGCCCTGCGCATCGTGCAGCTCGCCGACGACGCGGAGCTGCTCACCGCGACGAAGGAGCTGATCGCCCACGTCCCCGACGTGGTCGTGGCGACGACCGCGATCGGCTTCCGCGGCTGGATCGGCGCGGCCGACGGGTGGGGCCACGGCGAGGAACTCCTCTCCTGCCTGCGCGGCGTCGAACTGCTCGCCCGCGGCCCCAAGGTGAAGGGCGCCATCCGGGCCGCCGGGCTCACCGAGGCGTGGTCGCCCACCTCCGAATCCATGGCCGAGGTCCTGGACCGGCTCCTGGAGGAGGGTGTCGAGGGGCGCCGTATCGCGCTCCAGCTGCACGGCGAACCCCTGCCCGGCTTCGTCGAGGCGCTCCGCGCGGGCGGCGCCGATGTCGTGGGCGTCCCCGTCTACCGCTGGATGCCGCCGGAGGACCTCGCCCCGGTCGACCGGCTGATCGACGGGACCGTGGCCCGCTCCGTGGACGCCGTCACCTTCACCAGCGCGCCGGCTGCCGCCTCGCTCCTCTCCCGCGCCGAGGAACGGGGGCGGCTCCCCGAACTCCTCGACGCCCTCCACCACGACGTGCTGGCGGCGTGCGTCGGGCCGGTCACCGCGCTGCCGCTCCAGGCGCACGGCATCGACACCGTCCAGCCGGAGCGCTTCCGCCTCGGCCCGCTCGTCCAGTTGCTCTGCACGGAGCTGCCGGGCCGTGCCCGTACGCTGCCGGTCGCGGGCCACCGGGTGGAGATCCGCGGCCACGCGGTCCTCGTCGACGGTGAGCTGCGGCCGGTGCCGCCCGCCGGCATGGCCCTGCTGAAGGCGCTGACCCGGCGGCCCGGCTGGGTGGTCCCCCGCGCGGAGCTGCTGCGCGCCCTGCCCGGCGCGGGCCGCGACGAACACGCCGTCGAGACCGCGATGGCCCGCCTCAGGACCGCGCTGGGCGCCCCCAAGCTGATCCACACCGTGGTCAAGCGGGGGTACCGGCTCGCGCTGGACCCCTCGGCCGACTCCAAGTACGCGGACGCCTGAGCGGGCCCCGGGGACGCCGCTGGGTACGGTACGGAGATGGCCCACGACTCCCCGATCACCGTCAGCCCCGCCACCCCGGACGACGCCGAGCGTGTCGTGGAGGCGCTGCTCCGCAACCGCGACCACATGCGGCCCTGGGGCCCCGTACGTCCCGCCGACTTCTACACCGCCCGGGCCCAGGCCAAGCGGATCGCCGACCCGTCCGTCCGGCTCTGGCACGCCAGGGACGGTGACCGCGTCGTCGCCCAGGCCACCCTCTCCACCATCGTGCTCGGCCCCTTCCGCAGCGCGAGCCTCGGCTACTGGGTGGACGCCGAGTACACCGGACGCGGGCTGGCGACGCGCACCGTCGAGGAGGTCTGCCGGGGGGCCCGCGAGGATCTGGGGCTGCACCGGCTGGAGGCGGGGACCCTCCTCCACAACACCGCCTCCCAGCGCGTGCTGCGCAAGTGCGGCTTCGAACTGATCGGTACCGCGCCCCACTACCTCCATATAAACGGGGCATGGTGCGACCACCACCTCTTCCAGCGGATCCTGCACGACGGCCCGCCGAACACCGCTCCCTGAGACACCGCCGTCCGGCACAGGCTCGGACCGCGGGGTTCCGGCCGCGCCGCCTTGCGGGCACTCTGAGGAGTACGGCACTCAGGACGGCACCACGGACGGCACACCCACGGTGAATCCGAGGCGGTGAGGGACCCATGGCGGCGGGCAGGACTGCGGGCACGGTGGGGAGCACGGGCGGGTACGGCTGGCGGTTCGACTCCGGACGGATCTGCCTGGACCTGGTGGCCACCGGGGAACCCGCCGGCGGCGGCCGGGGACGGCTCGACGGCACCGTGGCGCTCGGCCGGTGGCTGCTCGGCGCCGGACTGCTGCCGCCCGGCACCCCGGTCGTCGGCATCGACGCCCGCTGGGTCCGCGCCTTCGCCGAACTCCGCGACGGCATAGGGCGGTTGGTGCGCGCCGAGATCGACGGCCGGCAGGCGCCCGCCGCCCTGGAACGGGTCAACGCCCTGGCGGCCGGGGCGCCGCCGGGGATCAGGGCCGTACGGAACGAGGCGGGTGCCCTCGTACGGGCGCCGATCCCCGAGCCGGAGTGCGCCGCGCTGCTCGCCGCCGTGGCCAGGGACGCGGTGGAACTCCTCACCGACCAGGACGCGCGGGCCCGGCTGCGGCGGTGCGAGGGCGACCGCTGCCGCCGCGTCTACCTCGACACCTCGCGGGGGCGGCGGCGCCGCTGGTGTTCCAGCGAGGTCTGCGGGAACCGCGAACGGGTCGCCCGCCACCGGCGCCGGGCCGCCACCGCCTAGAACAGGACCCGAGGCGTCAGCCCACCCCGTCTCCGGCCCCGAACGGGGCGTCAGCCCATCCGGTGTCCGGACCTGACCGGGGCATGAGCCCGCTCGATATGCGACCCTGACGGCGCCTCATGTGCACCAATGGCCACACAGACGGCTCTACGGCACACTCCGGGCGGCCGAACAAGGGCGTCTCTCCGGCCGATTCCATAAGGTTCTTGCGCTATTTCAAGCCAACTCTGCGCGCCTCCTTTGCGAGTCACAGACATGTCCTCCACGACTTCTGCACGAATCCGTGCAGGGGGCCCGGACCGGCGTGAAACCCGCTCGTACGGCGTGGGAGCGATCCCATAAAGATCTTGAAAGTTTTTCCGGAACGGTTGAGCACCCCAGGTCGGGCGTCCGTAGTGATGAGGGAGAAGCAGCCACGTAGGTATCGACCGGGAGGTTTAGGTGCGCAAGGATGCGGCCGTGGCCGATGACCGCCCTCACCGGGCCCGACACCGGAGCGCGACACCGCGCACCAACACTCCCGCACCTGACGAGGAGTTGATGCGAGCCCTCTACCGGGAACATGCCGGACCGTTGCTCGCCTACGTCATGCGTCTCGTCGCGGGTGACCGCCAGCGAGCCGAGGACGTCGTGCAAGAGACGCTCATCCGTGCCTGGAAGAACGCCGGTCAGCTCAATCGTGCGACCGGCTCTGTCCGACCTTGGCTGGTGACGGTCGCCCGACGCATCGTCATCGACGGACACCGCAGCCGGCAGGCCCGGCCGCAGGAAGTCGATCCGTCACCGCTGGAGGTCATGCCCGCGGAGGACGAGATCGACAAGGCGTTGTGGCTTATGACGCTCTCAGATGCCCTCGAGGATTTGACCCCGGCCCACCGGGAAGTACTGGTGGAGACGTACTTCAAGGGTCGTACGGTCAACGAGGCGGCCGAGACGCTCGGCATACCCAGCGGGACCGTGCGTTCCCGTGTGTTCTACGCACTGCGTTCGATGAAGCTCGCGTTGGAGGAGAGGGGGGTCTCGGCATGACCACGCACGAGCAGTACGGACTGGGCGACGAAAGTACTGTGCATGAAACCGTCGGCGCGTATGTTCTCGGCATTCTGGACGATGTCGACGCCTCCGTCTTCGAAGCGCACCTGGCCGAGTGCCGGATCTGCGCGGTCCACCTGGAGGAGTTCTCCGGGATGGAACCGATGCTGGCGATGCTGGCGGACAACCCCAGCCCGTTCGCCGCACAGGGGCCGATGGGGTCGCTCGCCTCCGTCTCCTCGATCAATCCGCAGGCCCCGCCACCCCAGATACCGCTCGCCCAGCTCCCGACACCGTCCGTCTCCGTACGGCCCAGTCCCCAGCTGCTCGACAAGCTGGTCGACGAGGTCGCGGCGAAACGCGCCAAGCGCAAGCGCCGCGGGTTCTATCTCGTCGCGGCGGCGGCCGTGCTGATCATCGGCGGTCCCGTCGGGGTCGGGGTCGCCACCCAGGGCGGTGGCGACCAGAACAGCGACCTCGCCATCCGCTCGACCACGGCGCAGAATTTCGGCCATATGGCCAACAAGGTCGGCGCCACGGACCCCACCACCAAGGTCAGCGGAACCGTCGCCACGGAGTCGAAGCCGTACGGCACGGAGGCCACCCTGGAGCTCAAGAACGTCAAGGGTCCGCTGAAGTGCAGCCTGATCGCCGTCTCCAAGACCGGTGAGCAGGAGGTCATGATGTCCTGGTCCGTCCCCGACTGGGGGTACGGCATTCCGGACAGCCCGAACGAACTGGGCAGGAAGCCGCTCTACGTCCAGGGCGGCACCTCCATGGGCGACGGCGAGATCGACCACTTCGAGATCCGCACCGACGACGGCAAGAAACTGTGGGAAGTCGGCGCCTGACGCCGATGCCTGACATACGTGCCCCCTTCGCGTACGGTTGACGGCTGCCCGACGCACGTCATGAAGGGGGCCTCGGTGGCCGCGCAGGATGCCGCTGTTGAATCCGCTGGACCCGCCGTCGATCCCGGACGCGACACGGGGAACGACTCCGTGCGCGCCCGTGAGATCGGCGTCGAACAGCACCATCTCGACCAGGTGTACCGCCGCCTGGAGGAGAAGATCCACGAGGCGGAGTTCCTGATGAACGACGCCGCCAAACGGGGGCAGGTCGGGACGCCGGGAGCCCTTGCCGAGCGCGACGCCCAGGTCTTCCGGGCCGGGATCCACCTCAACCGGCTCAACAACGAGTTCGAGGACTTCCTCTTCGGCCGGATCGACCTCCTCCGGGGCAAGGACGGCCAGAAGGGCCCGGACGGCGCGTACACCTCGGTCGAGCCGGCCGACGACGCGATCGGGCCCGACCGTACGGCCGCGATCGCCGAGACCCTGCACATCGGCCGGATCGGGGTGCTCGACTCCGACTACTCGCCGCTGGTCATCGACTGGCGCGCGCCCGCCGCCGCGCCGTTCTACCGCTCCACACCGGTCGACCCCGGCCGGGTGGTACGGCGCCGGGTCATCCGCTCCAAGGGCCGCCGGGTCCTCGGGGTCGAGGACGACCTGATGCGCCCCGAGCTGACCGCCTCCCTCGGCGGCGACGCGCTGGCCGTGATCGGGGACGGCGCGCTGATGGCCGCCCTCGGGCAGGCCCGCAGCCACACCATGCGGGACATCGTCTCGTCCATCCAGGCCGAGCAGGACCTGGTGATCCGGGCGCCCGCCGCCTCGGTCACGGAGGTCTCCGGCGGCCCCGGCACCGGCAAGACGGCGGTGGCGCTGCACCGCGCCGCCTACCTGCTCTACCAGGACCGGCGGCGGTACGCGGGCGGCATCCTGGTCGTCTCGCCGACGCCCTTGCTCGTCGCGTACACCGAGGGCGTGCTGCCCTCGCTCGGCGAGGAGGGACAGGTCGCGATCCGCGCGGTCGGCTCGCTGGTGGACGGCGCGGAGGCCACGGCGTACGACGAACCGGCGGTGGCCCGGGTCAAGGGCTCGGCGCGGATGCTGAAGGTGCTGCGCAAGGCCGCCCGGGGAGCGCTGGAAAGCGGTACGGGACCCGCCCCGGCGCCCGGGAGGACCTCCACGCCCGCGGTGGGTCAGCTCGCGTTCGGCGAACCCGACGCCGATGACGGCGAGGACGATGCCGGACCGGCCGCCGCCGTACGGACCGACCTGCTGCGGGTCGTCGCCTTCGGCCGCCGACTGGAGCTGGAGGCGGCCGAGCTGGGGCGCATCCGGCACTCCGTGCTCGGCGGCACCGCCCCCGTCAACCTGCTCAGACCCCGGGCCCGAAGACTCCTGCTGGACGCCCTCTGGTCGAGGTCCGGCTCCGCGGGGCGCCACACCGACCCCGAGCTGGCGGCCGAGCTGCGGTCGTCCTTCGACGAGGACATCACCTCCGAGGACTCCTTCACCGCGTTTCTCGACGCCTGGTGGCCCGAGCTGACCCCGCGCGGGGTGCTGACCGCGATGGCCGACGAGCGCCGCCTCGGCCGCTGGTCCCGCCGGATCCTCAACCCGGGCGAGACCCGGCGCCTGGCCCGCTCCCTCAAGCGGCTCGGCCCGGACGGCACGGGCCCGCTCTCCGTGCACGACGTGGCCCTCCTGGACGAGCTGGAGACCCTGCTCGGCGCGCCGCCCCGCAAGCGCAGGCGCCGCGATCTCGACCCGCTGGACCAGCTCACCGGTCTGGAGGAGCTGATGCCGCAGCGTGAGGAGTCGCAGCGGGAGCGCGCCGAACGGCTGGCGGCGGAACGTACGGAGTACGCGCACGTCATCGTCGACGAGGCGCAGGACCTCACGCCCATGCAGTGGCGGATGGTCGGCCGCCGCGGCCGGCACGCCACCTGGACGGTCGTCGGGGACGCCGCGCAGTCGTCCTGGTCGGACCCGGACGAGGCGGCGGAGGCCAGGGACGAGGCGCTCGGCACCCGCCCGCGCCGCCGCTTCACCCTCACGGTCAACTACCGCAACCCGGCCGAGATCGCCGAGCTGGCCGCGAAGGTGCTGGCGCTGGCCATGCCCGGGATGGAAGCGCCCCGCGCGGTGCGCTCCACGGGCGTACGGCCGCGCTTCGCGGTCGTCTCGGACGGGGACCTGTCCCGCGCCGTACGGGCCGAGGCGCGGGCGCTGCTGGACCGGGTCGACGGCACGGTGGGCGTCGTCGTCGCGATGCACCGGCGCGAGCAGGCGGCGCGCTGGCTGGCCGGGCTCGGCGACCGGGTGGTCGCGCTGGGCAGCCTGGAGGCCAAGGGGCTGGAGTACGACGCGACGGTCGTGGTCTCCCCGGCCGAGATCGCCGACGAATCGCCGGCCGGCCTGCGGGTCCTGTACGTGGCGCTGACCAGGGCGACACAGCAGCTCACGGTGGTCTCGGCGGCCCGCGACGAGCCGGACGCGGAGGGGATCCCGGACCTGCTCAGGGAGTGACGGTGGTCCTCCTCACGCGTTGACTTCCGGTCAACTCGCGAGGAGGGAATCACTTACCGGGGTGGTTTGTTAGCCTGGTGTTGGCACCGGCCCGATCCAAGCCCCCGGGCCCAACCTTCGTCGCTACGAGCGACCACTTGCCGCGAGGCGAGCATGGCGGGTCGGTGTCATCTTTCACACTTATATGCCATCTTTCACACGCATTTCAGCAGGTCTTCACCGGTGAACGGTGGGGACCTGCTTTTGTTGAATACGCCGCTATTACCTGTTACTGGCAGGTAGGTGCGACCATTCGAAAGCGCCGCCGGGACATGTGTTCCCGCAGCGCGGCAATGCGGCTAGGGAAAGAAGAGGAACTCGGTCATGGCAACGGCGCCCAGCGTCTCGTACTCGATGACGGTCCGGCTGGAGGTGCCCGCGAGCGGTACCGCGGTCTCCCAGCTCACCACGGCCGTGGAGTCCTCCGGTGGCTCGGTGACCGGCCTCGACGTGACCGCTTCCGGCCACGAGAAGCTGCGGATCGATGTCACCATCGCCGCGACGTCCACCGGCCACGCCGAGCAGATCGTGGAGCAGCTGCGCGGCATCGAGGGCGTGACCCTCGGCAAGGTCTCGGACCGTACGTTCCTGATGCACCTCGGCGGCAAGATCGAGATGGCGTCGAAACACCCCATCCGCAACCGTGACGACCTCTCGATGGTCTACACGCCCGGCGTGGCCCGGGTCTGCATGGCGATCGCGGAGAACCCCGAGGACGCCCGCAGGCTCACCATCAAGCGCAACACCGTCGCGGTCGTGACGGACGGCTCCGCGGTGCTCGGCCTCGGCAACATCGGCCCGATGGCCGCCATGCCGGTGATGGAGGGCAAGGCGGCCCTCTTCAAGCGCTTCGCCGACATCGACGCCTGGCCGATCTGCCTCGACACCCAGGACACCGACGAGATCGTCTCGATCGTCAAGGCGATCGCCCCCGGCTTCGCGGGCATCAACCTGGAGGACATCTCCGCGCCCCGCTGCTTCGAGATCGAGGCCCGGCTGCGCGAGGCGCTGGACATCCCGGTCTTCCACGACGACCAGCACGGCACCGCGATCGTGGTCCTCGCGGCGCTGACCAACGCGCTGCGCGTGGTCGGCAAGTCCATCGGCGACGTACGGGTCGTCATGTCCGGCGCGGGCGCGGCCGGCACGGCCATCCTCAAGCTGCTCATCGCGGCGGGCGTCAAGCACGCCGTCGTCGCCGACATCCACGGTGTGGTGCACGCGGGCCGCGCCGACCTGGTGGAGGCCGCCCCCGAGTCGGCGCTGCGCTGGATCGCGGACAACACCAACCCGGAAGCCATCACGGGCACCCTCAAGGAGGCCGTGGCCGGCGCGGACGTCTTCATCGGCGTCTCCGCCCCCAACGTCCTCGACGGCGCGGACGTCGCCGCGATGGCGGACGGCGCGGTCGTCTTCGCGCTGGCCAACCCGGACCCCGAGGTCGACCCGGCGATCGCCCGCGAGACCGCCGCCGTGGTGGCCACGGGCCGCTCCGACTTCCCCAACCAGATCAACAACGTGCTGGTCTTCCCGGGTGTCTTCCGCGGCCTCCTGGACGCCCAGTCCCGTACGGTCAACACGGAGATGATGCTCGCCGCGGCGACCGCCCTCGCGAACGTCGTCACCGAGGACGAGCTCAACCCGAACTACATCGTGCCGTCCGTCTTCAACGACAAGGTGGCGGGCGCGGTCGCGGGCGCGGTGCGGGACGCGGCGGCCAAGACCGCCGAGGCCGGCGCGGCCCCGTCGGTGTGACCATGCCCACCCCGGGCCGGTCACGGTAGCGGCCACTGCGGTACATCTCACGTCCGCCCGGTGCCCGGCGCGTCGCGATTCGCCGGGCCACGCGGGCCCCTTTAGGGTGACGGACCATGAGCCCCGCAGCTCCGGGGAGGTTTCAGGGCCTCCGACGGGCTCCAGGCGGGGCTCACGGGGCCCCAGGATTCCCTCGTGGGGCCCCGAGGCTCCAAGGAGTCTCCACAGAGTCGACGGAACGTCACGACGACGAGGCAGTGGCGCTCTTCGTCCGGCTCCAGAGGGTGCCGGATTGGCTTTCCCGCCGCTGGTGGGGGCAGGATGCGTATTCGGGCGCGAGGGTCTGTCAGCAGACCCGGGTCCGGGGACTGTCCGAGGGCCCTGGCAGCATCGGCTTCGATCTCACGCCTCACAGGCAAGAAGAACACGGGAGTACAAACATGAACCGCAGTGAGCTGGTGGCCGCCCTGGCCGACCGCGCCGAGGTGACCCGCAAGGACGCCGACGCTGTGCTGGCCGCTCTCGCCGAGACCGTCGGCGAGGTCGTCGCCAAGGGCGACGAGAAGGTCACCATCCCCGGCTTCCTGACCTTCGAGCGCACCCACCGTGCCGCTCGCACCGCTCGTAACCCGCAGACCGGCGACCCGATCCAGATCCCGGCCGGCTACAGCGTGAAGGTCTCCGCGGGCTCCAAGCTCAAGGAAGCCGCCAAGGGCAAGTAAGCGCCAGGGCCTTTCGTGGGGACAGCCTGACGGCACCCCTCGGAGGCTACGCACGGAGGCGGCTCCCCGACCAGGGAGCCGCCTCCGCTGTTTGCCGCCTCCGTCCGCCGCCCGGACGGCCGTCGCCGGGCCCGCGGTCGGCCGCCCTCTGCCGCCCCGTCAGACGGCCGCAGGCGGTGCCTCACACGCCGGTGGCCCCGGTCCGGGGGACCGGGGCCACAGCGGTGCGCGACGGAGCGGTCAGACGAGCGCGCCGCCCGGCAGTTCCACCTTCGCGCCCAGCTCGACCAGCTTCTCCATGAAGTTCTCGTAGCCGCGGTTGATCAGATCGATCCCGTGCACCCGCGACGTGCCCTGCGCCGCCAGCGCCGCGATGAGATACGAGAAGCCGCCCCGCAGGTCGGGGATGACCAGATCGGAGCCCTGGAGCCGCGTGGGCCCCGAGACGACCGCGGAGTGCAGGAAGTTGCGCTGCCCGAAGCGGCAGTCCGAGCCGCCCAGGCACTCCCGGTAGAGCTGGATGTGCGCGCCCATCTGGTTGAGCGCCGAGGTGAACCCGAGCCGCGACTCGTACACCGTCTCGTGGACGATGGAGAGCCCCGACGCCTGCGTCAGCGCAACCACCAGCGGCTGCTGCCAGTCGGTCTGGAAACCGGGGTGCACGTCCGTCTCCAGCGCGATCGCGTTGAGCGAGCCGCCCGGGTGCCAGAAGCGGATGCCCTCGTCGTCGATCTCGAACGCGCCGCCCACCTTGCGGTAGGTGTTGAGGAACGTCATCATCGACCGCTGCTGCGCGCCGCGTACGTAGATGTTGCCCTCGGTGGCCAGCGCCGCCGAAGCCCAGGACGCGGCCTCCAGACGGTCCGGCAGCGCCCGGTGCGTGTAGCCGTCGAGCCGGTCGACACCGGTGATCCGGATCGTCCGGTCGGTGTCCATCGAGATGATCGCGCCCATCTTCTGGAGCACGCAGATCAGGTCCTCGATCTCCGGCTCCACCGCGGCGTTCGACAGCTCCGTGACGCCCTCGGCCAGCACGGCCGTCAGCAGCACCTGCTCCGTCGAGCCGACCGACGGGTACGGCAGCCGGATCTTCGTGCCGCGCAGCCGCTGCGGCGCCTCCAGGTACTGCCCGTCGGCCCGCTTCTCGATGGTCGCGCCGAACTGGCGCAGCACGTCGAAGTGGAAGTCGATCGGCCGGCCGCCGATGTCGCAGCCGCCGAGACCCGGGATGAACGCGTGGCCGAGCCGGTGCAGCAGCGGTCCGCAGAAGAGGATCGGGATACGGGAGGAACCGGCGTGCGCGTCGATGTCCGCGACATTGGCGCTCTCGACATGCGTCGGGTCGAGGACCAGCTCGCCCGGTTCGTCGCCGGGGCGGACGGTCACGCCGTGGAGCTGCAGCAGCCCCCGCACCACCCGCACGTCGCGGATGTCGGGCACATTGCGCAGCCGGCTCGGGCCGCTGCCGAGAAGCGCGGCGACCATGGCCTTCGGCACCAGGTTCTTCGCGCCGCGGACCCGGATCTCACCCTCCAGCGGGGTGCCGCCGTGGACAAGCATTACATCGTCAGTGCCGGTCATGAATCTCGCGTTCCGGAGTGGGCGGGCGGGTGGCCAAGGAAAAGGGTACGGGTCCCCACCCCCTGTGCCGTAAGGCCCGGGCGGCGTCGGATACGTAATGGACACGTACGGGAACACCCTTGATACGTACGGTGGAACGTCCCTCGCGCAGGGTCACCGCCCCGGCTCCCGTCCGGCCGTGCGCTCCCGTTGCCGCCGTGCGCCCTGAGCTGCGCGCGGGGCCACTCTGCCGGGCACGCCCCGCGGACGGCGAATATGCGGGATCATGTCTCGCATGACCGAGGTGTCCTCGCTCACAGGGCGGCTGCTTGTCGCGACACCCTCCCTGGCGGACCCGAACTTCGACCGCGCGGTCGTCCTGCTGCTCGATCACGACGACGAGGGCTCGCTCGGCGTCGTCCTCAACAGGCCCACGCCCGTGGGCGTCGGGGACATCCTGGAGCCCTGGGGCGAGCTGGCGGGCGAGCCGGGCGTGGTCTTCCAGGGCGGCCCCGTCTCGCTGGACTCGGCGCTCGGGCTCGCCGTGATCCCGGGCGACGAGGGGCCGTTGGGGTGGCGCAGGGTGTACGGGGCGATCGGCCTCGTCGACCTGGAGACCCCGCCGGAGCTGCTGGCGCGGGCGCTCGGCTCGCTGCGGATCTTCGCCGGGTACGCGGGCTGGGGCCCCGGCCAGCTGGAGGGCGAGCTGCGCGAAGGCGCGTGGTACGTGGTCGAGTCCGAGCCGGGCGACGTGTCCTCGCCGCGCCCGGAGAGCCTGTGGCGCGCGGTGCTGCGCAGACAGCGCAGCGAACTGGCGATGGTCGCGACGTACCCGGACGACCCGTCGCTCAACTGAGGGGCGCCCCGTCGCCCCGTCGGGGGTGATGGCCGGAACTCGCCGTTCGGTGCGTCGTGCCTGGCGTGTCGGCGTGTTCCGTGCCGTTCGGCTGCGGAGTGCATGGACCCGGCTACTCCGTGATGCCCCCGGCGTGGGTACCCTTGGTTCTCATGAGCACTCTTGAGCCCGATCGCGGGGCAGGTACAAGCACCCTCGTGGAGCCGACACCCCAGGTGTCGCACGGCGACGGCGACCACGAGCGCTTCGCCCACTATGTCCAGAAGGACAAGATCATGGCGAGTGCGCTCGACGGCACTCCCGTGGTCGCGTTGTGCGGGAAGGTCTGGGTACCGGGGCGCGACCCCAAGAAGTACCCGGTCTGTCCCATGTGCAAGGAGATCTACGAGTCCATGGGCCCCGGCGGGGACAAGGACAAGGGGAAGAGCGGCAAGGACAGCGGCAAGAAGTAGCGGCGCCTTCCGTCCTGACGGCCCCCGGAGCACGCGCACGGCGTGCCCCGGGGGCCGTACGCGTTCACGGGCCGCCGCGCCGGGGTTTCCGGGGGCGGGGCGCTCCCGGACGGTGGCCGGTTCCGTTCGGTCGCGGGCGGTACGCACCGCTCCCGGACCCGGCGGGGGCGGGTGGCGTGAACCCGTGTGCGCCGGTGACGGGAGCGGGTGTACGGGGCCCCTGCGGTCTGGGAGCCGCCGTTCCCGGGTAGGCAAGCCGTCCCGGGGCGTGTGTCCCCGGAACTCGCGATCGCCATCCGGCGCGGAGGAGCGACTTCATGGATCTGATCCCCGACCCGCTGCGGTCCTGGCCCGGACCGAGGGCCGCCGGCGCCTTCCCGCTGGACGAGGAGACCGCCGTCGAGGCGGGACCCGGCACGGCGGGCGTCGCGCGCTGGCTCCGTACCACCGTGGGCGCCGCCACCGGGCTGCCGCTCCCCGACGCCGGGACGGGCGGCGGCTCCGGCTCCGGCTCCGGCGACAACCTGATCGTGCTCGGGATCAGCGCGGACCTCGCGCGCGACCTGGGCCCCGAGGGATACCGGCTCACCGTCGGCGCCGACGGCGTCCGGCTCGACGGCGGCAGCGCCGCCGGGGTCTTCTGGGCCGCCCAGACGCTCCGTCAGCTCCTCGGCCCCGACGCCTTCCGCGCGGCGCCCCTGGGGTCCCACTGGTCCGTACCGGTGACGGTCATCGAGGACGCGCCCCGCTTCGCGTGGCGGGGGCTGATGCTCGACGTGGCACGGCACTTCACCCCCAAGGACGACATCCTGCGGTGGCTGGATCTGCTCGCCGCCCACAAGCTGAACGTCTTCCACTTCCACCTCACCGACGACCAGGGCTGGCGCGTCGAGATCAGGAGCCACCCGCGGCTGACCGAGGTCGGGGCGTGGCGGGCGCGCACGAAATGGGGGCACCGTGCCTCGGAAATGTGGGAGGAGAAACCGCACGGCGGCTATTACACGCAGGACGACATTCGCGAGATCGTCGCGTACGCCGCCGCGCGGCATATCACCGTCGTCCCCGAGATCGAGATCCCCGGCCATTCGCAGGCCGCCATCGCCGCGTACCCGGAACTCGGCAACACCGATGTCATCGACACGACCTCCCTCACCGTCTGGGACACCTGGGGCGTCAATGACAACGTACTCGCCCCCACCGACACCACCCTCCGGTTCTACGAAGACGTCTTCACCGAGATACTCGCTCTTTTCCCCGCCGTCACCTCGCCGTTCATTCACATCGGCGGCGACGAGTGCCCCAAGGACCAGTGGAAGGCGTCCCCGGCGGCGCAGGCGAGGATCGGCGAACTCGGCCTGGCGGGCGAGGACGAGCTGCAGTCCTGGTTCATCCGCCACTTCGACCGCTGGCTCGCCGCGCGCGGGCGGCGCCTGATCGGCTGGGACGAGATCCTGGAGGGCGGCAGCCTGTCGGGCCCCGCCGACGACGAGGGCGGGGACGGAGCGGGCGGGGACGGAGCGGACGGAGACGGCGCGGACGGGGCCGGGTCGGGTGCGGCCGGGGCGGGCGGCCTCACGCCGGGCGCCGCCGTCTCGTCCTGGCGCGGCTACGCGGGCGGGATCGCCGCCGCGCGCGCCGGGCACGACGTCGTCATGTGCCCGGCGCAGCACGTGTACCTGGACTACCGTCAGGCGCCCGGCGACGACGAGCCGATGCCCATCGGATACGTCCGCACCCTGGAGGACGTCTACCGCTTCGAGCCCGTGCCCCCGGAGCTCACCGAGGAGGAGGCCGCCCATGTCCTCGGCGCCCAGGCCAATGTCTGGACCGAGGTGATGCAGGACCGTTCCCGCGTCGACTACCAGGCCTTCCCGCGCCTGGCCGCCTTCGCCGAGGTTGCCTGGTCGGCGCTGCCCGCCCCCGGCGAACGTGATTTCGCCGACTTCGAGCAGCGCATGGCGGAGCACTACCGGCGCCTCGACGCCCTCGGGGTCGCCTACCGGCCGCCCGGCGGCCCCCTGCCCTGGCAGCGCCGCCCCGGCGTGCCGGGACGCCCGATCGAGGGGCCGCCGCCCCGGATCTGAGCCACAGAAGGCGCGCCCCACCGGACGGATAAGTCATACAACGACCGCCGAAGAGTGGCATTCGGTACATGCCGGTGATGCGGGGTGAAAGCGGACCTTCCCCCTGGTCGGGGACGGATGCGTCCTTCGTGGACCCTCGCGTCGCCCGGCCCGGAAGATGTGCCAGAGTTGCCACGTCCGGGCTGTGAGCACGTACGGTACGGCAACACAGGCGGGACACCGGGACACCGGAAAGGGGCAGTGGGGTTGACCACGCACGCACCGCAGACGGCGCAGTTCGTGACGCTGCCGGCCTCGCTCGACGAGGCCGTGGCGGCGCTCACCGAGATGCCTGCCGCCGTGCCCGTCGCAGGTGGCACCGACCTGATGGCGGCCGTCAACAAGGGCCAGTTGCGGCCCGCCGGCCTGGTCGGCCTCGGGCGGATCAGCGAACTGCGCGGCTGGCACTACCAGGACGGCCACGCCCTGCTCGGCGCCGGTCTCACACACGCGCGCATGGGCAGGCCCGACTTCGCGGCCCTGATCCCCGCGCTCGCCGCGTCCGCGCGCGCCGCCGGGCCGCCCCAGATCCGTAACGCAGGCACGCTCGGCGGGAACATCGCCACCGCCGCGCCGACCGGCGACGCGCTGCCCGTCCTCGCCGCCCTCGAAGCCGACCTGGTGGTCGCGGGACCCGGCGGCGTCCGCCGCGAGATCCCCGTCTCCCACCTCCTCGCGGGCCGCGAGATGCTCGCCCCGGCCGAACTCATCGGCTTCGTCCGCGTACCGCTGCTGCACGCCCCCCAGGTCTTCCTCAAGGCCACGGGACGGACCGGCCCGGGACGCGCCACCGCCTCCGTCGCCGTCGTCCTCGACCCGGCCCGGCGCGGCGTGCGCTGCGCCGTCGGCGCGATCGCCCCGATGCCGCTGCGCCCGCTCGACGCGGAGCGCTGGATCGCCTCGCTGATCGACTGGGACGGGGCGCGCGGGCTCGCGCAGGAGGCGCTCGCGGCCTTCGGCGAGTACGTCGCCGCCGCGTGCATCCCGGACCCGCCGCCGCCCGCCGACGGCGGAGAGGCGCCCGCGCCGTCCGCCGCCGTACTGCACCTGCGGCGCACCGTCGCCGCGCTGGCCCGACGAGCACTGGGGAGGGCGCTGTCGTGACCACCAACGACCATTCCGGCTCCGGCCACGGCCAGGACGCCGCCGGCCAGGGCGGCTGGCAGCCGGTCCCGCAGGGCGGCGATTACGACGCCGAGGCGACCGCCTTCGTGCAACTGCCGCCCGAGGACACCCTGGACGCGCCCCTCGCCGCGCCGGGACACGGCTACGTACCGCCCAGCATCGAGCCACAGGCCCCCGGCGACCCGTCGCGGCCCGATCCCTCCGCGCCCGGCGGCTGGGCCGCCCAGCCCGTGGCAGGGGCGCAGGACACCGCGTACGGCCAGGGCGGCGACTACGGACAGGGCGGGTACGGCCACGGCGGCCACGGCGGCTACGGCCCCGGCGGCTACGAACCGCAGGGCACGAGCCACTGGAACTTCAGCGAGGTCGTCCAGGAGGCGGGCGCGCCCCCCGCCGACGCGCCCGCGGACGGAGCCGCCCCCTCCGCACCCACCGGCCAGTGGACCATCCCGGTCGCCGGGGGCGATCTTCCGGACGAGTCCGGCGAGTTCAGCACGTCGGTCCTGGCCTCCCAGTGGTCCGGCGAGGCCCCGCCCGCGACCCTGCCCGGCGGCGCCGCCGCGCCCTGGGCGCCGGAGCCCGCTGAGGACGTCTCCGTACCCGAACCGGCCCCGGAGACCGCCCAGGCGCCCCCGCCGGCCCCCGAGCCCGTCCCGGAAGCCCTGCCCGAGCCGGAACCCCTGGCCGCGGCGGTCCCCGAGCCGGACCCCGACTTCGCGCCGCTCACCCACAGCAACGACAGCGCCGAACACCCCGCGGGCTCCTACGTCCTGCGCGTCAACGGCGCCGACCGCCCCGTCACCGACGCGTGGATCGGCGAGTCGCTGCTGTACGTGCTGCGCGAACGCCTCGGCCTCGCGGGCGCCAAGGACGGCTGCTCCCAGGGCGAGTGCGGCGCCTGCAACGTCCAGGTCGACGGCCGGCTCGTCGCCTCCTGCCTCGTCCCCGCCGCGACCGCCGCCGGATCCGAGGTCCGTACGGTCGAGGGCCTGGCCGTCGACGGCGAACCCTCCGACGTCCAGCGGGCCTTGGCCGCTTGCGGGGCCGTGCAGTGCGGCTTCTGCATCCCCGGCATGGCCATGACCGTCCACGACCTCCTGGAGGGCAACCACGCCCCCACGGAGCTGGAGACCCGCCAGGCCCTCTGCGGCAACCTCTGCCGCTGCTCCGGCTACCGCGGCGTGCTCGACGCGGTCGGCGAGGTCGTCGCCGAACGCCAGGCGAGCGCCGAGGCCGCCGCCGCGGCCTCCGAGGAAGCGCGCGTACCGCACCAGACACCCCCGGGCACCGGCGCCGCCGGTGACCCGCACCTGAACCCGCACCCGCACCCGCACTCGCCCGACGGAGGCATGGCGTGAGCAACGACGCGGCCACCGGGACCACGCTCGACGGTCCCCACCAGGAGCCGCCCGCGCACGGCCTCGGAGCCTCGCTCGCGCCCGCCGACGCGCGAGCGAAGACCGAGGGCACCTTCCCGTACGCCGCCGACCTGTGGGCCGAGGGCCTGCTGTGGGCGGCCATCCTGCGCTCACCGCACCCGCACGCCCGCATCGTCTCCGTCGACACGGCCGCCGCCGCCGACATGCCCGGCGTACGGGCCGTCATCACCCACACCGACGTCCCCGGCGACTCCGCGTACGGCAGGAGCGTCGTCGACCGCCCCGTCTTCGCCGCCGACGTCGTACGCCACCACGGCGAGGCCATCGCCGCCGTCGCCGCCGACCACCCCGACACGGCCCGGCTCGCCGCCGCGGCCATCGCCGTCGAGTACGAAGTCCTCGACCCGGTCACCGACCCCGAGAAGGCGTTCGCCGCTGAGCCGCTGCACCCCGACGGCAACCTCATCCGCCACATCCCGCTGCGCTACGGCGACCCCGACATCGCCGGCGAGATCATCGTCGAGGGCCTGTACCGCATCGGCCGCCAGGACCCGGCCCCCATCGGCGCCGAGGCCGGGCTCGCCGTACCGAGACCGGACGGCGGCGTCGAGATCTACACCGCCTCCACCGACCCGCACACCGACCGCGATCTGGCCGCCGCCTGCTTCGGCCTCGACCCCGAACAGGTCAAGGTCGTCGTCACCGGCGTGCCCGGCGCCACCGGCGACCGCGAGGACCCCGGCTTCCAGATCCCGCTGGGACTCCTCGCGCTGCGCACCGGCTGCCCCGTCAAACTCGCCGCCACCCGCGAGGAGTCCTTCCTCGGCCACGCCCACCGCCACCCCACGCTGCTCCGCTACCGCCACCACGCGGACGCCGAGGGCCGCCTCGTCAAGGTCGAGGCCCAGATCCTGCTGGACGCGGGCGCGTACGCCGACGCCTCGTCCGAATCCCTCGCGGCGGCCGTCGCCTTCGCCTGCGGCCCGTACGTCGTCCCGCACGCCTTCATCGAAGGCTGGGCCGTACGCACCAACAACCCGCCCTCCGGCCATGTCCGCGGCGAGGGCGCCATGCAGGTCTGCGCCGCGTACGAGGGGCAGATGGACAAGCTCGCGGCCAAACTCGGCCTCGAACCGGCCGAGCTGCGCCTGCGCAACGTCCTCGCCACCGGCGACATCCTCCCCACCGGCCAGACGGTCACCTGCCCGGCCCCGGTGGCCGAACTGCTCACCGCCGTACGGGACTACCCGCTGCCCCCGCTCCCCAAGGACACCCCGGAAGCCGCCTGGCTGCTCCCCGGCGGCCCCGAGGGCGCGGGCGAGCCGGGCGCGGTACGGCGCGGCGTCGGCTACGCGCTGGGCATGGTCCACATGCTCGGCGCGGAGGGCGCGGACGAGGTCTCCACGGCGACCGTGAAGGTCCACGACGGCATCGCCACGGTCATCTGCGCCGCCGTCGAGACCGGCCAGGGCTTCACCACGCTCGCCCGGCAGATCGTCCAGGAGACCCTGGGCATCGAGGAGGTCCACGTCGCCCCCGTCGACACGGACCAGCCCCCGGCGGGCCCGGCCGCCCACGGCCGGCACACCTGGGTCTCGGGCGGGGCGGTCGAACGGGCCGCCAAGATGGTCCGTACGCAGCTCCTCCAGCCGCTGGCCCACAAGTTCGGCATGTCCACCGAACTGCTCCAGATCACCGACGGCAAGATCACCTCGTACGACGGCGTGCTCTCCACGACCGTCACCGAGGCGATGGACGGCAAGGAACTCTGGGCCACGGCCCAGTGCCGCCCCCACCCCACCGAACCCCTCGACGACGCGGGCCAGGGCGACGCCTTCGTGGGCATGGCCTTCTGCGCGATCCGCGCGGTGGTGGACGTCGACATCGAACTCGGCTCGATCCGGGTCGTGGAGATGGCCCTGGCACAGGACGTCGGCCGCATCCTCAACCCGGCGCAACTCGCCACGCGTATCGAGGCGGGCATCACCCAGGGCATCGGCACCGCCCTGACGGAGAACCTCCGCACGACCCGAGGCCTGATCCGCCGCCCCGACCTCACCGGATACGCCCTCCCGACCTCCCTCGACGCCCCGGACATCCGCATCGTCCGCCTGGTCGAGGAACGCGACGTGGTGGCCCCCTTCGGCGCCAAACCGGCCAGCGCGGCCCCGGTGGTCACCTCCCCGGCAGCGGTGGCGGCAGCGGTACGCGCCGCGACGGGCCGCCCGATCAGCCGCCTCCCGATCCGCCCCCAGGCGGCGGTGGCGGCGGCGCCGGGGGCGTAGGGGGGCGGGGTGGGCAGGCCCCTACCGGCTGCCCCCCCACCGGTCCCCTTTTGGTCCCCCCAACTGGTCCCCCACCTCCAACTCGTCGTGGCGTGATCTGCGTTGCAGACGAAAGGGCTGACGTGTGCGGTGTCAGACGCGCTGGTTAGAGTGGTTTCCGTAGCTGAGTGTGCAACGGGGGACAACGGGGAGGCGCGTCGATGGCGCAGGACGACGGGACGGGACGGCCGGTGTATCCGACGCTGCCCACCCCTGCCGCGAAACCGGACGTTGGTGTCGAATCGGGCGAGTTGACCAAGTTCAAGAACGAGGTCGACGAACTGCTCACCAGGCTCGACGAGTCGGAAGCCGCGGAGCGGAGGGTCGCGGGCGAACGGATGGTCCAGAGCCACCTGGGCACACCCGCCCTCCGGGAGAGCGCGTTCCTGTACGGCACGTACATGGTCGTCCACGACCAGCTGGAGGAGCTGTCCCGGATGCTGGCCCTGCAGATCGAGGGCCTGTCGGTCGGACTCCAGGCGTCCCGCAATGGATACGACGGGATGAACGAGGACATCCGGTCCAGGATGCAGCTCCTCGCCAAGGAAGCCGGCACGGAGTACGGCGACGGCGACCGGGCGCAGCAGAGCGGGGCACCGCAGGGGACAGGCGGCGCGGGCGGCCAGGCGAAGCCTGGAGCCGAGGAGTTCGACATCTGATGACCTGGAGAGCAGGGGGAGTGGGGGCGGGACGTGGCTGCTGACGGGGAGAAGGCGGGGCGCAAGGCGCCGGCGCTTGAGCAGACCGATTTCGAGTCGAAGACACACCAAGAGCTGCTCGACATGCTCGACGGCGCGACCAGCGAATCCGCGTCGGAGCTGGCACGGAAGCTGGCCGACGCCGCGAGCACCGTCAACCGGATCGGCATGGGGCTCAAGTCCGTCGTGGCACGGCTGGAATGGGACGGCGAGGGCGGTAACGCGTTCCGCGACTGGGGGCACCAGGCGGCCATAGCCACGCTGGATCTCGGCGCGTACAGCCAGCACGCGTCGTCCTGGCTGGAGGAGGTCGCCACCGCCATCAGCCAGGCGAAGTCGGCCGTCCCGCCGAGGTCGCCGGCGCTGGAGAAGAAGGCCGAGGACTCGCAGGTCGTCGTGCAGGCGGCCCGGCACGACGCCGGCGCGGGGGACATTTCGGATGTTCTCGCAGATCTGCGGGGCGCCCAGGACGGGATGGAGTCCCGTCGTCAGGAAGCGGCGCAGCAACTGAGGAAGCTGGCGCAGACGTACGTCTACTCGGCCGAGCAGATCTCGTCCCAGGCGCCGCCGTCGTTCCCGGCACCGCCTGCGCAGTTCATGCCGGATCCAAGTGCCCAGAACTTGAGCGGTTCCAACAGGCTCGGCGATGACTCTTCGTACGCCGTCGGCGGAGGCGGTTCCTCGTCGTCGGCTTCGTACGTGCCTTCGTCGTCGGCCTCCAACTCCGTCTCGTCCCATGCCGGTTCCGTTTCACCGGCACCGGCCGGAAGAGCGACCCTGCCCCCTGTCGGCGTGCCGGACCGGCCGGTCGACATGGGGATCGACAGTGTGGCCACGTTGCCGCAGACGCCCAACTTGCCTTCCGTGCCCCCCGGTGGGACTCCGCCGGTAGGCAGGTCCGAGGGGCTGACGTCGCTTCCGGTCGGTCTGGTGCCGCCCGCGTTCGGCGGGAAGCCCGCAGTGTCCGGTCCCGGTGTGCCCGGTGGACGGAGTGTTGCCGGACCGCGTGGTCCGTTGCTGCCCGGCCAGTCTCCTTCCGGCGGTACGGCCGGAGGGCGGCTGCCGCAGCAGAACGGCATCTCGGGGGGCAGACCCGTACCCCAGAACCCCGGCCGTCCGACCGGCGGAATCCCTCGTGGCACGGTCATCGGGGGAGAAGCGGGGCGCGTGCCCGGGGGAATGCCCCATGGCGGGGGAGCGGGGGCAGGCAGCGGCCAGGGCGGCATGGCCCCGGGCCGACGGCTTGCGTCGGAGACCGGTGGTGTCGTCGGGGGAAGGCAGGGCCAGCAGGGGAGACCCTTCACCCCGGGTGGCTCCGGGCTGGTCCGTAACGGGCAGTCGGGGCGTACGGGCGCCATGGGGCCCGGTGCCCGGAGTGCCGCGCCTCGGCGGGACCGTGAGGATGCCGAGCGTCCGGACTATCTGGTCGAGGACGAAGATACCTGGCAGCAGGGCCGTCGGCGCATTGTGCCGCCGGTCATCGACTAACCCCCACATCTCGGCAAGAGGATTCAGATGTTCATCAGCAGCCGCTCAGCGGTGAGGAATGCTCGGGTGTTGTCCGCCACTCTGGGGATGCTGTTGGTGGGCATAGCCGCAACTCCGTCTCATGCGGAGACCATTCGTGAGCGGCAGTGGCATCTCGATGCGATGAAGGCCGACGAGATGTGGCGTACGAGCACGGGTAAGGGCGTCACCGTGGCCGTGCTCGACAGTGGCGTCGACAAGAGCCTGCCGGATCTCGAAGGGCAGGTCCTGCCCGGAATCGATCTTGCCACGGATCAGTCGGGGGACGAGACTTCGGACCCGGTGGGGCACGGCACATCAATGGCCTCGTTGATCGCAGGAACCGGGAAACGCGCAGGCGGCAAGGGTGCCTTTGGCCTTGCTCCTGGCGCGAAGATTCTCCCCGTCAGGCTCCCCAGAAAGGACGAGGGGACGAAGCTGTCGGTCAATGTCGGGCTGTGGACAGGTGCTCTGAGTACGGCAATTCGGTACGCGGCGGACGAAGGTGCAAAGGTAATCAACCTGTCACAAGGTTCAACGGTGACCGGGGAGAACGTAACTAGCGCCGTGAAGTATGCCCTTGGTAAGGGATCGCTCGTTTTCGCGGCCGTCGGGAATAGTGCTGAAGACGGAAATCTTGTCATCTACCCAGCGGCAACCCCGGGTGTGGTGGGTGTGGCAGCCGTTGGCAGGGATATCAGGAGGACCGAGGAGTCTCAGCATGGACCACAGGTGGACCTTGCGGCTCCGGGCGAGGACATGTTCTCAGCTTGCGCTGGTGGATCAGAGCTCTGCAACAGCCACGGAACCAGTGACGCGACCGCCCTCGCCTCCGCTTCCGCCGCGCTGATCTGGTCCAAGTACCCGGAATGGACGAATAACCAGGTCCTTCGCGTCATGCTGAATACAGCCGGAAAGGCGAAGAGTGGTGACGTGCGAACCGACTTCGGGGGTTACGGAGTCGTTCGCCCTCGAATAGCCCTCAAGACCCCCGGTGACCCCGGTCCGGCCGACGAGTATCCGCTGCCCGATCTCGCGGCGGCGGAGCCTTCCGAGTCGCCGTCTCCTGAGGCGTCCGCGACGTCCGGCAGCGCCAAGGAGGACAAGGAGGACACCGAGCAGCCCGCGTCGGCTGCCCCCTCCGATGGTGGCGGTAACACCGGACTCTGGATTGGACTCGGGGTCGGGGCCGCCGCTCTGCTCGGGGGCGCGATCGCCGTTCCCGTGGTCCGGTCCCGGCGCCGTGCCGCAGCGGTCGCGGTGGCGCCCGCTCCGGCCTATGCGCCGTACCCGCATCAGCAGCCACCTGCGTATCCGCCCGCCTATGGCCCGCCGCAGCCGGGGCAGGGCTACGGTGATCCTCGCCACGCTCCTCCGGGGCCGGGTATTTGAGGACGCAGTCCGCCGGAGCTGGGGGCCGTCGCTCTCTGTCAGAGTGCTGGAGACGTGGACGGGATCGGTGTCGTCGCGGACCAGAAGTCGGAGTGCACGGATGGGTAAGGAACATCCGTTCCCTCGAAGGGGGTTCCATTCGCCTCGGTCTTGGGTGGGCTGACCTCCGACTCGATGAAGCACGGCGTCGTGATCTTGAAGAAGAACTGGCCCTTGTCGCCCACGATGACACTCATGCGGAAGTCTTCCGGCGTCCGGGCGAAAATGGCAGGATTCTCTTTGGAAGGGTTCGTGCCGGTGATCTCGTATCCCCGCTTCTTCCACAGCCGCTCCAGTACGCCGAGCAAATTGCCTCGTCGCTCCTCAGACAAAATGGTCATCACTGCGGCCCGCCGGGTTGCCGAACTGGTCGCCTTGCCGTCGATGGTGTAGTCGCGGCATCTGCGCTCAGTGGCCGAGTCGTGTACCCAGTTCAGGGGTGGCTGTACAGATGAAATGGTATTCAGCATGATCGCGTCGGATTTCTCTGCCGCCGCCTGCAGGCTGATCTTGCTCACCACTTGCTTGTTCTCCTTCTCGGCCCAGGGAGTTCCCGAGGCGCTGCATCCGGCCGTCATCATGACCAGGGCTGTGGCCAGCGAGCATCGCAGCATTTTCGTCATCGGTGCTCCTGAATCGTGAGACCGCCCTTTTCCGCGACGATTCTCGCGATGTTGTCGGCCGAATCTGGGTCCTCCTCGGGGTTGAAGTAGTTCGAGTGGGCCGGCGTCGCGCCCTGCCCGTCGACGAACGGGCGTGCCCCGTCATCCACCTTGAAACGCGTCGCGCCGAAGTCCTTGTGCGCCGGGTCGGTGCCGAACCAGATCTCGCTCTCGTCCTCCGAGGATCTGAAGCCCGCGATGCCGCCCACCATGCCGCCTGCCGCGCCTCCGACCAGGCCTCCGACGGGGCCTCCCATGCCGAGCCCCAGCACCAGTCCGGCGGAGCCCCCACCGGCCAGGCCGGCTCCGAGGGCGCTCGACTCGTCCTTGCTCGGCATCATGGTCACCGGGTCGTTCTCCGCGGCGCCCACATATACATGGCCTTGGCCGACGCCGAGCTCCTTGGCGGACTCCGCGCCGGTGCCGGGACTGCCGAGGAGCACGATGTCATCGGCGCCCGGGATGCCCCCGCTCTGCTGTGCTGCCTGTCCCACGGTGAAGGAACCGTACGAGTGGCCGATGGCGGTGATATGCGGGTCAGCGTTCTGGTTCGTCGACGAGAGCCCTGCCATGAATGCGTTGTAGGCGCTGGCCCCGGCCTTGGCGTCGTGGTCGAACATCACGCCTGCGTTGTCGGCCAGCCTCTCGGCAGGGAGTTGGGGAGCGTCGTAACCGAGCCAGACGATCGATGCACTGGATTTGTCGTACGCTCTCGCGTCCTTGGCCGTGTCACGCGCTCGCTGTACGTCGTTCGTCGCGAAACTCTCGTCCAGCGCCGTGCCCAGACCGGGAACGTACGCGGAGACATTCCTCGACGTGTCCGGGTTGCCGAAGGACACGATCGCTCGGCCGTTTCCCTGGTCGCCGATGCCGAGCAGGTACATCGGCGGAACGCCGTCAGCCGGGTCCGCCCGTAACTGATGGTCGATCGACTTCAGGCCGGCCAACTGCGTCTGCGCCTTCTCGCTGTTCTGGCCCTCCAGCTTCCCGATCAGCAACTGGAGGTTGTCGCGGTTGGCCGCGTCCCGGGTCTTCGCCGGGATTCCGTCCAGGTTGCCGATCACGTCCGGGTAGACGGCCAGATACTCCTGCCGCTGTTCCTCCGTGAGCCCGGCCCACCATGCACCGCGCTCCGCAGGAGACTTGGCCTGCGGAATGCCGCCCCTCAGGTAGTCGTCCGCCACGCCACGGACGGCGGCGGCATCCGCGGCGGCGTCCGTCCATGTCTTCGTGTCGACCGTGAGGCCGGGAGCCGCTTTGAGCTTGGCCAGGGTTTCGTTGAAGCGTCTGTCGGTCTCGCGGGCCTCGTTGACCGCATGCAGGATGCGGTCGGCGATGTCCTGGGCCTTGGCGTGGTTCGGGTTGGGCGGGGTCAGTGGAGGTGCCCCGGATGTGGCGCCCAGTGTGGGGCCGTACGGGGTGCCGACGGGCGAGCCTGTGGTGCTGCCGCCGGGGAGCGGCGTGCCGTCGGTGAGGTTCTCGCCACCGGTCGGGTAGCTCACCGAACCGTCCGGGTGCACCGTGAACTTGAGGTTGACGGCTTCCTCCAGGGCGCCCTTCAAGCGTGCCTGGGAGCCGCTCAGTTCGAATGCCAGGCTGTTCAGCGTCGTACGGATCAGGCCGCACTCGGTGGAGAGATACTCGAAGTTCCGGTCGAGCCGCTTCAGTCGGCTCAGTGCCGCGCTCGCCGCCTCGCCCTTCTGGGATTCCGTGAGCGTGTTCGTCATCTCGTTGCTCACCATGTCGCGCGCGGCGTCGGCCCGGTTGCTCACCTCGGCCCAGCCGTCGGCCGCGTCCTGGAGTTCCGCGTACTTCAGGTCGCGTAACTGCTGCCATGTCAGCACAGCGGTCACGTCGCCTTTTCCGCGGTCGGCCGGTCCAGTCCGGCGAAGGAGGACTTCACCTCCGTGTTGCGTTCCCCCTGGCCTTGAGCCACCAGCCGCAGCTTCGGCGCGAGGGAAGCACATTCATCCTGAACTGCCTTCAGCCGTTCCTCCCAGGAGGTCAGTACGGAATTCAGCGTGCCTGTGCTTGCCAGACCCTCGGTGCCTGCGGCGGCACCTTCGTGCGCGGAGGTGAGCCGGCTCTTTGCTGATGTGACCCTGATGCGTAACTCCTCCGCGACGCCGGCGGCTTTGGTCCATGGTCCGTCACTGTGCCGCAGGTCCGAATCCCCGCCGGAGTCTCCCGCCGAGACCGAGGCCAGTGACATCCGCGCGTTCGTCGAACTGTCACTGCTACGGCCTGCCATGTCCAGCAGTTGCTGCCACTGGTCCGAGTACGGACTGGTTGTCATGCTGCGTCTCCCCTGCCCCCGCGTCTCCGCGCCCCGTGTCCGGACAAAGCTATCGGACCGGGTGGGCGGCGTATGCGAAGGCACACGCCCGGGACGACGCGCGGTCCCGTCGTCTACGGAGCCGTGGGGAGGCCGGGGAAGGCGGTGGACGCCGCCCAGGCCGACAGTTCGCGCTGGGCCGCGGCGCGCAGTTCCGGTGTCGCGGGGGCTTCCGCGACCAGGGCGTAGTGGAGGGTGCCCGCGGCGTCCGCGGCGGGCGGCGCGGTGAGCAGGAGGCGTTGGGCGTTGGCGGTGCCCGGTTCCGTGGCCGCTGCCAGGGCGTGGTCGGCGCGCTGACCCTGCGCGGTGTAGGCGGGCAGCCCGGTGGCCGTGCCCACGTCGGAGACGACCGTGCTGGACGCGGCGGTGAAGCCGCTCGGCAGGTGGAGCTGGGTCGGGGCCCGCGTGGCGCCCTCGGAGCGCCACACCAGCACCCCGTACCGGCCCGTGCCCACCAGGCGCGCGGTGTTGGGCATGGTGTCGGGGATCCGGTTCCAGGACAGGGCCGTACCGCCGTCGCGGGAGCGGTCCTCGTACGTGAAGGCGACCGTGCGGCCCGCCACCGCACCCGGGTAGAGCCGGTCGAGCAGCCGGGTGTCCTGGCGCAGCACGGCGTTGCCGGAGGCGTCGAGACCGACGGCGGACATGTCCTCGTCGTTCCACGCGTCGCCCTGGGTGAGGATCTTGTCGGGGTTGCCGTTCATCGCCTCGCGGTGGCGCCCGCTGTAGATGTCCCACTGCCACTGCGTCCCCGAGAGCACCGGCCCCGAGCGGGCGGCCCCCGCCCACCAGTTCGCGCCCGGCAGCCGGGAGTCGAGCGCCTGGTACAGCGCCTTGTTCACGCTGGGCGCCTTGTCGGCGGTGGTGCCGTTCAGCGGGTGGCCGAACTCGCTGACGATGCCGGTGGTGCCCAGTGCCGCCGAGCGGTCCCGGACGGTCGTGAAGTCGGTGGAGTACTGGCCGTCGTCGGCCTTCCCCCACATGAAGATGCCGGAGATCGCCTTCTGGTCGTAGAAGTGCGTGTTGAAGACGTAGCGCGCGCCGGCTTTGCCCGCGTCGAGCAGGCCGCCCTCGTGGCGCGCGAAGTCCAGATTGGCGTTCCAGAACATGTTGGGCTCCACGAAGACCGGTTTGTCGCGCCAGCCCGCCGCGTCCATGCGGGCGCGGAACTTCTCGTAGAACGGCCAGAGCACGTCCCGTTCCCAGGCGCGGCTGCTCTGTCCCGCCGCGTACTCGCCCGCGAACGGCTCGTTGTACGGGTCGAAGCCGACGATGCCCGCGAACTCGTCCGCGTCCAGGTTCCGCGCGAGGTACGTCATCGTCTGCTGCGCCATGTCGAGGAACGCGGTCTGGACCGGGACAGCGGTGGTCTCCGCGCCCGTGCCGGTGCCCGTGGGGACGGAGAGGACCCGGTTGGTCCAGAAGTCCCGGGTCGCGCTCTTGACCGCCTGGTTCTGGGTGATGTTCTGGCCCCACAGGACGCAGATGCCGCAGGATTCACGCGGGTACCCGCCCGCCTCGACGGCCCACCGGGGCGCGCCGTCACCGGTGTACCAGCTGTCCTTGTCGAAGAGGTACCGGGAGTGGAGATCCTGGTGGAAGTCGGGGAACACCCGCAGCCCCGCGTCGAGGAGCGCCCTGATCTGCTCCGTGGCACGGCGCAGATACGCGGTGTCGATCCGGCCCGGCTCGGGTTCGACGTACGCCCAGGAGAGCAGGAACCGTACGGCGTTCCCTCCGGTCAGCGAGCGCAGGGCCGTGGCGGAGGTACGGGCGTCCGCCACGTCGGCGAAGGGCAGGCCGCCGTTCTCGTCCAGTTTGGTCTCGCCGGAGACGTTGAATCCGCGCAGGACGACCTCGCGGCCGTGCCCGTCGGTGAACCGGCCGCCGTCCACGGCCACCTCGGTGGCGGCCCGGTCGTCGAACCACAGCGCGGCCCGCGTGCTCTCCGCCCGCGTGCTCTCCGCCGCTGCGGTCGGCGGGCCGCCGAGTGCGACGCCCGTCAGCAGCGCCAGGACCGCCGCCAGCAGGGCGCCCCCGCGTGCCGTACGAACGGCGCTGCGACGTGTGCTGCGAGGTGTGGTGCGACGTGCCGTGCGCGCTTCCGCCCCGGGAGTCGTCATGGACACAACACTGGAGCAGCTACTGACGGGTAGTCAATAGCCTCGCCCGGGCTAGGGGTGCGGGGTGCGGATGCCGGACCGGAGCCGCCCCGGGCGGACCGTCAACATATGCTGACCCGCCGGGCGTTGCTCCTGCAACCTGCCGTATGTCAGCGAGGGAGACCGATGAGTCAGCCGCCGTACCCACCCGCTCCCGACGGCTCGGGGGCTCCGCAGGGCCCGTCGGGACCGCCTGCGCAGCCGGGGCAGCCCGGGCAGCCGCCGGCCCAGTCCGGTCCCTACTCGGCTCCTGCCCAGCCGCAGGCGCCCCCGCAGGGCGCCCCCGTCGAGGGCAATCCGTACGCGCAGCCCGTCCAGCCCGTCCAGCCGGCCCCGCCCGTCTATGGCGGACACCAGGGGTACCCGGGCCACCAGGCCGCCCCGCCGCCGTACATACCCCAGTCGCCTCAGCCGCCCTACTCGCCGCAGATGCCTCAGTCGCCCCAGCCGTCGCAGCGCCCCGGGGGCCGTCGCAGGACCGCCCTGCTCGCCGGCGCGGTGGCGGCCGTCGTGCTGCTCGCCGGGGGCGGCATCTTTCTGGCGACGAGCGGGGGCGACGACGGCAAGGACGTGGCCGCGAGCGCCGGGCCGTCCGACGGGGCGTCCGGCGGAGCCTCGGAGGAGCCGTCCGGCGAACCGGCCGAGGAGCCCACCGAGGAGACGCCGTCGACGGGCGACGCGGAGCCCTCCGACGCCGGGCCCACCGGTACCGGTATCGAGGGGATGTGGCGCTCCAGCTCGGGCAGCGGTGTCCTCGGCGTCCTGAAGGGCGAGGACATCAAGACCCTCCAGCCGGACAGCAAGATCTCGATGGTGTACGTCAAGGGCGGCATGGAGTGCAAGGGCGTGCGCACGGTGCAGGAGGCGGGCAAGAAGTACCGCTTCGCGCTCATCTGCTCCCGCGACGACGTCCGGGTGGAGTCCGAGGACCGCAGCGGCGACCTCACCTTCAGCGACGGCACCCTCAGCGTCGACTGGACCTCCGGCGGCACCGGCACCGAGACCTTCGACCGGTACGGGGACGCCCCGTAGGCGTGGGCAGGCGGCGGTACGGGCCGCCCCCGGCTTCCCGGGGACGGCCCGTACGCGTACGAGAACCGAGGCCGTGGCGGGAATCGAACCCACGTAACTCGATTTGCAGTCGAGCCCCTGAACCACTCGGGCACACGGCCGTGCTCCATCTGCTGACGACCGTACGAGCGCGGACGGCGCCGCTCAAGACTTTCCGGCGGCGTGCAATGTGACTGCCACACCGCGTTCACAGTCGTACGACCAAGGGACCAGCGAAGATCCATCCCGCGACAGGGCTCAACCCCTGCTACGCCCCTTACTCTGAAGCAATGACCGCACTGGAACCAGGCGACGCCGACGTCGCCTCCGCCGCACCCTCCGGCATATCCGGTCCCAGCGCCGCACCGGCCCCGGTCGCCGCCCCCGCCCCCGTCCGGGGGTGGCGCGGCGGCGTGCTCGGGCCGGAGCACCGGGCGCTCAGCATCTCCATCGTCGCCGTCGTGCTGCTGATCGCCTTCGAGGCGACCGCGGTCGGTACGGCGATGCCGGTCGCCGCGCGTGAGCTGGACGGGGTGTCGCTGTACGCCTTCGCCTTCTCCGCGTACTTCACGACCAGCCTGTTCGCGATGGTCCTCTCCGGCCAGTGGTCCGACCGCGACGGGCCGCTCGCGCCGCTCGTCACGGGCGTCGGCGCCTTCGCCGTCGGGCTGCTGCTCTCCGGCGCGGCCGGTTCCATGTGGGTGTTCATCCTGGGCCGGGCCGTGCAGGGGCTCGGCGGCGGGCTGGTCATCGTCGCGCTGTACGTGGTCATCAGCCGCGCCTACTCGGAGCGGCTGAGGCCCGCGATGATGGCCGCGATCGCCGCGAGCTGGGTGGTCCCGTCGGTCGTCGGTCCGCTCGCCGCCGGGACGGTCACCGAACACCTGGGCTGGCGCTGGGTCTTCCTCGGCATCCCCGTCCTCGTCGTACCGCCGCTGGTCCTCGCGGTGCCCGCGGTCCGGCGGATGGCGTCGGGGGCCGCCGCGCCGCCGGCCGCGTCGTCCGGGAAGGCTGGGGCGTCCGAGAAGGCCGGGGCGTCCGGGAGTGCGGCCGTCTTCGACCGGCGCCGGATCCGGCTCGCGCTCGGGATCTCGCTGGGCGCGGCGCTCCTCCAGTACGCGGGCCAGGACCTGCGCCTCCTCTCGCTGCTGCCGGCCGCGGCGGGGCTGGCGTTCCTCGTGCCCGCCGTCCTCGGGCTGCTGCCGGGCGGGACCTGGCGGGCGGCGCGCGGGCTGCCGTCGGTGGTGCTGCTGCGCGGGGTCGCCTCCGGGGCCTTCGTCGCGGCGGAGAGCTTCGTACCGCTCATGCTGGTCACCCAGCGCGGCCTGTCGCCGACGATGGCCGGGCTCTCGCTCGCGGTCGGCGGCGCGACCTGGGCGCTCGGCTCGTACGTACAGTCCCGGCCGCGCATGGAGCCGTACCGCGGGCGGCTGATGGCGGGCGGCATGGTGCTGGTGGCGCTGGCCATCGCGGCCGCGCCGAGCGTGCTGATCGACGCGGTGCCGGTGTGGGTCGTGGCGGTCGCCTGGGCCTTCGGCTGCCTGGGCATGGGCGCGGTGATCGCCTCCACGAGCGTGCTGCTGCTCCAGCTCTCGGCGCCGGAGGAGGCGGGCTCGAACTCGGCGGCGCTCCAGATCTCCGACGGCCTCTCCAACGTCCTGCTGCTGGCGGCGGGCGGCGCGGCGTTCGCGGCGCTCGGCGGCGGCGCGGTGGGCGCGGTGGGCCACGCCGCGTCGGACGTGACGGCCACGGCATCACACCCGGCGGCGTTCGCGGCGGTGTTCCTGCCGATGGCGGTGGTGGCGCTGGCGGGCGTGTGGGTGGCTACGCGGGCCGGCGCGGGGGGCCGGGGCGCAGGGCGCTGATTGGTACCA
Organism: Streptomyces sp. NPDC056987; assembly: GCF_042673865.1. NCBI lineage: Bacteria > Bacillati > Actinomycetota > Actinomycetes > Kitasatosporales > Streptomycetaceae > Streptomyces > Streptomyces sp. NPDC056987. Next base: position 92,527 of record NZ_JBHURV010000004.1, read on the forward strand.
CTCTGGCCCTATGGTGGCGGTACCGTTTTGGTATGGCTATGAACCTGCGTCTCCGTGACGACCAGACCGAGGCCCTGAAGCAGCGTGCCGAGCAGGAGGGGACCAGCATGCACGCCATACTCCTCCAAGCCGTGGATGACTACCTGGCCCGCACCGCGCATGAGGCGATGGTCAGGAAGACCGCCAAGGAGCAGGCCGCCAAGTGGAGCGGGCTCATGGAGCGGCTCAAGTGATCTGCGTCTATCTCTCCGCCGAGGACGTTCTGGCCATCGTGGACCACGCCTGCGACGACATGCGGGTCGTGGTCCGCGACGCCGGGCTCCTGGAGTCGGCCGTACATCGCCCGTCGGCCGCGATGTTCGGCCAGGAGGCGTATCCGGATGTGATCGAGAAGGCTGCCGCGCTGCTGCAGTCCCTGGCCGTCCACCGTCCGCTGTTCGACGGCAACAAGCGGACGGCGTGGCTGTCCTGCGTCACGTTCCTGGCCCTGAACGAGGTGCATCTGCGCCCCGACATCGACGCGGCCGAGCGGCTGGTCATCGCCGTGGCCACGGGGCGGATGGACGAGATCAAGACCATCGCGGACGGCCTGCGGGAGCTGGTCGTCCCGCCGGTGTGACAGGCGTCGCACTCGGTTCGGTCACGGCCTCGTTCGTACGAGGACCGGGTCACCCCGCCGGTAGGGTGGCCCGGTTGTCGTACGTAAGCCCGTGCGCCCGCCGACGTCCACGCGTCCGGCCGGGCGCTCACGTAACCCCACGTCCGAGCGTCCGAACCGGAGACCGTGACTACTACCGCCGCCTCCCATCACCTCTCGCCCGCCTTCCCCGGCCGCGCGCCCTGGGGCACCGCCAACAAGCTGCGTGCCTGGCAGGAGGGCGCGCTCAGCCGATACATAGAGGAGCAGCCCCGTGACTTCCTCGCCGTCGCCACGCCCGGCGCCGGCAAGACGACCTTCGCGCTGACGCTCGCCTCCTGGCTGCTGCACCACCACGTCGTGCAGCAGATCACCGTCGTGGCGCCCACCGAGCACCTCAAGAAGCAGTGGGCCGAGGCCGCCGCGCGGGTGGGGATCAAGCTCGACCCCGAGTACAGCGCGGGACCGGTGAGCAAGGAGTACGACGGCGTCGCCATCACGTACGCGGGCGTCGGAGTCCGGCCCATGCTCCACCGCAACCGGTGCGAGCAGCGTAAGACCCTCGTCATCCTCGACGAGATCCACCACGCGGGCGACTCCAAGTCCTGGGGCGAGGCGTGCCTGGAGGCGTTCGAGCCGGCGACCCGGCGGCTCGCGCTGACCGGCACCCCGTTCCGGTCCGACACCAACCCGATCCCCTTCGTCGCGTACGAGGAGGGCAACGACGGCATCCGCCGCTCCTCCGCCGACTACACGTACGGATACGGGAACGCGCTCGGCGACGGCGTCGTCCGGCCGGTGATATTCCTCAGCTACAGCGGCAACATGCGCTGGCGCACCAAGGCCGGCGACGAGGTCGCCGCGCGCCTTGGCGAGCCGATGACCAAGGACGCGATCTCGCAGGCGTGGCGCACCGCGCTCGACCCGCGCGGCGAGTGGATGCCGAGCGTCCTGCGCGCCGCCGACCGGCGCCTCACCGAGGTCCGCAAGGGCATTCCCGACGCCGGCGGGCTGGTCATCGCGAGCGACCAGGAGGCGGCGCGCGCGTACGCCAAGCTCATCCGCGAGATCACCGGCACGAAGGCGACGCTCGTCCTCTCCGACGACGTCGGCGCCTCGAAGCGGATCGACGACTTCTCGGGGAGCGACGAGCGGTGGATGGTCGCCGTCCGCATGGTGTCGGAGGGCGTCGACGTGCCGCGCCTCGCCGTCGGCGTGTACGCGACGACCATCTCGACCCCGCTCTTCTTCGCGCAGGCCGTGGGCCGTTTCGTACGGTCCCGGCGGCGCGGCGAGACCGCGTCCGTCTTCCTGCCGACCATCCCCACCCTCCTCGGCATCGCCAACGAGATGGAGGTCGAGCGCGACCACGTCCTCGACAAGCCGAAGAAGGAGGGGGAGGAGGACGACCCCTACGCCGAGTCCGAGAAGGAGATGGCGGAGGCGGAAAGGGAGCAGGACGAGGACACCGGCGAGCAGGACATGCTGCCGTGGGAGGCGCTGGAGTCCGACGCCGTCTTCGACCGGGTGCTGTACGACGGCGCCGAGTTCGGCATGCAGGCGCACCCCGGCAGCGAGGAGGAGCAGGACTACCTCGGCATCCCGGGGCTCCTCGAACCCGACCAGGTGCAGTTGCTGCTCCAGAAGCGGCAGGCCCGGCAGATCGCGCACAGCCGCAAGAAGCCGGACGCCGAGGCCGATCTGCTGGAACTGCCCGCGGAGCGGCGCCCCGTCGTCTCCCACAAGGAGTTGCTGGAGCTGCGCAAGAAGCTCAACACCATGGTCGGCGCGTACGTCCACCAGAGCGGCAAGCCGCACGGGGTCGTCCACACGGAGCTGCGCCGGGTGTGCGGCGGTCCGCCGAGCGCGGAGGCCACGGCGGGACAGCTCAGGGAGCGCATCTCCAAGGTGGGGGAGTGGGCCACCCGGATGCGCTGACGCCCGGACGCGCTGTCGGCGCGCGGGGCACCCGCGGGCGCAGGTGTGGACGCCGTCCGAGGTGTGGACGTCGTAGAGGTATGAGCCAGGTGCCGTGATCGTTGTAACGGTTGATGTACAGCGTGGCCGCTGTCCGGGAGTCCCGGCAGCGGCCACGTCGCCGTTCCGGGCCCTTTCCGGCGCCTTTTCCGGCCTTCGGTGATCACTCAACGGGTCATATATGGGCACGCGACGTCACCACGTGATCGGACATTTGACGTCAATGCGCGTTGACTCACCACTCATGCCCGGATTCTGGACGAGGGCTTCCGCTGAGCGGTACCGATGGTTAATGTCCCGGCAATGTGAACGCTCCGTGGCAACTCCGCCGCGTAGCGCAGCCGGTGGTGCCATGCCCTGCCGGTGGCCTCTCCGCGCGGCGCCGGGACGGGATCCGGCGCCGCGGAAGCTCCATGGCGGGGAGAGCGCCGTCGTCACTCTTCCCCGAGGCCTCGGCTTCGCCCGACCAGGGGAGACCGCATCCGGACTCGTCCGACTCACACCGAAGGAGAGGGCGTCGTGACCGCGGAGACCTCCCAGACGCTCGACCGGGGACTGCGCGTCCTCAAGCTGCTCGCCGACACCGACCACGGGCTGACCGTCACCGAACTGTCCACCCGGCTCGGCGTCAACCGGACCGTCGTCTACCGGTTGCTGGCCACCCTCGAACAGCACACGCTCGTCCGCCGTGACCTGGGCGGCCGGGCCCGGGTGGGCCTCGGGGTGCTGCGCCTGGGCCGGCAGGTGCATCCGCTGGTACGGGAGGCCGCGCTGCCCGCGCTGCGCGCGCTCGCCGAGGACATCGGCGCGACGGCGCACCTGACGCTCGTCGACGGCGCGGAGGCGCTGGCGGTCGCCGTCGTGGAGCCGACGTGGACCGACTACCACGTGGCCTACCGGGCCGGATTCCGTCATCCGCTGGACCGGGGCGCGGCCGGCAAGGCGATTCTCGCCGCCCGGCAGGGCGCTCTCACCGAGCCGAGCTGCACGCTCACCAGCGGGGAGCTGGAGGCGGGCGCGAGCGGGGCCGCGGCGGCGCTGATCGGGGTGACCGGGATAGAGGGGAGCGTGGGCGTGGTGATGCTCGCGGACGCCGTACCGGAACGGGTCGGTCCGCGCGTGGTCGACGCGGCCCGCGAGGTGGCCGACGCCCTGCGCTGACCGGCGCGGACGGGCTGCGGAGGGCCTGCGCCGACCGGTGCGGACGGGCTGCGGAGGGCGGTGTGGAGCGCCTGCCGAGGGCGGTGCGGACGGTCGGCCGGGGCGGCGCGGACGCCTGGGCGAGGGAGGCGGTACGCGGCAGATAGATTGAACACCGTGTTCTCTCGCCTCCCGCGGTTCTCTCGCCTTTCACGCCCCAGCGTCCTCATCGTGTGCGCCCTCCCGATCGTCGCGCTCTTCGTCGTCGTCGGCGTCGCACCGCTGCCGTACGCCGTGGCGCAGCCCGGGATGACCGCGGACGTCCTCGGCACGAACAAGGACCGGCCGGTCATCACCATCAGCGGCGCGCCCGTACGGAAGACCGAGGGGCAGTTGCGGATGACGACGATCGAGGCGACCGGGCCGTCCACCGACGTAGACTTCGGCGACGTGGTCGAGGGCTGGTTCCGTACGGACCGGGCCGTGCTGCCCCGCGAGGCGGTCTACCCGTCGGGCCAGTCCGACCGGCAGGTCAGGAAGCACAACACCCAGGACATGATCGACTCGCAGAACTCCGCGACGACCGCCGCCCTCGCCCTGCTCGGCGAGGACCCGGCGAAGGTCGACGTCGGCCTCCATCTCGCCGATGTGGGCGGCCCCAGCGCCGGGCTGCTCTTCGCGCTCGGCATCGTCGACAAGCTCGACGGCGACGGCGCGGGCGGCGACCTGACCGGGGGCCGCACCGTCGCCGGTACGGGGACGATCACCGGCGACGGCAAGGTCGGCCCGGTCGGCGGGGTGGCCCTGAAGACCCAGGCGGCGGGGCGCGACGGGGCGACCGTCTTCCTCGTACCGAAGGCGGAATGCACGGACGCGCAGGCCGAGTTGCCGAAGGGGATGCTGCTGGTGCCGGTCACCACGCTGAAGGGCGCGGTGTCGTCGCTCACGGCGCTGGAGCAGGGGCGGACGGACCGGGTCCCGAGCTGCTGACGTCCCCCGCGTCCGCGTCCGCACTCGCCTTCCGGGATGTCTCCGGAGCGGGCGTCTCCGCGGGGCGTTCCATGGACCGCCAGGCAGGGAAGACCAGCGGGCTCAGCGTCGCCAGCAGATAGACCCCGCCGACCACCAGCAGCGCGCTGCCCAGCCCCGCGCGTTCGACCAGCAGGCCCGCGGCCAGCCCGCCGAGCGGCATCGTCAGCTCGACCCCCGCGGTGGTCACACTGGACACCCGGCTGCGCAGCGCGTCCGGCACCCGCTCGTAGATCACGGTGGTGAGGATCGGGTTGAGCACGCCCGCCGCGAAGCCGCCCGCGGCCATCGTCACGGCCAGCGGCAGCGTCCCGTCCGTCAGCGCCGCCACCACGAACCGCGGTGCCCCGCAGAGCAGGAAGGCCCCCGCGAAGACGGCACGGCGCGGGAAGCGCTCACCGTACGCCCCGTACAGCAGGGCACCCAGCAGCGCGGAGCCGCCGAACACGGCGGTGAGCAGCCCGAGATCGGCCGAGCCGCCCAGCTCGTCGCGGGAGTGGACCGGCAGCAGGACCGAACTCCAGCCCTGGTCCAGGCCATTGGTGATCATCACCATCAGCGTGATGCCCATGAGCAGCCGGGTGCGGGCCAGGAAGACGTATCCCTCGCGGAGTTCGGTGCGGTACGTGGTGAGCGAGACCGGGGCGAGGCGCTGCGGCTCCGCCGAGCGGACTCCGCGCAGCCCGGCGGCGATCAGCGCGGCGGAGGTGGCGAAGGTCACGGCGTCCAGCAGCAGCACCGTCTCCGCGCCCACCACCGCGATCAGTACGCCGGCCAGCGCGGCCCCGATCATCCGCGCGCCGCGCGAGGCCGCGTCGTACAGGCTCGCGGCGCGCGGCAGGGTGGTGCCGGCGCGCTCGGCGAGGTCGGGGAGCAGGACGTAACGGGCGGTGAGCCCCGGGGTGTGGACGAGGCCGCTGAGCGCCATCAGCGCGCAGAGCATCCAGAACTCCAGCGCCCCCGCCCGGTGCAGCAGCGGGATCGCGGCCATGGCGAGACCGCAGACCAGATCGGAGACGACGGAGACCCGCCGCCGCCCGAGCCGGTCGATGACCGGGCCGCCGACGACGGCGGAGATGACGACGGGCAGCGTCGCGCAGAAGGCCACGATCCCGGCGTCGGACGCGCTGCCGGTGGTCTGGAGGACGAACCAGGGCACCCCGATGAGGGTCAGTGAACTCCCCGCTATGGAGATGGTGTTGGCGGCGAGCGTGGCGGCGAAGGGCCACCGGTCGCGGGGGCGTTCGCCGGACTGCTTGCCCCCGCTCACGCGAGGTGCGTTCTCGTGCGTGCCACCGGGCGGTTGACGAGACGCAGCCCCAACTCGACCAGCGACCAGCCCAGTCGGGTGCGGAGGCCGGCGCGTAGGTCCGTACGGGGCCGTCGTGGCCCGGTGGTCTCCCGGAACTCGGCGGCCTCCCGGTGCAGTTCGGCGGCGCGCAGGCGGTGCAGTGTGAGATGGATGTCGGCGTGCATGGTGGATCCCCCCTGAGATCTGCTTCGGTCGTCTCAGCCCGTCGAGCCGCGGCGCGGGAAGGAGTGCAGGTGGACGCGGACCTGCGGGGCGTCCTCGGTGGCGGGCCCGATCCGGCGGTAGCGCTCGGCGACCGCGTGTATTTCCTCGTTCATCTCGATGAGCTGCTGAGGCGTCAGCCGCAGGGTGAAGTCGCTCATGTCCGCGGCCTGCGACCACTCCCGCGGCCAGTCGCCCGCCGTGCCCAGCCAGGTGGTGAGTTCCTGGGTGTGGATGGTGGCCACCTCGTGCAGGAACAGGTCGGCCGCGCCGCGCACCTCCGGATCGGCGTTCATGTGGAGGTCATCGCTGAACCGCGTCCCTTCCTGGGCGGCCTTCCACCATCGCTCACGCCCCTCACCCCGCGTCGGGTCGTCCTCGACGAATCCGTGCGTGGCGAGCTGGCGCAGGTGGTAGCTGGTGGCGCCGCTGGACTCGCCCAGCCGGGCGGCCAGTTGGGAGGCGGTGGCGGGGCCGTCGTGGCGGAGGGCGCCCAGCAGGCGGATACGGAGCGGGTGGGCGAGACCGCGGAGCGAGCGCGCGTCCAGGGCGCGCTCGCGATGCTCCTGTGGCTTCTTCTCGTGCTCGGGCATGGTGTCACCGTAGCCATGCAAAGACTTCGTTGCAACGCTTTCTTTGCAACGGAGTCTTTGGGTCCTGCTTCCCGCCCGGTCAGTCGTCCCGCGACGCCTGTTCCACCAGCGGGATGATCCGCAGCGGCACCGGGTTCTCCATGACGATCGCCGTGGCGGCCCGCACGATCCCGTCGAAGCCGACCACCAGGTCGATCACCCGCTGGAGATCGGCGTTCGAGCGGGCGACCAGGCGGCAGAGCATGTCCCCCTCGCCGGTGGTGGTGTGCAGTTCGAGCACCTCGGGGACGCTCGCCAGGTGGGCCCGTACGTCCGCGCCCTGCCCCTGCTTGATCTCCAGCGTGGCGAAGGCGGTGACGGGGTAGCCGAGCGCCGCCGGGTCCACCGCCGGGCCGAACCCCCGGATGACGCCGTTCGACTGCAACCGGTCGAGCCGCGCCTGTACGGTCCCGCGCGCCACGCCGAGCCGGCGTGACGCCTCCAGCACCCCGATCCTGGGCTCCTGGGCCAGCAGCACGATCAGCCTGCCGTCGAGCCGGTCGATACCCACGGTCCGTCTCCCTCCTCCTGCACGGACATACCTCCAGCATGGTCATCCTGTGCGAATCGTCCCGCCATTCTCGCCATCCGCTGTACAGAATGCTCAGTCAGAACCTGAACTGTTGCGCATCTTGCGGAGCGGCCTGACGCTGGAGCCATGGCTGACACCTCGACGCACCGCACCCTCGGCGCCCCGGGCACCGCCCCCGGCGCAGCCCCCGACACCGCGCGCGAGGCCGATCCCTTCCCGGTCAGGGGAATGGACGCGGTCGTCTTCGCCGTCGGCAACGCCAAGCAGGCCGCGCACTACTACTCCACGGCCTTCGGCATGAAGCTCGTCGCCTACGCGGGCCCGGAGAACGGCAGCCGGGAGACCGCGAGTTACGTCCTGACCAACGGCGCCGCCCGCTTCGTCTTCACGTCCGTCATCAAGCCGTCCACCGACCGGGGCCGCTTCCTCGCCGCCCATGTCGCCGAGCACGGCGACGGAGTCGTGGACCTCGCGATCGAGGTCCCGGACGCGCGGGCCGCGTACGCCTACGCCACCGCGCACGGCGCCCACGGCCTCCAGGAGCCGTACGAGCTGAAGGACGCGCACGGCACCGTCGTCCTGGCCGCGATCGCCACGTACGGCAAGACCCGGCACACCCTCGTCGAACGCTCCGGTTACGACGGGCCCTACCTGCCCGGCTTCGGCGCGGCCGACCCGATCGTCGCGCCGCCCGCCAAGCGGACCTTCCAGGCCGTCGACCACTGCGTGGGCAATGTCGAACTCGGCCGGATGAACGAGTGGGTCGGCTTCTACAACAAGGTCATGGGCTTCACGAACATGAAGGAGTTCGTCGGCGACGACATCGCCACCGAGTACTCCGCGCTCATGTCGAAGGTCGTCGCGGACGGCACCCTCAAGGTGAAGTTCCCGATCAACGAGCCCGCGGTCGCCAAGAAGAAGTCGCAGATCGACGAGTACCTGGAGTTCTACGGCGGGGCCGGCGTCCAGCACATCGCGCTCGCCACGAACGACATCGTCGCCTCCGTACGGGCGATGCGGGCCGCCGGGGTGCAGTTCCTGGACACCCCCGACTCGTACTACGACACCCTCGGCGAGTGGGCGGGGGAGACCCGGGTGCCCGTCGACACCCTGCGCGAGCTGAAGATCCTGGTCGACCGCGACGAGGACGGCTATCTGCTCCAGATCTTCACCAAGCCGGTCCAGGACCGGCCGACGGTCTTCTTCGAGATGATCGAGCGGCACGGCTCGATGGGGTTCGGGAAGGGCAACTTCAAGGCGCTCTTCGAGGCGATCGAGCGCGAGCAGGAGAAGCGCGGCAACCTCTGACGGGGTGAGGGGAAGTCCAGGACGGGGCCGATCGGGTCCTTGGAGTCACGGACGGGGACGATGCCGCGCGAGGCGGCAAGGTTGGCGGCGATCTCCACGCAGTTGCCGCCGTTGCCGGTGTAGGAGGACTTGATCCGGCGAGGGGATTCGGTCGTCACGGGGTGCCCTTTCGGAGCTGTTCGATCATGGCCGCGGGGCGAGCCGTCACCGGCAATCCGGTCGCCAGGAGCGGTCCCGTTCGGCAGACTCCACCCGGTGGACCACGTAACGAAGATCGCGAACCGGCTGGCCGGCGTCGGCGGCGTCGTCGCAGTCTGCCTCGGCGGCAGCCGGGCACGCGGCACGCACAGGCCCGACTCCGACTTCGATCTTGGCCTCTACTACCGCCCTCCGCTGGACACCGCCGCCCTGCGTCTGCTCGCCACCGAGCTGACCGGCGGCGCGGTCGAGGTGACCGAGCCGGGCGGGTGGGGGCCCTGGGTCGACGGCGGCGGCTGGCTGACCGTCGACGGGGCACACATCGACTGGATCTACCGCGACCTGGACCGCGTGCACCGGATCTGGCGGCAGTGCCGGGCCGGGCGCTTCGAAGTGGGCACCCAGGCAGGACACCCGCTCGGGGTCTACTCGCACGCTTACGCCGGTGAGGTGGCCGTCGGACGCGTCCTCGCGGACCCCACCGGTGAACTGACCGCCCTGCGGGAGCGGATCAGGGCCTCCTACCCACAGCCCCTACGTGACTCGCTGGTCGCCAACGCGCGATGGGAAGTGCCGTTCACCTTGTCCATCGCCCGCAAAGGCGTGAACCGGGCCGACGCCTTCTACATCGCCGGCTGCTTGTTCCGCGTGGTGGGACTCCTGGTGCACGCCCTGCACGCCCAGGCCGGGTGCTGGGTGCTCAACGAGAAAGGAGCCGTCGAGGCGGCAGGGCGGCTCCCGACGGCTCCGGCCAACTTCTCCGCACGCGCCCACGCCCTGTTCGGCGCGCTCGGCGCCACCCCGGAAGAACTCACCACGGCGATCGACGACGCGGACCAGTTGGCCGCCGATGTCCTGGACAGCCTCACACCCTCGCCGGGATGACGGGGTGACGGGGCGCACTGTCTGACACTGTCCGGGTCATGCGTTCGGTTCGGCGCCGGTCATCAGGGCGAGCAAGCTGTGGGGCGCCCGGTCGTCGATCATGATCGTGTAGAAGCCGTCGTCGTCCGCTTCCACGGCGGCGGCGCGGGCGAACATGGCCTGTTCGTACGAGGCGAGCGCGGTCTCCGTATCGCCGGGGTGCGCGGCGAGGGCTCGGCCGAGTTCGGCGCCGTCCTGCATGGCCAGGTTGGCGCCTTCGCCGTTCGGGGCCCGGAGGTGGGCGGCATCGCCGAGCAGGGTCACCCCGGGCACGCGGTCCCAGCGGTGCCCGGCCGGCAGGGTGAAGACGGGGCGCAGGGCCGGTGGGGTGTCGCTGGCGGTGATCAGGGCGGTGAGTGCGGGAGCCCATCCGTCGAACTCCCTCGCAACCCGTGCGGTGAGGGCTGCGGCATCGGTGGCGTCGAGGTCGGTGAACCAGTCCTGGGGCTTCTTCAACTGCGCGTAGGTGTGCAGGGTGCCGCCGCCTTCGCGGTGGGCCAGCAGTCCCCTGCCCGGCGCGAGCGCGAACAGTGAGCCGCCTCCGACCGCCTCCGCGGAAGCGCCGTGGCGGGTGTCCGCGTCGAAGAGAAACGTCTCCACGCTGCAGACGCCGAAGTACTCCGGGGCGGCCTTCGAGAGCAGCGGTCGTACGCGCGACCAGGCTCCGTCGGCGCCGATGAGCAGGCCCGCGACGGCGGTGGTGCCGTCGGCGAAGTCGACCTGGTGGTGGCCGTCGCCGAGGGCCCGCACGGCGGTGACCTTGCGGCCCCAGCGGACGGTGCCGGCGGGCAGGGAGTCGAGGAGCATCTGCCGCAGTCCGCCGCGCGGTGCCTCCGGGCGTAAGCCGGTTCCGTCGTCGGGCAGGTCGAGCAGCACGTTCCCCGCCTGGTCCATGATCCGGTACGCCTCGCGGCCCGGGAGGATCAGCCGGTGGAACTCCTCGGTCAGGCCGGCCGCTTCCAGAGCGGCCTGCCCGCTCTGGGGGTGCAGGTCGAGCAGGCCGCCCTGGCGGCGGGTGTCCGGCGCGGGTTCCGCCTCGTGGACCGTGGCCGGGATGCCGTGCACGTGCAGTACACGGGCCAGCGTCAGGCCGCCCAGACCTGCTCCGATGATCGTGACAGGTGTCGTCATGGTGTCCTCCGTAGCCCCTTGCGGGGTGCCGTGACGCCCTCATCGGATCGTCACTTTGGATCGTCACTCCAATCACGCTAGCATGAGGTTGGATCGACGATCCATTCGTGCGATGCTGGGGGCATGGTGAAGAGAACGGCGAAGGGATCCGCGCGGGCTCCGCGGCGGACGGAGAGCCTGTCGAGGGAGGTGATCATCCGGACCGCGATCGAGATGCTGGACGGCGGTGGCGAGAAGGCGCTGACGCTGCGCGCGCTCACCGTGCGCCTGAGCACCGGCTACGGGGCGATCTACCACCACGTCGCGGACAAGGGCGATCTGCTCGCGACGGCCGCTGACGAGGTCATCACCGGCGTGATGTCCGGCGTGGTCGCCGACGCGGATCCACGCACCGCTCTGCGCGTCCTCGCCCTCGGCCTGTTCGACGCGATCGACGCGCACCCCTGGGTCGGTGCGGAATTCTCCCGCCAGCCGTGGCGGCCCGCGCTGCTGGACTTCTACGAGGGCGTCGGCCGCCTGCTGGACGCCCTCGGTGTGCCGGAAAAAGCCCGCTTCGACGCGGCCGGCACGCTCGTGAACTACGTCCTCGGCGTCGCCGCGCAGAACGCCGCGAACGCACGGCTCCGCGCGGGCAGCGACACGGACCGGGAGACCTTCCTGGAGAACGCCGCCACGCAATGGGCGCAGGTCGACCCGGGCCGCTACCCGTTTGTGCACGCGGCGGCGACGCACTTGGGCGAACACGACGATCGCGAGCAGTTCCTCGCCGGGGTGGACATCTTCCTCGCCGGCATTTCAACCCTGTGCCGGCCGCGGAGATCTCGTCCACGACAATGACCGGGACGGAACTCTGCGGGACCGCGCGGCGGTGCCTGACCCCGATAGCTCGATACATTGATGACCATGTCACGCAGGGTTCGGCGCATCACCGTCAGCGGCTACAAGTCCATCGAACAGGTCGAGCTGGCCCTGAGTCCGGTCACCGTGCTCGTCGGCCCCAACGGCGCGGGCAAGACCAACTTCATCGAGGCCGTCGAGCTGCTCGGGCGCATCGCCGATGGTGAGTTGGGTATGGAGGTCGGGCTGCGTGGTGGAGCCGTGGCCATGCTGCACGACGTGGCCAAAGGATCCGCGGGGATCGGACTGCGTGTGGAGGCCGACGACACCGACCTGGTGAACGCCTACGAGGCAAGGCTGGTTCCCTCGCATCGAGGAGACCTGGTCTTCGGCCGTGAGGTGGTGGAGTTCCATGACGCGTCACGTGATGAGCAGCCGCTGACGCAGGAGATCGGCCGGGGCCATGGCGAGTCGAAACTCGCCGAGGCCGCGGAAGAGGGGCCGTTCGGAGCCGGCGGCGTGGCCCGTCACACGTTGGAGATACTGCGGGGCTGCCGCGTCTACCACTTCCATGACACGACCCCCGGTGCCCCGGTGAAGCAGCCGGGCTACGCCTCCGACACGGAGGTCCTGCACCCGGACGCACGCAACCTCGCCGCGTTCCTGCGGCGCATGGGCGAGGAGCATCCCGCGGCGTACAAGCAGATCGTGCGTACGGTCCGTTCCGTCGCACCCTTCTTCCGTGAGTTCGTCCTCACCGAGGACGCGGCGGGGCGCGTGCTGCTCCGGTGGAAGCAGTCCGGGTCCGACACCGTGTTCCCGGCCGACGCACTGTCCGACGGCACGCTGCGCTTCATCTGCCTTGTCGTCCTCCTGCTCCAGCCGCGACCGCCCGCGCTGCTCGTGCTCGACGAACCCGAGTTGGGCCTGCACCCCTTCGCCATCACCGTGCTGGCGGAGCTGTTCCGGTCGGCCTCCACCCACAGCCAGATTCTCGCCGCCACCCAGTCCGTCACCCTGCTCGACCAGTTCGGGCTCGACGAACTCGTCGTCGCGGAGCGCGTGGACGGCTCGACGACGCTGCACCGGCCCGATCCCGAGGCACTGGCAGCCTGGCTCGACAGCTACTCGCTCGGTGACCTGTGGCTGAAGAACCTGCTGGGCGGTCGGCCCCGGCCCGAGCGGGAACGGTGAGGTCGGGGCAGGTGCGTCAGGTTCACGTACTGGTGGAGGGTGCGACGGAGGAGCGCCTGGTGCAGCAGGTCCTCCAGCCGGAACTGTTCGCGCGGGACATCTGGGTCAGCCCGGTCGCACTCAAGACCCGGCGGGCCGCAGGCCGGCCGCACGACAAGGGCGGGGTGAGCAGGTGGCCCAAGATCGAGCACGACATCCGGGCACTCCTGCGGAACTCGGCCGTCGACACGGTGACCACGATGCTCGATCTGTACGGGCTGCCCTCCGACACGCCCGGGCTCTCCGGCGCCCCGGCCGGTGACGCGTACGCTCGCGTCGGCCATGTCGAGGAGGCGATGGCGCGGGTCATCGACGACCCGCGATTCCTGCCGTTCCTCGTCCTCCACGAGACGAGGCCTGGGTACTCGCCGCCGCGGACGAGCTTGCCGAGCTGGTCGAGTCGCCCAGGCTGGCCGACGTACTGCGGTCCCATGTCACCGTCGCGGGCGGCCCCGAACTGGTCAACGACGGTCCCGACACGGCGCCGTCGAAGCGGATCCTGCGGGCCCATCCCGCCTACCGCAAGGTCGTGGACGGCCCGGACGCGATCGAGCTTCTCGGCCTGGGCGCCTTGCGCACCGCCTGTCCTCACCTCGACGCCTGGCTGAAGCGCCTGGAATCCGGATCCGACAGCCGGGACCGCTCCTGCTGACAACAGACACCGGCTGGTGTGCACCTGGGCGGGGCAGCCGCTCCCGGACCAGGCACCGCACACAAGAAAGCGGGGCCCGGTCTCCTCGACCGGGCCCCGTTCCGCTCCCGTACGTATGCCGCTGCCGCGTGTGTCGCTGACGCGTGTGCCGCGTACGCCGCTGACGTCCGCCCCTCAGGAAGGCGACGGTGTCACCGGAGGAGTCACCGGCCGCGTCATCGGCGGTGTCGCCGACGGCGTTCCGGTCGGCTGCGGGGCCGGTGACGTCGGGCGTACCGTCTCGGGCGGCTGCGGCGTCGAGCCCGCGCCCTCGATGTCCTGCGGGCCGCCCTCCGCCGGCTCCCCGAGCGACTCCAGCGCGTCCAGCGCCCGCGGCGCCAGCAGCGGCGAGAAGTACGGGTTGATCCGCAGCGCCTCGTCGAGGTGGCGGCGGGCCGGGCCGTCCATCTCCAGCGAGCGCTCGATCTCGCCCCGGTGGTACGAGAACAGCGCGCTCCGCCGCCCCTGCTCCGTCGCCTTCTTCGCGTACTTCAGCGCCTCCTCGCCCCGGCCCGCCCGGTACAGCGCCCACCCCAGCGCGTCCGCGACCTCCATGCTCCGGTGGTGGCGCGCCCACTCCGAGCGCAGCCGGGCCACCGCGGCCGCCGGGTCGCCGTGATCGGCCTCGAAACGGGCGAGGACCAGCTCCTCGTTGACCCCGTGGCCCTGTGCCCGCGCGGCCCGCGCGCGCAGCGTCGCGTACTGCGTGCGGGCATCGCCGTCCAGGCCGTTCGCGTCGTACAGCTCGCCCAGCTCCAGCGCGTACTCCGGGCGCGGCAGCTTCGCCAGCGCCGCCTGGTAGGCGCGGTACGCCTCGTCCGTCCTGCTCAGCGCGGCCAGTACGCGTGCCCGGCCGGCCAGCGCGGCGGGGTGGTCGTGCGCCGCGGCGAGCGCCGCGTCGTAGAGGCCCATCGCCTCGGTCGGCTCGCCGCGCTCCCAGGCCAGCTCGCCCAGCGTGTACAGCGCCTCCGCCTTCTGCTCGGGGGAGTCCGCGCGGGTCGAGGCCTCGACCGCCTTCGCCTCCGCGTCCTCGCGCCAGCCGCGGTCGCGGTAGACCGACACCGAGCGCTCCAGCACGGCGGGGGTGCCGGGGCGCAGCTCTTTCAGCTTGTCGAGCGCCTTGCCCGCCGCCGCGTAGTCACCCAGACCGGTGTACGCGTCGATCAGCACCGGGTACGCCGTCCACGCCCCGGGCTTCCGGGCGCGGAGCGTCTCGCCCCACTTCTTGGCGGTGGTGAAGTCGTGGCGGGCGTTGGCGAGTGAGCCGAGACCGGCCAGGGCCCGGGTGCGGGCGGGCGCGCCGATCCCGCCCTGTTTGTTGTCGTCCGCCCCGTCCCCGTCGTCCGTACCGTCGCCGTCCCCGTCGCCCTGGTCGGCGGCGCGGGCTCCGTGGTCCTCCGGTCCCGCCGCCCCCACCGGCTGCCCCTTCAGCGAGCGCTGGAGCGCCTGGTCGGCCTTGGAGAAGTACGTCGAGTCGCCCCGCTGCTCCCCGCGCTCCACGTACGCCGCGCCCAGCACCGCCCACGCCGTGCTGTCCTCCGGATGTGTACGCAGCCACTTCTCCCGGTCCAGGATGAGCGCGTCGAGGTCGGGCAGCGAGGCGGGCGCGCCCGCGCTCACCGCCGCCAGGGCCCGCTCGACCGGGGTCGCCGGCCGCGACCCCTCCCCCCTGTCGGGTACGAACAGCAGCACGCCCCCGACCAGCGCCGCACCCACCCCGGCCGCCAGCGCCGCCCTTCTGACCTGCTTAACCTGCTCCTTCTTCATGGCGTTCATGCCGATTACTGTGCGTCAATATGAAGAGCACACACGGTCTTGAGTTGTGGATTGCACACGGGTTCACACCGATGGCCCCGGGTGCGAGCCTGAGGGCATGGACGATCTCCTCGTACGGCTCCGGACCGGCCTTCCCGCCGATGCCCTGATCACCGATCCCGACATCACGGTCTCCTACGCCAACGACATGGCCAGCTTCTGCCCGGCCGGAACGCCCGCCGTCGTCGTGCTGCCGCGCACCGTCGAACAGGTCCAGCACGTCATGCGCACGGCCACCGCGCTCCGTGTCCCCGTCGTCCCGCAGGGGGCCCGTACGGGGCTGTCGGGCGCCGCCAACGCCTCGGACGGGTGCATCGTCCTCTCCCTGATCAAAATGGACCGGATCCTGGAGATCAACCCGGTCGACCGGATCGCCGTCGTCGAGCCCGGCGTCATCAACGCCACGCTCTCCCGCGCCGTCGCCGAGGTGGGCCTCGCCTACCCGCCCGACCCGTCGAGCTGGGAGATGTGCACCATCGGCGGCAACATCGGCACCGCCTCCGGCGGGCTGTGCTGCGTCAAGTACGGGGTGACGGCGGAGTACGTCCTCGGCCTCGACGTCGTCCTCGCCGACGGCCGGCTCCTCACCACCGGACGCCGCACCGCCAAGGGCGTCGCCGGGTACGACCTGACCCGTCTCTTCGTCGGCTCCGAGGGCAGCCTCGGCATCGTCGTCAAGGCCGTCCTCGCGCTGAAGCCCGAACCGCCCCAGCAGCTCGCCCTGGCCGCCGAGTTCGGCTCGGCCGCCGCCGCGTGCGACGCTGTCTGCCGGATCATGGAGGGCGGGCACACCCCGTCGCTGCTGGAGATCATGGACCGTACGACCGTCCGCGCCGTCAACGCGATGGCCAACATGGGCCTCCCCGAATCCACCGAGGCGCTGCTGCTCGCCGCCTTCGACACCCCGGACCCGGCCGCCGACCTCGCCGCGGTCGGCGCGCTGTGCGCGGCGGCGGGCGCCACGGAGGTGGTCCCCGCCGAGAATGCCGCCGAGTCGGAGCTGCTGCTCCAGGCCCGCCGCCTCGCGCTCCCCGCGCTGGAGGCCGTCAGGACGGCCACGATGATCGACGACGTGTGCGTACCGCGCTCGCGGCTCGCCGCGCTGATCGACGGCACGGCCGCCATCGCGGAGAAGTACGACCTGACCATCGGCGTCTGCGCCCACGCGGGCGACGGCAACACGCACCCCGTCGTCTGCTTCGATCAGGCGGACCCGGACGAGTCCCGGCGGGCCCGGGAGTCCTTCGACGAGATCATGGGGCTCGGCCTGGAGCTGGGCGGCACGATCACGGGTGAGCACGGCGTCGGCGTACTGAAGAAGGAGTGGCTGTCGCGCGAGCTGGGTCCGGTGGGGCTGGAGTTGCAGCGCGGGATCAAGCAGACTTTCGACCCGCTGGGCTTGCTCAACCCGGGCAAGCTGTTCTGAGGCCGACGGTGCGGCCGTACGGGTGAGGTACGTGTGAGCAAGCTGACCGAGTACGACACGACGGCGGGCGGAAAGGGCCTGGGCGACCGGCGCTCCGCGCACCGGGTGTACCGCAGGCTGCCCTGGATCCAGATCCTGCTCGTCCCCGCGGTCATGGTCTCCGTGGTCGCCTACCTCACCCTCAAGTCCCCCTTCCTGTACGTCCCCGTGGTGGCCGGCCTCCTCTACGCGGGCTTCGCCGGCCTGCGCCGCATCCCGCCCGCCGAGGGCGTGCGCCTGGCCGTCGTCTACGAGGGCGGCGTGCTGCTCGCGAGCCCGCGCGCCGCCCCCGTCACGTACGCCTGGCAGGACATCGACGCCACCGGCCACGACCTGGGCGGCAGCGAGATCGACTTCACCCCCGGCGGCTTCCGCACCACGGAACGCGCTCCGGCCACCACGATCTGGCCCCGTGGCGGGCAGCCGGTCGTCCTCACCCACGTCGTACGGCAGCACAAGCTGGCCGAGGCACTGGAAGCGGGCATACGCCCCCGGCTGCTCGACCGGCTGCGCGCGGCCCTGGACACCGACGGCACGGTCCGCCTCGGCGACCTGGACGTCACCGACGAGGGCATCACCCTGCGGAGCGGCCTGCCGGGCGGGACCGCCGCGTCGGCCGGGCCGGCCGGGATCGACTGGTCGGAGCTGCCGGAGACGCGGACGTCAGGACCGTCCGTGCTCCGCGTGCTGACCAGCACCGGGCGGTGCGACGTGCCCGTACGGAACGCGGCGGTCGTCCGCGAGTTCATCGAGGAGACCCGCGAACTGAACGTCTGACCCGGGCGTTCACGCGTCGTCCGCGGACCCGTCCGACGGCCACGGGTCCCGCAGCCACAACTCGTCGGCCGCGGCCGGGGCGAGCAGTGCGGTCAGCGCGCCGTCGAGCCCGAGCCGCCCGGCCTCCGTACCGGGCGGCACCACCCGCAGCGTCCGCTCCACCCACGCCGCCAGCGCCGCCGACGGCCCCTCCAGCAGGGCGTCCCCGTCGGGCGACGAGAGCGCGAGACACAGCACCTGACGCCCCTCTACCTTCGTCGGCCAGATCCTGACATCCCCGTGCCCGCACGGCCGGAAGACCCCCTCCACCAGCAGCTCCCGCGCGAAGGTCCAGTGCACGGGGGCGTCCGAGCCGATGTGGAAGGCGATGTGCACGGCGTACGGATCCTCCGTCCGGTACGTCAGCCGGGCCGGTACGGGGATGCTGCGCTCGGGCGACAGCACCAGATTCAGTTCCAGTTCGCGTTCGACCACAGAGTGCATGGCGGGCACTTCCTTTCCTGGCAACGGGCCCAGTCGCGGGGCCTTACCGGGAGAGAGGCACCACCTCTTGGTTTATGACGCGACTTTCCACCACAACTTTGTCCGGGGGATCCGCCTCCTTCCCTTCCCCTCTCGCCCGGGCGGCCATGTCCACGGCCGGTCTTCGCAGCGGAGCGTGGTCTCCGGCGGCTCGTACCACTCGCCGTTACTGCGCACTCGACCGCGCGCCGCGCAGGAACAGAGCGCTGGTGAAGGTTCCGAGGAGCACGATGGCGGCGTTCACGGCGATCGCGACCTTCAGACCGCCGAGGATGGCCGCGGCGCCGGCGCCGGTCATGGTGGCGGTGGCGACGGCGCTCATGATCGGAGTGCCCATCGTGATACCGACCTGCTGAGTCATGGTGGCGAGGCCCACGGCCAGACCTTGTTCGTGGTCGGCGAGCCCCGAAGTGGCCGTGACCATGAAGCCGACGATGACCAGCATGTTGCCGACCCCGCCGGCGAAGGTGGCGACCAGCGGCAGCCACATCCACGAGCGGTCGTCACCCAGGCCGAGCAGCGCCGCGGTGAACACGGCCTGCAGGATGCCGCCGACGATCAGTGTCCGCTTACTGCCGATCTTTCCGATGACCTTCGGGGCCGTGGAGCCGCCTACGACCGTTCCGATACCGAGCACGCCGAAGGACAGGCCTGCGGCGAGCGGGGAGAAGCCGAGCACTTCCTGGAGGTAGAGGGTGAGCAGGAAGACCAGGGAGGTCTCGGTGAGGAACGCGATCAGGCCGGCGATGTTGCCCCACGCCACCGATCGCTTGCCGAGCACGCTGAGCGGCACCAGCGGTGCGGACACCTTGCGCTCGACGGCGTAGAACACCAGCAGCAGCACCACGCCCGCCGCCAACGGCAGCAGGGCGTCCGCCGAACCCCAGCCCTTCTCACCCGCTTGGGTGAGCCCGAAGACGATGGAGAGAAGACCGAGCGTGACGCTGACGGCGCCGGGCACGTCCAGCTTGGGGCGCGCGTCGGGCCGGGACTCCTTGATGACCGTCGGGGCGACGAACAGTACGGCGAGGGCGACGGGCACGTTGATGAAGAACGCCCAGCGCCACGACAGCAGATCGGTCAGCAGGCCGCCGAGGATGGCACCCGTGGTGAACCCGGCCGACATCAGCGCTCCGTTGAGGCCGAGCGCCTTCTCGCGCAGCGGCCCCTCCGGGAACGAGGTGGTCAGCAACGACAGCCCGGCCGGCGTCACGGCGGCGGTGGCCAGACCCTGGAAGACCCGGGCCGCGATCAGCACCTCCGAGTTCTGCGCCAGGCCGCCCACGAGCGAGGCAGCAGCCAGTACGACGAGGCCCCCCAGAAACAGCCGACGCCGGCCGAACAGGTCCGCGACCCGGCCGAAGAGCAGGGTGAAGCCCGCCGCGCAGAGCGCGAACGACGTGGCGATCCACTGCAGGTGTCCCAGCGAGAAACCCAGACCCTCGCCGATCACCGGCAGCGCCACGTTCAGGATGGAGAAATCCACAGCCAGCATGAACTGGGCCGCGAGCAGCAGCACCAGCACCAGCCGGAGCCGGGGGGTGAGCGCGGTCGGGGACGCGCCGACGGCGGTGCCGGCCGTGGCGTCGGCCGCGGTCCCGGCCGCCTCCGAATCAGTGACGGACATGAAGTCGAGTTCCTTTCTCCCTCACGTGCGGAGCACGCTCGGCCGCGTCACGCGCGGTTCACGGAGAAAGGCTCGTCGGAGCACGGGCTCCCAGCCAGAACCCTGCCTTGTCCAGTCAGCGGGAGGGTAGTCATCAGAGCACCACCCTGGTGGCCCGCGGCCACCAGGACCGGCAGGCACCATAGGGAGTCAGTGGCCACAGCCCGTCGCACTCCGCCGACCTGGAGGCATTCATGGACGCCCCGTCCGAGCTGGGAGACTTCCTCAAGTCCCGCCGCGCCGCGCTACGACCCGAGGACATCGGCATTACGCCGCACCCGACCCGTCGCCGCGTCACCGGGCTCCGCCGCGAGGAGCTGGCGATGCTCGCCGGGGTAAGCATTACCCACTACACCCGCCTGGAACAGGGCCGGGCCATCAGCGCCTCCGACGGTGTGCTCAAGTCGCTCGCGCGCACGCTGCGCCTCACGGACGACGAGACCGCCCATCTGAAAGACCTGGCCCGCCCCGCCGCCGCGTCGTCCGGCCCGGCTCCGCCCCGGGTGGCACACGCCAGCGCCTCGGCCCGGCAACTGCTGGCGGCCATGACCGACGTACCGGCTCTTGTCCTGGACCGGCGAAACGATGTCCTCGCGTGGAACCGGTTGGGCCACGCCCTGCTCGCCGGGCACCTGGCGCGTGAGAGTCCCGATACACCTGCCGACCGTCCCAACCTGACCCGGATGCTCTTCCTGGACGAGCAGTACCGGGAGTTGTACACGAACTGGAACGAGGAGGCACAGATGGCAGTCGCCTCTCTGCGCCTGGTCGCCGGCCGCCACCCCCACGACCGCTCCCTCGCCGAGATCGTTGGCCAGCTCACCATGAACTGCCCCGAGTTCTCAGCTCGTTGGGCCCGGCACCCGGTGCGCACCTGCACCTCCGGGGTGAAACACCTGCGTCATCCACTGGTCGGCGCGATGGACCTCAGCTTCGAGAACCTCGTCATCCCCGGCACCACCGGCCAGCGCCTCATCGCCTACACCGCCGAGCCCGGCTCACCGTCGGAGGCGGCGCTGCGGCTCCTCGGCAGCGTAACGGCCCCGTCGGCACAGGATCCGACGGCGGTACGACCCGCCGTGGGCGGGGCGCAGATGGGGGTATGCCGCCGGGGCGATGGTCATGTGGTGGTGCCAGGAGGGAAAGGAACGCCGGCGAAGTCCAGTAGCTCATAGCTGCCTCGGGCAGGACGAACACAGCGGCGCGTCAGCTTCCGGGCCGTCCGTTCTTACCCGTCCGGGTGGTGGGCGCCCCGGGGGCGCGGTTCGCGTCTTCTGTCGGGTGGTCGCGTACTTCCGTTCGAACCTGTGTGCTGAATTCGTGCAGGTCGGCGTACAGATCCCACCCCGCAGCTTTACGCTGCGGAGCAGCACTGCCGGGCGGCTGCCCGAACGCGGTCGTTTCTGGTGGGCACCATCTTCCGGGTCCCCGGTTCTTCGTTAATGTCTTCCTGGACGCGCGGGAGTACGAACCCGGCCGCCGATCCGGCGCCGGGCGGCCCTGTCAGGTCAAATCACGGTGTGAGCGAACGGAGTTGGGGTCAGTGGCTACTCCTCCTGGTGACGGCGGGAACGTACCCCGGGAAGGCTTCTACCCGGACCCTTCCATTCCTGGATATGTCCGGTACTGGAACGGTGCCGCCTGGGTGCCCGGCACCTCGCGGCCCGCGCCCCGGGAGGGCGAGGGCGCGCCCGCCGCGCTGCCCGCCGCCGCGCCGCCCGCCGTCGACGAGACGGGGCCGGTCTTCCTCGACGAGGACCCGCCCGAGCGGCCCCGGCAGGAGCCCGCCTCCGCGTGGCAGGCCGACGCCTCCCGCCAGTCCGGCTTCGGGGGCGAGCGGGACGCCCGGGTCTCCTGGGGCGCGGGTGCGGGACAGGATCCCCGGGTTCCCGCCCCGGCCCCCTCGCCCGCACCGCCCGCCGACCCGACCGGCGGCGCGCTGCCCGGCGTACGGGCCCTGGGCCCCGGGGACGGGGACGCCGGCGGAAGCGGCACCGGCATCGACGCCGACGAGAACGCGCCGCTCACCGACGGTACGGTCGCGATCCGCCCCCAGCGGCGCGGCGGCGCCGGTCCCGGGCGCGCCCCGGGGCCCCGCGAGGGCGGCAAGCCGCCCGCCGACTCGACGATGACCATCCGCGCCCTGCGCGCCGCGCGCCGCGCGAAGGACGAGGAGGCCACCGCCGGGCGCCCCGATCCGGGCACGATGGCGATCCGCGCGCTCGACGCCGGACCCAGGCCGCAGCTCCCCGCCCGCCCGTCGGCCCACCAGCCGCCACCGGCCCAGCCGTCCGCCCAGCCCCCGCAGTCCTACGCGCCCGCTCCCGAGCCCGAGCCCGACCCCGGGCCCATCAGCCCCGGCGCCGGCGGCGGCGCCACCTCCTGGGCCCAGCAGGTGCACCGGCTCGCCCAGGGGGACGGGACCGACCAGCCCGTGGTGCCGTGGAAGCCGCCGGTCGAGGACCCGTTCCTCCAGGCCGCGCGCGCCCAGGCCGCCTCCCGCCCCGCCGGTCTCGGCAAGCGGGTCGTGGCCCGGCTGATCGACACGGTGGTGCTGGGGGCGGTCGTCGCCGCCATCGCCGTACCGCTCATCACCCGGGCCCTGGCCCATGTCGACGACAAGGTCGAGGCGGCCAGGCAGACCGGGGAGACCGTCACGGTCTGGCTGCTCGACGCCACCACGGCCGGCTACTTCGGCGGTGTCCTCGCCGCCCTGCTGGTCGTCGGCGTGCTCTACGAGGCCGTGCCGACCGCCAAGTGGGGGCGCACGCTGGGCAAGAAGCTCTGCGGAATCGACGTACGGGACATCGAGACCCACGAGGCCCCGGCCTTCGGCGCCGCGCTGCGCCGCTGGCTGGTCTACAGCGTGCTCGGCGTGCTCGTCGTGGGGCTCGGCAATGTGCTGTGGTGCCTGTTCGACCGGCCCTGGCGGCAGTGCTGGCACGACAAGATCGCCCACACTTTCGTCGCCCGCTGACGGGGCGTGAGGCGCCGGCGGGGCTGTTCGTCCGAACGGCGGGTCAGCCGTTGCGGGCCCCTCCGGGCCGGGGTGCACTGCCCCCATGAGCAATGATCAGCCGCCGTCCGGCCCACCCCCCGAGGACGACCCCTTCCTCAAGAAGCCGCAAGGGCCGCAGCAACCACAGGGGCCGCGGGAGTCACAGGGACCCCCTGGGTCACAGGGACCGCAGGAACCGCACGGGCCACAGGGACCGCACGGGCCGCAAGAGCCGCCCCCGGCTCACGAGCCTCCGCCGTCCTCCGGAGGATCCCCGTACGGCGCTCCCTACGGCGGCGAGCACGGTCCGCCCAAGGCCCCGCCGTACGATCCGAACGCCCCCGGCGGCGGCCCGTACGGCGGCTCTCCCTACGGGCAGGACCCCTACGGGGGAAGCGGCTCACCCTACGGCGGGGACCCGCTCGCCGGGATGCCGCCCCTCGCGCCGTTCGCCACGCGCCTCGCGGCCCGGGTCATCGACGCGCTGATCATCTTCATCCCGCTGGCGATCATCTCGCTGCTCGTCGGCGGCTGGCGCAACACGCCGAACAACACCGGAAGCTGGGACGAGGTCACCAACCAGGTCAACACCGGTACGCAGTGGGTCTGGTCGCTGATCTCCATCATCGCGTACGTCGGCTACGACACCCTGATGACGAAGAAGTACGGGCAGACCCTCGGCAAGCGGTGGCTCAAGCTGCGGGTCGCGATGCTCAACGACGGCTCGGTGCCGGAGGGCAACGCCTCGCTGGTGCGCGCCGCCGTGCTCTGGGTGCCCGCGCTGCTCTGCTGTCTCTTCCTCTGGTGGCTCATCATCATCGTGACGATCCTGGCCAGCCGGCCGTACAAGCAGGGGCTGCACGACAAGGCGGCCAGGACCGTCGTGGTGACGGCGACTCAGTGACGGGCGGTCTCACCGACCGGCGACGTCGCTCGCGCCCCGGACACCTCGCCGCGCGTCGCGGTGTCACTGGTGGTCCGGTGGCGGTGCGGGGTGGCCGCCCGCGTGGCCCGTGCCTTGCGGGGCAGCGGCACGGTCATGGCGACCAGCAGCCCCAGACCGAGCGCGGCGACGCCGATCACCGCGACGCCGATCCCCGTGCTCGTACCGGAGAGCAGGAGCATGGCGAGCGTCGAACAGACGATGGTGGCGGAGCCGTAGGCGAGCTGTGCGGCAGTCGGACGCGGCATGGCGGAATCCGTCCCTCGGGGGCATCAATATCTGTGTGGTTCTGGGGGGCTTGGGGGACTCTCTGGTTCTGGGGATGTTTGGTGCGTCTCGCGTATTTCGTACAGAGGACAAGTGGTACCAGGGCGCCGCAAGGCGGTCGCACTCCATAGCGACTCTAGACGGTGCATGCCCGGACGGAACGGGTAGTAAGCGTGACCTGTCTTATGGCTCCGGTGCATGGGGGGCGCATCGAGTCACGCCCCCCTTCAACAGGCCTGATGTATGCGCCCGTTGGCCGGTTCACTCCCCTGTTCGGATAGCGAATCCGGAAGGCCGCATAGTGCAATTGACGGGTTCAAGTCAAGATCTGTTTTTTCTTCCCCAACTCCGGTCCAATGTCGTCACTTATGACGCGCAGACGCGCGCGGATCCCACACTCCCGGTCCGCGGATCGCGTGCGCCGGGGAGGAACACCACCAAGTGATCAGAAACCGACGGGCGAGACGAGTCTCCGCCGTGGTCGTGGCTCTGGCCGCGACCGCCGCGACGGCCTCGGCCTTCACCACGGCTCAGGCCCAGGAGCAGCCCGCGTCCGCTTCCAGCGCCCCGTCCGGCGCGGAGCGCCGTGACCCGGCGCCCCAGAAGGGCCAGGTCGACCACGACCTCGACGGCCCGTTCAGCAAGCAGCAGTCCAAGCAGCGCGAGGCGGCGCTCCAGCAGGTCATATCCGGCGACGCGAAGGTGGAGAAGCGCGGCGGCTCCCAGGTCGTCAAGCTCGACAGCAAGAAGTACGTGGAGCTCGGCCGCGAGAAGACCGACAAGATCTTCACGATTCTCGTGGAGTTCGGCGACGACGTCGACAACACGACGACGTACGACCCGGACGGCGCCGACGGCCCCCTGCCGCCCGTCGTCAAGTACGGCGGCGACCCGGGCCCGCTGCACAACGAGATCGCCGAGCCCGACCGGAAGGTGGACAACTCCACCGCCTGGCAGGCCGACTACAGCCAGGAACACTTCCAGGACCTGTACTTCGGCACCGGCAAGGACGCCAAGGGGCAGCAGAAGGAGTCCCTGAAGACGTACTACGAGAAGACGTCCTCCGGGCGCTACTCGGTCGACGGCGCGGTCTCCGACTGGGTCAAGGTGCCGTGGAACGAGGCCCGTTACGGCTCCAACTACTGCGGCTCCACCAACTGCGCCAACGTCTGGGACCTGGTCCGCGACGGCCTCACCGCCTGGACCGCCGGCCAGAAGGCCCAGGGGAAGACCGACGCCGAGATCAAGGCGTACCTGTCCGAGTACGACCAGTGGGACCGGTACGACTTCGACAACGACGGCGACTTCAACGAGCCCGACGGCTACATCGACCACTTCCAGATCGTCCACGCGGGCGAGGACGAGTCGGCGGGCGGCGGCGTCCAGGGCACCGACGCCCTCTGGGCGCACCGCTGGTACGCGTACGGCACCAACGCGGGCTCCACGGGCCCCGCGGGCAACAAGGCCGGCGGCGCGCCCGTCGGTGACACCGGCATCTGGGTCGGCGACTACACCATGCAGCCGGAGAACGGCGGCCTCGGCGTCTTCGCCCACGAGTACGGCCACGACCTGGGCCTGCCCGACCTCTACGACACCTCGGGCGGCGAGAACTCCACCGCCTTCTGGACGCTGATGTCGTCCGGCTCGTGGCTCGGCACCGGCAAGGACGCGATCGGCGACCTGCCCGGGGACATGACCGCCTGGGACAAGCTCCAGCTCGGCTGGCTCAACTACGCCGAGGCCAAGGCGGCCACCAACTCCACCCACAAGCTGGGCGTCTCCGCGTACAACACGAAGAACCCGCAGGCGCTCGTCGTCGAACTCCCCGAGAAGGAGAAGACGACGACGGTCGTGAAGCCCGCGGAAGGCTCCAAGCAGTGGTGGAGCGACATGGGTGACGACCTCAA
Organism: Streptomyces sp. NPDC056987; assembly: GCF_042673865.1. Taxonomy (NCBI): domain Bacteria; kingdom Bacillati; phylum Actinomycetota; class Actinomycetes; order Kitasatosporales; family Streptomycetaceae; genus Streptomyces; species Streptomyces sp. NPDC056987. The sequence goes on from NZ_JBHURV010000004.1 coordinate 118,669, forward strand.
GAACACTCTCACCCGTTCGGTGGATCTGACCGGTAAGTCCGCCGCGTCGCTCGACCTGACCGGCTGGTGGGACATAGAGGCCGACTACGACTACCTCTACACCGAGGTCTCCACGGACGGCGGCGCCAACTGGACGCCGCTGGAGGGCACGGCGGACGGCAAGTCCCTGCCCCGCGACGCCGCCGACAAGCCGGCCCTGACCGGTGTCTCGGGCACGGCGAAGAAGCTCAGCTTCCCGCTGGACGCCTACGCGGGCCAGAAGTTCGACCTGCGCTTCCGCTACCAGACGGACGGCGGCGTGGCCGGCAAGGGCTTCACCGCCGACGCCATCACCCTCACGGCCGACGGCGCGCCGCTCTTCACCGACAACGCCGAGGGCGACGACGCGGGCTGGACCGCGAAGGGCTTCTCGCGTATCGGTGAGTCCTTCACCCAGGAGTACGAGCAGTACTACATCGCGGAGAACCGCCAGTACGTCTCGTACGACAAGACCCTCAAGGTCGGCCCGTACAACTTCGGCTTCACCGCGCCGAACGACGGCAAGGTCGAGCACTTCGCCTACCAGAACGGCCTGTTGATCTGGCTGTGGGACACCTCGCAGAAGGACAACAACACCAGCCAGCACCCGGGCGAGGGCCTGATCCTGCCGATCGACGCCCACGCCAAGCCGCTGAAGTGGTCGGACGGCACGCTGATGCGCAACCGGATCCAGTCGTACGACTCCACCTTCAGCTGGTGGCCGACGAGCGGTCTGTCGCTGCACCGCGCCGACCAGCTGACGCGGATCTCCCCGTCCCTGGGCGCCCCGGTCTTCGACGACCGCAGGGGCACCTACTGGAGCGAGGAGAACAAGGGCGGAAGCGTGAAGGTTCCTGACACCAACACCAAGATCAGCATCATCAGCCAGCCGCTCGACGGCTCGACGCTGACGGTCAAGGTCGGTAAGTCTGGCAAGTAACCTGGAGTAATCGCAGGTCAAGCGCATGATCGGTCGTCGCCCTCTAGCGGGCGGCGGCCGATCGTGTTTAGGTGCGTCCTACGGATCTCTTATTGACACGACGTCTTACGGGGGCGATGAGGACATGGCAAGCGGAGGCTTCAGCAAGCTCCCGAACGGCACCGTGGTGGTGGCACTGAACCTGCCGAGACCGGCGGCGGAGGGCGGCACCGTACGCGTCCTGGTGCACGCCGCGAACCGGGCCCGCGCCCTGACCAGGCTGCGGAACCTGGGGCTGCGGGCGGTCTACCTGCGCGGCAACGCGGAGCCGCCGACACCGGACGAGATCACGGCCGTACTGCACCACCCGGACGGCCTGCTCTGGCGTACGACACCGGACGCGCCGGGGACGGCGGACCAGCTGTGGCAGCCGATCCGGGCGCTGCTGAGACCCGCGGTGATGGGGTACTGACGCTGCGCAGCCGCCACGGCCCCAGGGCCGGCGGTCAGCCGCGGGCCGCCACCACCGGCGTACCCGTCAGCTGCACGCCCGCCTCCCGCAGCTCCGCCAGGGCCCGCTCCGTGGTCTCCTCGGCCACGCCCGCCGTCAGGTCCAGCAGCACGTGCGCGGTGAGGCCCGCGCGGACCGCGTCCAGCGCGGTCGCCTTCACGCAGTGGTCCATGGCGATGCCGACCAGGTCGACCTCGGTCACCTCGCGCGCCTTCAGCCAGTCCGCCAGCCGGACGCCGTTCTCGTCGAAGCCCTCGAAACCGCTGTACGCGGCCGAGTACGCGCCCTTGTCGAAGACCGCGGCGATCGAGCCGGAGGCGACCGCCGGGGCGAAGTTCGGGTGGAAGCCCACGCCCTCCGTGCCGGCCACGCAATGCACCGGCCAGGTGGTGACGTAGTCCGGTACGGCCGGGGGCACCGCGAAGTGGTCGCCCGGGTCGATGTGGTGGTCGCGGGTGGCGACCACGTGCCGGTAACCGGCGGTCGCCTGGCCTATCAGTTCGGTGATGGCGGCGGCGACATCGGCGCCCCCGGCCACGGCGAGGCTGCCGCCCTCGCAGAAGTCGTTCTGTACGTCCACGACGATCAGTGCGCGGTGCATAGCGGGTCCTTCACTGAGGAAGCGGGAAAGCGATGAGCTGAGGGGGCTGGGGGGGGCTGGGGGACTGACGGGTGACGGTACGGGAGGCGGTACGGCGGCCGGGGGAGGGGCGGCCGGGTTGCGAGCGTAGAGACTCCGGCCGCCGCGCGGGAGGGGGCGCGCACCCGCTCTCGTACGGCGCATCCGCTGTCCCTCCAGTCTCACCCGCACCCGCGGCCCACGCACCCGGCGCGCGGCCGTCCGGCCCGTCCGCCGCCGGCCCGCCCGGTGCTGTCCCGTCACCGGGACCGCCCGGTCCTCTCCCGTTACCGGGCCCGTACCCGGCCCGGGGCCCGCTCGTACCCTCCCCGTACCCCGTTCGTCCTCGCGTGCCCCAGGACCCGGCCGCTCACGCGTACTCGGTCGGAATGACCGGCTCCCCCCGCGACAGCTGCGTCGCCGACATCGGCAGCGCCGCCCGCGCCGCCCGGTGCCGCTCGCGCGCCACGTCCAGCGGCTCGCGCGCCATGATCTCGCCGCCCTTGACCAGCTCCACCAGCAGTTGCCGGTCCAGCAGTTCCTGCGGCACGGCCCCGGTGCCGAGCACCTCGGCCTCGGCGTACCCCTGCGCGTCCGCCCGGCGCGCCGCCCACTTGCGCCCGCCGACCGAGGTCTTCCCGCCCAGCGACTTCTTCGCCACCGGCCGGAGCGGGGCCTTCGGGTCCGCCGACGCGGCCCGCGCGACGATCTTGTAGACCATGGAGCAGGTCGGGTGCCCGCTGCCCGTGACGAGCTGCGTACCGACGCCGTACGCGTCCACCGGCGCCGCCGCCAGCGAGGCGATCGCGTACTCGTCCAGGTCCGAGGTGACGACGATCCTGGTGTTCGCCGCGCCCAGCTCGTCGAGCTGCTGCCGTACCCGGTGCGCGACCAGCAGCAGGTCGCCCGAGTCGATCCGTACGGCGCCCAGCTCGGGCCCCGCGATCTCCACGGCGGTCCGTACGGCCTCGGCCACGTCGTACGTGTCGACCAGCAGCGTGGTGGACCGGCCGAGCGAGTCGATCTGCGCCCGGAACGCGTCGCGTTCGCTGTCGTGCAGCAGGGTGAAGGCGTGCGCGCTCGTGCCGACCGTCGGAATGCCGTACCGGAACCCGGCGGCCAGGTCGGAGGTGGCGTCGAAGCCGCCCACGTACGCGGCGCGCGCGGCGGCCACCGCGGCCAGCTCGTGCGTGCGGCGCGCCCCCATCTCGATCAGCCGGCGCCCGCCCGCGGCCGTCGCCATCCGGGAGGCCGCGGCGGCGATCGCCGAGTCGTGGTTGAGGACCGAGAGGATCACGGTCTCCAGCAGCACGCACTCGGCGAAGGAGCCCTCGACCCGCAGGATCGGCGAGCCGGGGAAGTACACCTCGCCCTCCGGGTACCCCCAGATGTCGCCCCGGAAGCGGTACGCGGCGAGCCAGGCGAGGGTCTGCTCGTCGACGACCTCGTTGTCCCGCAGGAAGCCGAGCAGACCGGGGTCGAAGCGGAAGTTCTCCACGGCGTCCAGGACCCGGCCGGTACCCGCCACGACCCCGTACCTGCGGCCTTCGGGCAGCCGCCGGGTGAAGACCTCGAAGACGGAGCGCCGGTCGGCCGTACCGGCCCGCAGCGCTGCCTGGAGCATCGTCAGCTCGTACTGATCGGTGAAGAGCGCGGTCGACGGAATGTCCACCGGCAGCCCAAGGTCCGCAGTGTTCATAGGACGATGCTACCCCGAATACTCGTCACTCTGACGATTTCTCGGTGGCCGTTTGTGCGACACCGCTCACGTGGTGGCAGCATGGGACGCGTGAGGCCGCGGCATGCCGGCGCCCCCCGCAGAGAAGAAGGTCGTCCCGAACCGTGAGTGTTGCTCCGACTGAGATCGAACGCCCCGAATCGGCCGAGGAGACCTTCGCGGTCCCCGAACCCGACGTGCCATGGGTGACGATCGTCCACAACGACCCGGTCAACCTCATGAGTTACGTGGCCTACGTCTTCCAGACCTATTTCGGCTATTCGAAGGACAAGGCGCACAAGCTGATGCTCGACGTCCACCACAAGGGCCGCGCGGTCGTCTCCAGCGGCAGCCGCGAGGAGATGGAGCGCGATGTGCAGGCGATGCACGGATTCGGGCTCTGGGCGACCCTCTCGCAGGACCGCACCTGATGGCCGGCCGCTTCGAGGCGATTCCGGGCGGCGGCGCGGCCGTCGCGCTCGACGAGGTCGAGATCTCGATCCTGCGCTCGCTGGCCGTGCAGTTGCTGGAGCTGATCGGCCCCGCCGACGAACCCGCCCAGGGCGAGGACCCGCTCGCCGCGCTCTTCACCCCGGGCCCCAGCGAACCTCCGGGCGACCCGGCGCTGGCCCGGCTCTTCCCGGACGCTTACGGCGACCCGGAGGGGCCGGGCTCCGGCGCCGACGAGGAGGAGCTGAAGGAGTACTCCTCGGAGTTCCGGCGGTTCACCGAGAACGACCTGCGGGACCGTAAGCGCGAGGACGGCATGGCGCTCGTCCGGACGCTGGACGCGCTCACCGCCACGGGCGAGGGCGGCGCCGTACTGAAGCTGACGCCCGACGACTGCCGGCACTGGCTCGGCGCCCTCAACGACCTGCGCCTGACGATCGGTACGCGGCTGGAGGTCACCGACGAGGACGAGGGCGGTGAGCTGTACCGGCTGCCGGACTCCGACCCGCGCAAGCCGATGGTGATGGCGTACCTCTGGCTCGGCGCCCTCCAGGAGACACTCGTGGAGACGCTGATGCCTTGAGGCCCTTGAGGTCCTTGAGGCACTGAGGGCCGGGGGCCGGGGGCCGAGGCCCTGGTGGCGTCGGGGTGCCGGCGCTCGACGGCGCGGCGCGGGGCCTCCCGGCGGCGCGAGGCATCGCGCCGACGCGACCCTCGCGCAGCCCCGGCGACGAGCCGCCGGGGCGCCCCGCGGGTCATCCGCCCGCCTCCCGTGAGCCGTCCGCCCGCCGCCCGCGATGCACCCGCCATTCGCTCAAATGACGCTCAATTCGGCATAACGATCCCGTCACCACCGCGGCCTTCTTTGCGGTTCGCGGTGCGATTCGTCCCCTTTTTCCTGTGGGCTGTGCCACAGTCGCGGGCGCCGGCCGCCCGCCCTCCCGTGATAGATCTGCCGGACCCCCCGGGGACGCCACCCCTGTCCCCGGGGGTGTTTTCCGACCGGCCGAACGCCGGCGGCACTCCATCCACTTCCGGGGGGGGATCACGAAACTGGTCCGCGGCCGGGCACGGTCTCGGATCTGCATGGAGAAAGGGCGCACGACCATGACCTCTGCGCAGGTCGACAAGGAGTACGGCGGCGAAGGGCCCGCCGGCGGTCCCGCCGGGCACGGCCCGGGTGAAGAGGGGTACGAGCGCGGACTCGGCAGTCGCCAGGTCCAGATGATCGCCATCGGCGGCGCGATCGGCGTCGGCCTCTTCATGGGCGCCGGGGCGAACATCGCCAAGGCCGGTCCCAGCATCATCCTCATGTACGCCCTCGCCGGCGTCGTGATCTTCTTCATCATGCGGGCGCTGGGCGAACTGCTGCTCTACCGGCCCGTCTCGGGATCCTTCGCGGAGTACGCCCGCGAGTTCCTCGGCCCCTTCTTCGGCTTCGCCACCGGCTGGACGTACTGGCTGATGTGGGTCGTCACCGGCATGGCGGAACTCACCGCCGCCGCGATCTACATCCACTTCTGGTTCCCGCAGATCCCCCAGTGGGTCAGCGCGCTCGTCTTCCTCGTGGTCCTCTTCGGGGTGAACCTGATCTCGGTGAAGATCTTCGGCGAGGTCGAGTTCTGGTTCTCGATGATCAAGGTCACCGCCATCATCGGCATGATCGTGATCGGCCTCGGCGTGCTCACCCTCGGCTTCTCGGACGCCGGTGACACCGCCACCGCCGCCAACCTCTGGGAGCACAAGGGAGTCTTCCCCAACGGCATCGGCTCCAGCCTGATGACCCTCCAGGGCGTCATGTTCGCCTACCTCGCCGTCGAACTGGTCGGCGTCACGGCGGGCGAGTCCGAGAACCCCGAGAAGACCCTCCCCAAGGCCATCAACACGCTGCCCTGGCGCATCATCGTCTTCTACGTCGGCGCGCTCCTCGTCATCCTCTCCGTCGTGAAGTGGACCGAGTTCCAGGAGGGCACCAGCCCCTTCGTCCACGCCTTCGAGACGATGGGCATCCCGCTCGCCGCAGGCATCGTCAACTTCGTCGTGCTGACCGCCGCGCTCTCCTCCTGCAACTCCGGCATGTACTCCACCGGCCGGATGCTGCGCGACCTCGCCGCCAACAGCGAGGCACCGAGCGCCTTCGGCCGGCTCAACGCCCGCCGGACCCCGGCCGTCGGCATCGCCGTCTCCGTCGCCCTCATGGGCGTCGGTGTGATCCTCAACTACATCGTCCCGGAAAAGGCGTTCGGCTATGTGACCTCGGTCGCCACCGCCGCCGGCATCTGGACCTGGATGATGATCCTGATCAGCCACATCCGCTACCGGCGCGCGGTGGAGGCGGGCCGGCTGCCCGCCTCGTCCTTCCCTGCGCCCGGCGGATCGCTCTTCAGCTGGATCGCGGCCGGCTTCCTCACCCTGGTCACCTGCCTCATCGCGTACGACAGCGACGCGCGGATCTCCCTCTACGTGGGGGCGGTCTGGGCCGTCTTCCTCGCGATCGGCTGGCGGTACGTGAAGAACCGCGCCCCGGAGCGGCCGAAGCCCTCCGGGCCCTCCGGCACCCCGGAGTACGCCCCCGCCGCCGACTGACCCGCACGGGCACCCCCTGAGGCCTGCCCGCCTGCCCGTTCCCGTCCCCGCCCCGCCCCGCCCCGCCCCGCCCCCGGATCCTGGCCGACCCCCTGATCCGGGGGCGCGTGTGCCGGTCCCTCTATATTTTCTTCATGCTCACCATCACCCAGGCCCTGCACGACCAGATCGTCGCGCACGCGCGAGCCGACCACCCCGACGAGGCGTGCGGCGTCGTCGCGGGCCCCGAGGGCACCGGCCGGGCCGAGCGGTTCATCCCCATGCTGAACGCCGCCCGTTCGCCCACCTTCTACGAGTTCGACTCGGTGGACCTCCTCAAGCTGTACCGCGAGATGGACGACCGCGACGAGGAACCGGTGATCATCTACCACTCGCACACCGCGACCGAGGCGTACCCGTCCCGTACGGACATCACCTACGCCAACGAGCCCGGCGCCCACTACGTCCTGGTCTCCACCGCCGACACCGACGGCTCCGGCCCCTTCCAGTTCCGCTCGTACCGCATCGTGGACGGCACGGTGGAGGAAGAGCCCGTGGAGATCGTCTGACCGGCCCCACGCCGCAGGTCCTGTGCCCTCTCCGCCCGGCTGTCCACTCCCTGGACGTCAGACGTCCACGGACTGGGAACGCATGCCCGGGCGCCAAACGGGAATCGATACGATGAGCGCATGGTTTCCATCGACGTGAGCGACAAGACGCCGAGCACACCGCTGCTCGTGGCGCGGCTGCACGTCGATCTGTGCCGCCTCGCCAGCGCCATCTGTCCCGGCCGCGCCGCCGGCTGAGCGACGGCCTGCCCGGAGCGCGGTCCTCCGTACCCGTACGTACTCGCACGTCGTCGCATCTCCGCAAGCCGCACCACCCCCTCGCGCGGGGGGCCCGAGCCGCGCGCCCGTCACGCAGTCTCCCGCCCGTCACGACGTCTCCCGACAGGAGCCCATGCCATGGCCATCGAGGTCCGCATCCCGACCATCCTCCGCACCTACACCGACGGCGCCAAGGCGGTCGAGGGCACCGGCGACACGCTCTCCGCGCTCTTCGCCGACCTCGACACCCGGCACGCCGGCATCCGGGAGCGGCTGATCGACCCCGCCAAGGACAACCAGCTCCGCCGCTTCGTCAACGTCTACCTCAACGACGAGGACGTCCGCTTCCTGGACGGCGTCGCCACCAAGCTCGCCGACGGCGACAGCGTCACTATCCTCCCGGCCGTGGCCGGCGGCGCGCCCGACCCGAAGCGCTCCGTCTGATGCGGTACGACTCCCCGCTGGCGGCGGTCGGCAACACGCCCCTGGTCCGTCTCGTCCGGCTCTCCCCGTCGGACGACGTACGGATCTGGGCCAAGCTGGAGGACCGCAACCCGACCGGCTCCGTGAAGGATCGGCCGGCGCTCCACATGGTCGAGCAGGCCGAGAAGGACGGCCGGCTCACCCCCGGCTGCACGATCCTGGAGCCCACCAGCGGCAACACCGGCATCTCGCTCGCCATGGCGGCCCGGCTCAAGGGCTACCGCATCGTCTGCGTCATGCCGGAGAACACCTCGCAGGAACGGCGCGACCTGCTCGCCATGTGGGGGGCGGAGATCGTCTCGTCCCCCGCCGCGGGCGGCTCCAACACCGCCGTACGGGTGGCGAAGGAGCTGGCGGCGGAGAACCCCTCCTGGGTGATGCTCTACCAGTACGGCAACCCCGACAACGCGGGCGCCCACTACGCCACGACGGGCCCGGAGATCCTGGCCGACCTGCCGTCCATCACCCACTTCGTGGCGGGCCTCGGCACCACCGGCACGCTCATGGGCGTCGGCCGCTATCTGCGCGAGCACGTCGACTCCGTCCGGATCGTCGCGGCGGAGCCCCGCTACGACGACCTCGTCTACGGGCTGCGCAACCTCGACGAGGGCTTCGTCCCCGAGCTGTACGACGCCTCGGTGCTCACCACCCGCTTCTCCGTCGGCTCGGCGGACGCGGTCGCCCGTACCCGCGAACTCCTCCAGCAGGAAGGCATCTTCGCGGGCGTCTCCACCGGCGCGGCGCTGCACGCGGCGATCGGTGTGGGCCGGAAGGCGGTCAAGGCGGGGGAGAGCGCCGACATCGTGTTCGTCGTGGCGGACGGCGGCTGGAAGTACCTGTCGACGGGCGTCTACACCGCGGCGACGACCGAAGAGGCGATCGAGAGGCTGCACGGCCAGCTCTGGGCGTAGTGCCCGCGGCCGGGGCGGCGCAGGGGCCGGTGCCGTGGTCCCCGCGCCGCCGCGCCGCCCCGCCCGCGTGTGCTGTACGTGAGAAGGGGCGTGAAGGAGTGCGAAGGAGTGTGAAAGGGCGCACAGGCGGACGGGCCACACGGCGCGGGGAGCGGGCCCACCCGTACGGACCATCCGAACCAGTGACGTCCTGGGTGAGTTCCCCCACAACGGACCACTGTGAAGGAGCGACCAGCCCTTTCGCGCTTTACGCTCGGTAAATCGCACGACCCCCGTCGCCCCGCCGTCCACGCCACGGAGGTTCCCGCTCCATGAAGCTCACCGTCGTCGGCTGTTCGGGCTCGTTCCCCTCCGCGGGATCGGCCTGCTCCAGCTACCTCGTAGAGGCCGACGACTTCCGGCTGCTCCTCGACCTGGGTAATGGCGCCCTCGGAGAGTTGCAGCGCCACTGTGGTCTCTACGACCTCGACGCCATCTTCCTCAGCCACCTCCACGCCGACCACTGCATCGACATGTGCGGCTACTTCGTCGCGCGCTACTACCGCTTCGACGGCGGACGCTGCGACGCGATCCCCGTCTACGGCCCCGAAGGCACCGAACAGCGCCTCACCACGGCGTACGCGGACACCCCTTCGGACAAGGCGATGAGCGAGGTCTTCGACTTCCACACCCTCAAGCCGGGCTCGGGCTCGTTCGACATCGGCCCGTTCTCCGTCCGTACGGAGAAGGTCGCGCACCCCGTCGACACGTTCGCGATCCGCGTCGAGCACGAGGGCAGGTCCCTCACGTACTCCGGGGACACCGGCGTCTGCGACCCGCTGGTCGAGCTGGCCGAGGACACGGACCTCTTCCTCTGCGAGGCGGCCTTCACGTACGGCAAGGAGGACGTGGAGGGCCTGCACCTCAACGGCCGCGAGGCCGGCGCCCACGCCGCCCGCGCCCGCGCCCGCAGGCTCGTCCTCACGCATGTGCCGCCGTGGACGGACGGCGACCGGAACCTGGCCGACGCGCGCGACGTGTACGCGGGCCCGGCGGAACTGGCCGTTCCGGGTGCGGTCTACGAGATCTGACGCGCCGCACGGGACGCGCCGCACGGAACCCGGCGCCCGAGGACTCGGCGTACGCGATCCGGCGCACGACGCACGTGACCGTGGGCCCGGCCGGTCCTGACATCGGCCGGGCCCACGGGGCCCTGGGGGAGCGGGAGAGCCGCCTACTTGGCCTCCGCCTTGCGGAGTTCGGCGAGTTCCTCGTCCGACTCCCGGCCCGGCGTCGGAAGGTTGAACCGTACGATCGCGAAGCGGAAGATCGCGTAGTAGAGGGCCGCGAAACAGAGCCCGACCAGCGCGAGCCCCCACGGGTTGGTCGCGATGCCCAGGTTGAGGAAGAAGTCGACCGCGCCCGCCGAGAAGCCGAAGCCGTCCTTCATGCCGAGCGCCCAGGTCAGCGCCATGGACACACCGGTCAGCACCGCGTGGATCGCGTACAGCACGGGCGCGATGAACATGAACGTGAACTCGATCGGCTCCGTGACGCCCGTCACGAACGCGGTCAGCGCGAGCGAGAGCATCATGCCACCGACGGCCTTGCGGCGCTCGGGGCGCGCGCAGTGCGTGATGGCCAGACAGGCCGCGGGGAGCGCGAACATCATGATGGGGAAGAAGCCGGTCATGAACTGCCCCGCCGTCGGGTCGCCCGCCAGGAAGCGGTTGATGTCGCCGCTCTTCCCGTCGAACGTACCGGCCTGGAACCACGGGAACGAGTTGAGGAGGTGGTGCATGCCCACCGGGATCAGTGCACGGTTGGCGACACCGAAGATGCCCGCGCCGACCGCGCCCGAACCCACCAGCCACTCACCGAAGTTGTGCAGTCCGGCGCCCAGAACCGGCCAAATGTAGCCGAAGACGATGCCGATCACGAGCCCCGCGAAGGCGGCGAGGATCGGGACGAGACGCCGGCCGCCGAAGAAGCCCGCCCAGTCCGGCAGCTTCGTCCGGTAGAACTTCTGGTACAGCAGGGCGACCACGATGCCCATCACCACACCGCCGAGCACCTTCGCGTCGACGGGCGCGTCCGTCATCACCACCTTCCCGTCCACCACCTGCGCCACCTTGGGCAGGTTGGAGTCGGTGAAGGTGGCCAGCACGCTCTTGAAGACCAGATAGCCGGTGACGGCGGCGAGCGCGGTCGAGCCGTCCGCCTTCTTCGCGAAGCCGATCGCGATGCCCACGGCGAACAGCAGTGGCATGTTGTCCAGGATCGCGTTGCCGCCCGCGGCCATGAAGCCCGCGATCTTCGTGACGAACGCGGGGAACGAGTCACGGCCGAGCATGTCCGCGTTCCCGAGCCGGACGAGCAGCGCCCCGGCGGGCAGGACCGCGACGGGCAGCATCAGGCTGCGCCCGATACGCTGCATCACGGACATGACAGCGCTGCCCCTTTTCGGCTTCTCCGCAGCGGGCTTGTTCTCCGCCGCGGGGGCGGCGCTGGCCGTGGACATCAACTTCCTCCAGGGGGAACGCGGCACGCGGCCGCGTGGTCTACACCACTATTGGTTTAGACCAGTTGTACACGGTGAGGAAGGGATAAGGAACCGCCGCAATTCGGCGAAAAATGTGACGTGGATTACGCTCCGGCGGACCCGCCGGGCCCTCACGCCCTGGTGTTCTGCTGCTCGCCCTCCCGCTCCAGCTCCTCAGGCTCCCGCCCCGGCGTGGGAATGTCGAACACGGTGATCGCGAAGCGGAACACCACGTAATAGATCACCGCGAAGCACAGACCGATCGGGATGATCAGCCAGGGCTTGGTGTCCAGGTGCCAGTTGACGACATAGTCGATCAGCCCCGCCGAGAAGCTGAACCCCGCGTGCACCCCCAGCGCCCAGGTGATCGCCATCGAGGCGCCCGTCAGCAGCGCGTGCGCCCCGTACAGCAGCGGCGCCGCGAACATGAAGGAGAACTCCAGCGGCTCCGTCACCCCCGTGACGAACGACGTCAGGGCGACGGAGAGCATCAGCCCCGCGATCCGCTTGCGGTGCTCCGGGCGCGCGCAGTGTGTGATGGCCAGCGCGGCGGCCGGCAGGCCGAACATCATGATCGGGAAGAACCCCGACATGAACTGCCCCGCCGACGGGTCCCCCGCGAAGAACCGGGTCAGATCGCCCTGGACCGTCGTCCCGTCCGGCTTGGTGAACGAACCCGCCTGGAACCAGAAGAACGTGTTCAGGAACTGATGCATGCCGATCGGGATGAGCAGCCTGTTCGCCACCCCGAAGATCCCCGCACCCCAGGCGCCGAGCCCGATGAGCTGCTTGGCGAACGCCGTCAGCGCGTCACCCACCGGCTGCCACAGCAGTCCGAAGGCCACGCCCAGCACCACACCGATGAACGCCATCAGGATCGGCACCAGCCGGCGCCCGTTGAAGAACCCCAGCCAGTCCACCAGCCGCGTCCGGTGGAACCGCTGCCACACCACCGCCGTCAGCAGCCCGATCAGAATGCCCCCGAGCACCCCCGGATTCTGCGGCACCCCCTCCGGCGCCGCCTTCGTCACCGAGCCGCCGACCGGGAACGCCGCCAGCACGTTGTGGTAGACGAGGAAACCGGCGACCGCGGCGAGCGCCGTCGACCCGTCCGCCTTCTTCGCGAAGCCGATCGCCACGCCGATGCAGAAGAGCAGCGGCAGCCCGAACGCCCCGTCGAGGATCGCCGTACCGCCCTGCGTGAACACCTTCGCCGTCCGGTCCCAGAACGGCCCGTGCAGATACGCCGAGAAGAGATTGCCCAGGCTGACCAGCAGACCGGCGGCGGGCAGCACCGCCACCGGGAGCTGCAGACTCCGGCCGACCTTCTGGAGCCCCTGGAACAGCCCGCTCCAGCGCCGCTGCCGCGGCCCCGCCGGCTGCCCGGGCGCGGCGGTGCTGTCGGCGCTCATCGGCGTTCTCCCGTCCCTCGCCCGCCCCTCCGCCATCCCGCCACGACTGGTGTAGACCAGTTGGGCTAGGCTTCTCCCCGCCATCATTCGGTACGGCGTGACCGCACGCCCGCGAAGATGGGCCAACCGTGCGTTACGGTGACGAAACGGTCTGTGTTCGAACGTCAGGGAGTAAAGACATGGCCACCAAGGCTGAGAAGATCGTCGCCGGGCTCGGCGGGCTCGACAACATCGAGGAGATCGAGGGCTGCATCACCCGCCTCCGCACCGAAGTCGTCGACCCCGACCTCGTCGACGAGACCGCGCTCAAGGCCGCCGGAGCCCACGGCGTGGTCAAGATGGGCACCGCGGTCCAGGTGGTCATCGGCACGGACGCCGACCCCATCGCGGCGGACATCGAAGACATGATGTAGGTCCGCCGAAGCCGCGGCGCAACAGCCGGGGCTCGGCCCGCCCCCGACGCCGCGCCGCACGGACGGGGCCTGAATCCGACCACGGTCACGACCGCCGGATCAGGCTCCTCCCCGCCTCCGGATAGGCTCACGGCCATGTCTCGAATCGACGGCCGCACCCCCGAACAGCTCCGCCCCGTCACCATCGAACGTGGATGGAGCAAGCACGCCGAGGGCTCCGTCCTCATCTCCTTCGGTGACACCAAGGTCTTCTGCACCGCCTCCGTCAGCGAAGGCGTCCCGCGCTGGCGCAAGGGCAGCGGCGAAGGCTGGGTCACCGCCGAATACTCCATGCTGCCCCGCGCCACCAACACCCGCGGCGACCGCGAAGCCGTACGCGGCAAGATCGGCGGACGCACCCACGAGATCAGCCGCCTCATCGGCCGGTCCCTGCGCGCCGTCATCGACTACAAGGCGCTCGGCGAGAACACCATCGTCCTCGACTGCGACGTCCTCCAGGCCGACGGCGGCACCCGCACCGCCGCCATCACCGGCGCCTACGTCGCCCTCGCCGACGCGGTCGCCTGGGCCCAGGGCAAGAAGATCGTCAAGGCCGGCCGCCGCCCCCTCACCGGCACCGTCGCCGCCGTCAGCGTCGGCATCGTCGACGGCGCGCCGCTCCTCGACCTCTGCTACGCGGAGGACGTCCGCGCCGAGACCGACATGAACGTCGTCTGCACCGGCGACGGCCGCTTCGTCGAGGTCCAGGGCACCGCCGAGGCCGAGCCCTTCGACCGCAAGGAGCTGAACGCCCTCCTGGACCTGGCGACGGCCGGCTGCGTCGACCTCGCCGCCGTCCAGAACGAGGCCCTGGCCCGCACGGCCTGACCGGCCCCGTACCTGTGCGCCCCGTACCGTACGGGCGCCCGCCCGGCGCGTCCGTACGGTACGGATACTGGTGGGCATGACCCGCCTGATCCTCGCCACCCGCAACGCCGGGAAAATCACCGAACTCAAGGCCATCCTCGCCGGCGCCGGCCTGCCGCACGACCTGGTCGGGGCGGAGGCGTACCCCGACATTCCCGACGTCAAGGAGACCGGCGTCACCTTCGCCGAGAACGCCCTCCTCAAGGCCCACGCCCTCGCCACCGCCACCGGCCTCCCCGCCGTGGCCGACGACTCCGGCCTCTGCGTCGACGTCCTGGGCGGCGCCCCCGGCATCTTCTCCGCCCGCTGGGCGGGCACCCACGGCGACGACCGGGCCAACCTGGACCTGCTCCTCGCCCAACTCGCCGACATCGCCCCGCCCCACCGCACGGCCCACTTCGCCTGCGCCGCCGCCCTCGCCCTCCCGGACGGCACGGAACGCGTCGTCGAAGGCCGCCTCCAGGGCACCCTCCGCCCCACCCCGGCCGGCACGGGCGGCTTCGGCTACGACCCGATCCTCCAGCCGGACGGCGAGACACGCACCTGCGCGGAACTGACGGCGGCGGAGAAGAACGCGATCAGCCACCGCGGCAAAGCCTTTCGGGCGCTGGTACCGGTGGTGCGGGAGCTGCTGGGCTGAGGGCCGGGGAGAAGAAACGGCGTGCGTATCGATCCTTCGATACGCACGCCGTTTGCTGTGCGGCGGAAGGGATTCGAACCCTCAAGCCCTTTCACAGGCCACAGATCCTAAGTCTGCTGCGTCGCCACTGCGCCACCGCCGCAAGCAGGCCACCATGCTATCGGGCGAGGCGACCTGCCGGGGGACGGGGGAGTGGGAGAGGGGGACACACGGAGCCTGCAGGGCTCTGGGCCTGACGGAGCGTCAGAACTTCGGTTCCGGGGTCTGGGACTGGACCAGTTCCACCGCTTCCTCCTCCGTCTCCACCGACGGGGGTGAGCCCGTGAGGGGTTTGCGGGCTGTTTCCTTCATGCAGGCCACCGCGATCACGCCCACCAGCGCCGCCGCCATCGCGTAGTACGCCGGCATCAGGTCGTCGCCGGTCAGGCTGATGAGGGCGGTGATGACCAGGGGGGTCGTGCCGCCGAAGAGGGAGGCGGCGAGGTTGTAGCCGACGGCCAGGGAGCCGTACCGGACGTGGGTGGGGAAGAGTGCGGGGAGCGCGGCCGACATGGTGCCCAGGAGGCAGACCAGGGAGAGGCCGAGCATCAGCATGCCCGCCGTGATCGCGGGGACGCCGCCCTGTTTGATCAGCAGGAAGGCCGGCAGGGAGAGGAAGAAGAAGCCAAGCATGCCGGTCATCAGCAGCGGTTTACGGCCGTAGTGGTCGCTGAGCTTGCCGACCTGGCTGATGACCAGCATCAGCGCGACCATCACGCCCAGCAGGATCAGCAGCCCGTGCGTCTCGCTGTAGCCGAGCTGGTCCGAGAGGTACGTCGGCATGTACGACAGCAGCATGTAGTCGGTGATGTTGTACGCGCCGACGAGCGCGATGCAGAGGATCAGCGCGGGCCAGTACCGGCGGAAGATGTCGACCAGGTCGTCCTTCGTCGTGGCCTCCACCGTGTCCGCCGCCTCCGAGGCGTGGGCGCTCTCCGACTCCAGCTTCAGGAAGGCGGGCGTCTCGTCGAGGCGCAGTCGCAGGTAGAGGCCGATCAGACCGAGCGGGCCGCCGATGAGGAACGGTACGCGCCAGCCCCAGGCCTCCATCGTGTCGGAGCCGAGCGCGGCGGTGAGCGCGGTGACGAGGCCCGCCGCGCCGACGTACCCGGCGAGGGTGCCGAATTCGAGGAAGCTGCCGAAGTACCCGCGGCGCTTGTCGGGCGCGTACTCGGCGATGAAGGTGGACGCCCCGCCGTACTCGCCGCCCGTGGAGAAGCCCTGGACCAGCCGGAAGAGGATCAGGAGCGCCGGGGCCCAGAAGCCGATCGTGGCGTACGAGGGGATCAGGCCGATGGCGAAGGTGCCGAGCGCCATCAGCATCATCGTCAGCGCGAGGACCTTCTTGCGGCCGAGCCGGTCACCCATCGGGCCGAAGAACATTCCCCCGAGTGGCCGTACGAGGAACGCGACGGCGAATGTCGCGAAGGAGGAGAGCAGCTCGATCGTGGGGTTCCCCGAAGGGAAGAAGACATGCCCGATGGTGACCGCGAGATAGCTGTAGATGCCGAAGTCGAACCACTCCATGGCGTTGCCCAGGGAGGCCGCCTTCACCGCGCGCTTGACCGCTCGTTCGTCGGTGACGGTGATGTCCGACCGGCGCAGCTTGGGGTTTTTCCGCTGCCTGATGGTGCGGAAGAGGGTGGGGTGGCGTTTGACCGCTGCGGGGTCGGCCGCCTCGTCGTGCTCCTGGCCGGCCATGGCGCGGGTCCTTTCCTCGGAGTGAAGCAGTCCAAGGGAACCTTCTGTACGGCGATGGCGGATGCAAACCGAAGTCCCGCGGAAGTGGGACTTCGGTCACAGCGTCCCGGGCAGTCAGATGCCGAGGTCCTTGATGATCTTCGCCACGTGGCCCGTGGCCCGTACGTTGTAGAACGCGTGCTCGACCTTGCCCTGTTCGTCGACGACGATCGTGGAGCGGATCACGCCGGTCACGGTCTTGCCGTACATCTTCTTCTCGCCGAAGGCGCCGTAGCTCTCCAGGATCTGCTTGGACGGGTCGCCGACGAGGGTGACCTTCAGGCTCTCCTGGTCGCGGAACTTCGCGAGCTTCTCCGGCTTGTCCGGTGACACGCCGATGACGTCGTACCCGGCGCCCGCGAGCAGGTCGAGGTTGTCCGTGAAGTCGCACGCCTGCTTGGTGCAGCCCGGGGTGAGCGCGGCGGGGTAGAAGTAGACGATGACCTTGCGGCCCTTGTGGTCGGCGAGCGAGACGTCCTTGCCGTCCGCGTCGGGCAGGGTGAAGGCCGGGGCGGTGTCGCCGGGGGTGAGTCGCTCGCTCATGGTTCTCCGTAGGTCGTGGGGCGGGCTCGCGGTCGTACGTGCCCGAGCGTAATCGGGGGTGCCGTCGGGTGCGGTCGGGGCGGAGCTGACAGACTGTCGCCCAAGGACTACCGGACACGACGACGGAGGCAGCGCGGTGTCGGATTCCAGGACCCCGGCGCAGATCGAGGCGGACATCGTCCGCAGGCGCGGGCAGCTCGCCGAGACGCTGGACGAGATCGGGGTGCGGGTGCACCCGAAGACGATCGTCGGCGACGCGAAGGCCAGGGTGGCCTCCCGGGTGGACCAGACGGCGGGGCGGGCGTTCGTCGCCGTGAACAGGACGGTCGCGGGGGTGCGCGCGCCGTTCGTCGGGCACGACGGTGCGCCCCGGCTGGAGCGGGTGGTGCCGGTGGCGCTGCTCGCGGTCGGGCTGGTGGGGCTGCTCGTGATGGCGGGCAGGCCGGCGAGGCGCCGGAAGGGATGAGCGGTTCCCCCGGCGGTCCGTGTCACCCCTCCGGCGTACGGACGCGCCGCGGGCAGGTAGGTTCTGGGGCGTGAGCGAGAACTCCCCCAGCCAACACGACAAGCTGCCCATCCGGATGCTGCACGACCGCGTGCTGGTCAGGACCGACATCCCGGAGGGCGAGCGGCGCTCGTCCGGCGGCATCCTCATCCCGGCGACGGCGGAGGTCGGCCGGCGGCTGGCCTGGGCCGAGGTGGTGGCCGTGGGGCAGAACGTCCGTACGGTGACGCCGGGGGACCGGGTGCTGTACGACCCGGAGGACCGGGCCGAGGTCGAGGTGCGCGGGGTCGCGTACGTACTGATGCGGGAGCGTGATCTGCACGCGGTCGCCGCCGACCGGTTCGAGGGGTCCCAGGACTCGACCGGGCTCTATCTGTAGGACGCCGACCGCGGTGGTCGGCCGTCAGCGGCCCGCGGTCTTTCAGCGGCCCGCGGTCACCTTCCGCGGGCCGTTTGCTACGTTGGGGGGAACCCGACGAGACGCGCCGTACCGGGTCAATCGAAAGACGACGCACCTGTTGTCCGTGCTTTCTGTGCCGGAGGTGCCGTCATGGCGTGGGTTCTGTTGGTCGTCGCGGGTCTGGTCGAGGTCGCCTGGTCGATCGGGATGAAGTACACCGAGGGGTTCACGCGGCTGTGGCCGAGCGTGTTCACGGGTGCCGGGATCGTGGTCAGCATGGTGCTGCTCGCGCAGGCGGCGAAGACGCTGCCGATCGGCACGGCGTACGGCGTGTGGGTCGGGATCGGCGCGGCCGGTGCGGCGGTGCTCGGCATGGTGGTGCTGGGGGAGCCGGCGTCCGCCGCCCGGATCTTCTTCGTCTCGCTGCTGGTGGTGGCCGTGGTGGGGCTGAAGGTCACGTCCGGGCACTGAGCGCGGCGCCGGGGTCCTGGTGCTGTGGGGCCCCGGGCGGGCCCTGTCCGGCCGTACCGGCGGCGTCGGGCGCGCCTCCCGGCGGTCCCTGATCCCTCGCGTCTCCGGCACCGCCGCCTGTGGTGTCTCCCTGGCCGCCCTGCCCGCCGGCGGGCGGTCCCTGGCCGGCGCCGCCGCCCGTGGTCGGCCCCTGGTCGGCGCCGCCGCCCGTGCCGCCCGGCGGCGGGGGGCGGTGGCCCGGGGGCGGGCTCTGGCCTCCGCCGGTGCCGCCGGTGGTGGCGCCGCCCGCGCCGGTCGCGCCCCCCGTTCGGCCCTGTGACGGGCCCTGGGTCTGCCCCGGTGTGCGGCCCGGGGCGCTGGGCCGCGGCGAGGCGCTGCCGGGCATGCCGGACTCCAGCGACTGCTGCGGATCCGGCGAGGCGCTCTCCTCGGCGCCGGCCGCCACCTGGAGGTCGAAGTCCTGCACGGGGGTGGCGCGCAGCGCGGCCGCGGTGTATTCGCCCCAGATGGCGGCGGGCGCGCCGCCGCCGTTGATCCGGGCCTGGCCGAGCGCCCCGTACAGCGGCTTCTGCTGGGCCGTCTTCGGGTCGGCGCCCATGACGGCGACGACGGTGGCCAGGTTCGGGGTGTATCCCGCGAACCAGGCGGCCCGGTCCTCCTCCGCCGTGCCGGTCTTGCCCGCCGCGGGGCGGCCCGCGGACAGGGCGGCGGTGCCGGTCCCGCCGTCGACGACGCCGCGCAGCACGGCGGTGGTGGTGTCGGCGGCCTCCCGGCTGACGGCCCGGGTGGCGGCCCGCCGCGGCAGTGCGACATCCGTGCCGTTCTTGGTGACCTTGGTGACGAGCGTGTACGGGACGCGCTCGCCGTGGTGGGCGAGGGTCGCGTACGCCTGGGTCATGTCGAGGACGCTCGCGGTGGCCGGGCCGAGGGCGATGGAGGGGGAGGCGGTGAGGTCGGGGGTGCCGGCCGGGATGCCGAGGGCGACGGCGGTCTTCCTGACGGTGTCGGGGCCGACGTCCTGGGCGAGCTGTGCGTAGACCGCGTTGACGGACTTGTCGGTGGCGGTCCTGACGGTGATGGGGCCGTAGTCCTTGTCGTCCTCGTTGGCGGGGGCGTAGCCGGTGGGGCCGGTGGGGCCCTGGACCATGTGGCCGGTGTCGCCGTCGTAGACGGTGTTGGGGGTGATGGGCCGGCCGTCCTGGGTCTCGGAGCCGTTCTGGACGGCGGAGGCGAGGACGAACGGCTTGAAGGTGGAGCCGACCTGGTAGTCGCGGCGGGTGGCGTTGTTGACGTACTGCTTCGTGTAGTCGATGCCGCCGTACATGGCGACGACCCGGCCGGTCGCGGGGTCGATGGAGGCTCCGCCGACCCGGACGTTGCGGTCGGCGGCGCGGCCGCTGTCGAGTTGCGAGGTGACCTGGTTGCCGACGGCTTTGACCAGCGCGTTCTGCTTCTTGCGGTCGAGGGTGGTGGTGATCCGGTAGCCGCCGGTGGCCAGGGTGTCGGCGCCGATGACGTGGTGGCCGGCCAGGTAGTCCTCGACGGCCTGGACGAGGTAGCCGCGCTGTCCGGAGAGGCCGGTGGCCGCGGACCGGATCGGGCCGGGCGCGGGGAACTTCAGGGTGGCGCGGGTGCCTGCGTCGAGCCACTTCTCCTTGACCATGCCGTCGAGGACGTAGTTCCAGCGGGCGACGGCGGCGGGCTTGTTCTCGGGGTGGACGACGACGTCGAACTCGCTCGGCGCGTTGAGCAGTGAGGCGAGGTAGGCGCCCTCCGCCGTGGTGATGTCCTCGACGTCCTTGCCGTAGTACGCCTGCGCCGCGGCCTGGATGCCGTACGCGTTCCGGCCGAAGAAGCTGGTGTTCAGATAGCCCTGGAGGATCTGTTCCTTGGACTGTTCGCGGTTGAGCTTGATCGCGATGAAGAACTCCTTGGCCTTGCGGGCGATCGTCTGCTCCTGGCCGAGGTAGTAGTTCTTGACGTACTGCTGGGTGATGGTGGAGCCGCCCTGGGTGCCCTTGCCGGTGGCGGTGTTCCAGGCGGCGCGGACCATGCCCTGCGGGTCGACGGCGGGCTCGCTGTAGAAGCCGCGGTCCTCGGCGGCGAGCACGGCCCGCTGCACGGTCCTGGGTACCTGCGCGAGCTGGATGTTCTCGCGGTTGACGGCGCCGTCGCGGGCGATCTCGGTGCCGTCCGCGTACAGGTACACGTTCGACTGGGCGGTGGCCGCGGCGTTGGCGGCCGGGATGCCGACGAGCTTGTAGCCGAGGGCGAAGCCGCCGATCGCGAGGAGCGCGCACACCAGGAACGCGCCGAGCACCACGCGCCGGGACGGGAGGAAACGGCGCCGGCGCGGACCGGTCCGCTGCTGTGGCTCGTCGTTCATGTGTCTGGAGACCCCTCGGCCGTGGCCGAAGGCTGACTCTCCGGCATAACGGTGTCGTATCAGTCCATTCGTAACGCAGGCATAAGAAACGCTGCGCAGCCCTATGAAACACGGCCAGAACGGTCCGGAGGGCCGGACGCGATGGGCCGGAGCGGTGGTACCCGGATATTCGGTCGCGGTGGCCCGTTCGGCCGGACTAGGGTCGTGCGCTTTGGTGCCTGCGGCCGAGCGGCCCGGGACGGAAGAGAAAGGGGCCCTTCGTGCGGCTCTACTTAGCGGTGGCCGCGGGAGGGTTCCGGCGTCACGCGACGTACCGGGTGGCCACCGTGGCCGGGGTGTTCACCAACACGGTGTTCGGCTTCATCATCGCGTACACCTACACCGCCCTCTGGGACGTACGGCCCCAGCTCGGCGGTTACGACCTCTCCCAGGCCGTCACCTTCGTCTGGCTCGGCCAGGGGCTGCTGATGACCTGCGCCATGATGGGCGGCGGCTTCGAGGACGAGCTGATCGAGCGGATCCGTACCGGCGACATCGCCGTCGACCTCTACCGCCCCGCAGACCTCCAGCTCTGGTGGCTCGCCGGGGATCTGGGCCGCGCGGCCTTCCATCTGCTGGGGCGCGGCATCGCGCCGATGGTGTTCGGCTCGTTCGTCTTCGACCTGGCGATGCCGGGTTCGGCGCTGGTCTGGCCGGCGTTCCTGCTCGCCGTGTTCCTCGGGGTCGTCGTGAGCTTCGCGATCCGCTATCTCGTCGCGCTCTCCGCGTTCTGGCTGCTGGACGGCGCGGGCGTGGCGCAGATCTCGTTCCTGGCGGGGACGTTCTTCTCCGGGCTGCTGCTGCCGCTCACCCTTTTCCCCGGGGCGCTGGGCGAGATCGCGCGGGCGCTGCCCTGGTCCTCGCTGCTCCAGGTCCCCGCCGATGTCTTCCTCGGCCGGCGGGCCGGGTGGGACCTGGCGGGGGCGTACGCGTTCCAGGCCGGCTGGGCGGCGGCGCTGCTGGTGGCCGGGCGGCTGCTGCAGGGCGTGGCGACGCGCAGGGTGGTGGTCCAGGGTGGCTGACGAGACGCTGTCGGACGTCTCCGGCATCTCCGGCCGGGGACGGTCCGGGGCACCGGAGAACTCCGGGGAGCCGGAACTCTCCGGGGAGCCGGAGCGCGACCGGCCGGAGATGTGGATTCCGCGGGCCTCACGTGCGGCGGTGCTGCGGGACGGGCTGCGGGCGTACGGACTGATCGTCGCCATGTGGATGCGCTCGACGATGACCTACCGCGCCTCCTTCGCGATGACGGCGCTCGGGAACTTCGCGGTGACCCTCTTCGACTTCGTGGCGATCCTCGTGATGTTCACGCACGTCGACGCCCTGGGCGGCTACTCGCTGCCCGAGGTGGCCTTCCTCTACGGGACGTCCGCCACCGCCTTCGGCCTCGCCGACCTGCTCCTCGGCTCGATGGACCGGCTGGGGCGCCGGGTGCGCGACGGCACGCTCGACACGCTGCTGGTGCGGCCCGTCCCCGTACTGGCGCAGGTCGCGGCGGACCGGTTCGCGCTGCGCCGGGTGGGCCGGGTCGTCCAGGGGCTGCTGGTGCTGGGGTACGCGCTGCTCGTCGTGGACATCGACTGGACGCCCGTACGGGTGCTGATGGTGCCGATGATGGTGGTCTGCGGGGCGGCGATCTTCGCCTCCGTGTTCGTGGCGGGCGCGGCGTTCCAGTTCTGGGCGCAGGACGCGGCCGAGGTGCAGAGCTCGTTCACGTACGGCGGGACGACGCTGCTCCAGTACCCGCCGACGGTCTTCGCGAAGGACCTGGTGCGCGGGGTGACGTTCCTGGTGCCGCTGGCCTTCGTCAACTGGATCCCGGCGCTCTACGTGCTGGGCCGGGAGAACCCGCTGGGGCTGCCCGCCGCGGTCGCGTTCCTGCCGCCGGTGGTGGCGTGCGGGTGCTGCGCGCTGGCGATGGCGGCGTGGCGGGCGGGGCTCCGGGCGTACCGCAGCACGGGGAGCTGAGCCGGGTGCGGAGGAACGGGGCCGGGACAGGAACGCCGGGACAGGGACAGGAACGCCGGGACAGGAACCAGGGAACGGAAGAGAGAGGGCACGCGGATGACGACGGACGACGCGGCGGGATTCATCGAGCTGGACGGCGTCGAGAAGGTCTTCGACGTGCGCCGGAAGACCGGCCCGCTGCGCCGCGAGAAGCACCGGGTGCGGGCCGTCGACGGCATCAGCTTCCGGGTGCCGCGCGGCGAGATGGTCGGCTACATCGGCCCGAACGGCGCCGGGAAGTCCACCACCATCAAGATGCTCACGGGCATCCTCACCCCCAGCGGCGGCCGGCTGCGGGTCGCGGGCATCGACCCGTCGCGGGAGCGTACGCGGCTGGCGCACCGCATCGGCGTGGTCTTCGGGCAGCGCACCACGCTCTGGTGGGATCTGCCGCTGATCGACTCGTACCGGCTGATGCACCGGATGTACCGGATCCCCGACGCCCGGTTCCGGACCAATCTGGAGCGGTGCGTGGAGCTGCTGGATCTCGGTGAGCTGCTGGACGTACCGGTACGGCAGCTCTCGCTGGGCCAGCGGATGCGCGGCGACATCGCGGCGGCGCTGCTGCACGACCCGGAGGTGCTGTATCTGGACGAGCCGACGATCGGGCTCGACGTGGTCTCCAAGGCGAAGGTGCGGGAGTTCCTGCGCGACCTGAACGCGGAGCGCGCGACGACGGTGCTGCTGACCACCCACGACCTGACCGACATCGAGCAGCTCTGCCGCCGGGTGATGGTCATTGACCACGGGCGGCTGCTGTACGACGGGGCCCTGGCCGGGCTGCACGAGGTGGGGGAGAGCGAACGGACGCTCGTCGTCGACCTGGAGCGCGAGCTGCCGCCGGTCGACGTGGCGGGCGTGGGTGCGGGGGCGCGGGTGGTGAAGGTGGAGGGGCCGCGGCAGTGGCTGGCGTTCCCGGCGACGGAGTCGGCGGCGCCGCTGGTCGCGCGGATCGCGGCGGAGTATCCCCTGGTGGATCTCTCGGTGCGGGAGCCGGACATCGAGTCGGTCATCGCCAAGATGTACGTGGATCGATCAGCTGTGTGACGTTGGCCTCAGGCGGTGGCTACTCTGCTCCTATGACGAGTGAACGGCCTGAGACGCGTGCCTCCGACGCCGAGCGAGAGCAGGTGGCGGAGCGACTCCGTGAGGCGATGACCGAGGGCCGGCTCACGATGGAGGAGTTCGACGAGCGGCTCGGCGTGGCCTACAAGGCGCGTACGCACGGCGAGTTGGTTCCGCTGGTACGGGACCTCCCCGCGCCCGGGACGACGACGGACGTGGCGCGGATCGCGGACGGCGCCGTGGCCCGGGACGGGGACGGGGAGAGCGCCCCGACCGCCTGGGCCGACCGCGTCGGCCGCGAACCGGCCACGTCCAAGGGCGCGTTCGCGTTCTGGGGCGGGTTCGGCCGCAGGGGGACGTGGACGGTGGGCCGGAAGTTCACGGCGGTCGTCTTCCAGGCGGGCGGCGAGATCGATCTGCGCGAGGCCCGGTTCGAGGACCGCGACGTGGTGATCCGCTGCTTCACCTTCATGGGCGGTGTCCATGTCACGGTCCCGCCGGACATGGACGTCGAGGTCAGGGGCTTCGGCCTGATGGGCGGCTTCGGCGAGGCGCCGCACGACGGATCGGCGGTGAGCCCCGGCTCGCCGCGGGTGGTCGTCACCGGGTTCGCGCTGATGGGCGGGGTCGGGGTGGAGCGCAAGCTCCGGGACGCGGAGAAGCGCAGGCTCAAGGAGGAGCGCAAGCGGCAGCGGCTGGAGAAGAAGGCGGAGCGGAAGGAACTGGACTGACCGTCCGGGCCCGCCGTCCCGACTTGGCCTCCGGTCACGGTCCCGCCTCCGGTCACGGTCCCGCCTCCGGTCACGGTCCCGCCTCCGGTCATGGTCCCGCCTGCGGTCATGGTCCCGTCTCCGGCCTCGGGCGAGCCTCCGCTTCCCGCTACAGCTCGGCGGGGGCCTTCGCCTCCAGCAGGTCGAGGCTGAGCGAGCGGCCCATCGCCCGGTATCCGGCGTCGCTCGGGTGCAGGCCGTCGCCCGAGTCGTACAGCGGCCTGATCCGGTGCGGGGCGTACGGGTCGCGCACCACCCGGTCGAAGTCCACGACGTCGTCGAAGACCCCGCCCGCCCTGATCTCCGCGTTGACCCGCTCCCGTACGGACTCGGCGGCCGGGCTGTACCCGCGGTAGGCGCCGAACGGCGTCAGCGTCGAGCCGATGACGCGCAGCCCGCGCGCGTGCGCCTGCCGGGTCAGCTCCCTGAGCCCGGCGGTGATCCTGGCCGGGTCGCGCTCGGCGCCGCGCAGGATGTCGTTGACGCCGAGGTCGATGACCACGGTCCGGGCCCCGGCGCGTTCGAGGACGTCGCGCGAGAAGCGGGAGACTCCGCTCGCGCCCTTCCGGTCCCGTGCGGAGTCCGCCAGGATCCGGTTGCCGCCGATGCCCTCGTTGAGCACGGCGATGTCCCGGTCGCGCAGCCGCGCCGCGAGGATGTCCGGCCAGCGGTGGTTCGCGTCGGGGCGGGAGCCCACACCGTCGGTGATCGAGTCGCCGAAGGCCACCACGGCCCCCCGCGCGTCGCGGTTCTGGACGTCGACGGCGGTGAGATACCGCCAGGACCTGCTCGGCTCGGTGTACGGGACCCCGGTGGTGTCCCGCGTCCGGTCGCCGTCGGCGAGGTACGAGGTCTGGAGCGCGTACGGGTGGTACGTGACGGGCCCGCTCGCGACCGGCGTGTGGAGCGTGACCAGCAGATCGCCGTCGTAGGGCACGCGCATCACCACCGGGTCGCTGATGATCTGCCCGCCGGCCGGTATGGTCACCGCCGCCCGCCCGCCGAAGGAGAGCTGCCGCAGGGTCCCTCCGGCCGCGCGCGGGCCGCCCGCGCCGACTGCGACGGAGGCGTGCCCGACCAGGAGCGGGGTGGGGCTGTAGAGGTTGGAGAGGGTGACGCGGACGCCGGTACCGCCGATGCTGGTGTGCACGACGTTACGGATGGAACGCCCGGGATAGCCGTACGGGACGCCCTTCTCGGCGCCGGCCGGGGCGGTGGCCCACGTTCCGGTCCAGGCGTCGGCGGAGGCGGGCGCGGCCCGGCCGCCGGTGGCCGGGGCCTGGGCCCGCGCCTCGCCCGTACCGCCGCCGCCCGTCGCCGCGCCGTTCGAGCCGGACGTACCGTTCGAGCCGGACGCCGTACCGTTCGAACCCGTCGTACCGTTCGAGCCCGCCGCGCCGCCGGAGGGGACCCCCGGCCCCGCGGTCAGCAGGCCGAACCCGCCGAATATGGCGGCGCACACCAGCGCCACCACCCCTATCAGCCCCCCGAGCAGGGCAAATCCGCGCTGTCTGGTCATGTCCCCCGTATCCCCTCACCCCTGTGTTCGTCTCCATCATCCGGCATCGCCCGGGGAACTCGGCGCGCGCCCCGGGAGTACGTCAGGAAGGGACAATGTGTACGAGTGGGTCCGGCCACGAGGCCCATGAGTGTGTACGCGGACGGGTGGAGCGGATGGAACGTACGGATCCGGACAAGTCGGCTCCGCGTGAAGAGCTGACGCCGGGAGCGGCAGGAGCGGCAGGGACGGCAGGCGCGGCAGGCGCCGCCGGGCCGGCCGGGGCGCGGCGGACGGCGGCCTCCGGCGGGACGGGCGCCAGGCGGCCGACGACCCTGCCCGGCTTCTCCTACACGGCCGCCGACGAGGAGAAACGGCGCGGCGTGCGCCGGATGAAGACCACCGCCACCGGCCTGCTCCTGTTCGTCGCGCTGGTCTTCGTCCTCGCGACCTGGGCGAAGAACTCCGGTGCGGGCCCCTGGGCCGGCTATGTCGCCGCGGCGGCCGAGGCGGGCATGGTCGGCGCGCTGGCCGACTGGTTCGCGGTGACGGCGCTCTTCCGGCACCCGCTGGGCCTGCCCATCCCGCACACCGCGATCATCCCGCACAAGAAGGACCAGCTCGGCGCCTCGCTGGGCTCCTTCGTCGGGGAGAACTTCCTCTCCGCCGATGTCGTACGCAGCCGGCTGGGCGCCCTCGGCATCGGCGGCCGGCTCGGTACCTGGCTCGCCGAGCCCGACCACGCCGACCGCGTCACCGCCGAGCTGTCGACGGCGCTGCGCGGCGCCCTCACCGTCCTGCGGGACGCGGACGTCCAGGCCGTCGTCGGTGAGGCGATCACCCGCCGCGCGGACGCCGCGGAGATCGCGCCGGGTATCGGGAAGACGCTGGACAAGGTCGTCGCCGACGGCGCCCACCACCGCGCCGTCGACCTGATCTGCGCGCGGGCGCACGACTGGCTGGTGGAGCACGGGGACTCGGTCATGGACGCGGTCCAGGGCGGTGCCCCGGGGTGGACGCCGCGCTTCGTGGACCGCAGGATCGGCGACCGCGTCTACAAGGAGCTGGTGCGCTTCGTCACCGAGATGCGCGACATGCCGACGCACCCGGCGCGCGGCGCGATCGACCGCTTCCTGCGCGACTTCGCCGCCGACCTCCAGTCGGACACGGACACCCGGGCGCGGGTCGAGCGGCTGAAGTCGGAGCTGCTGGCGCGGCCCGAGGTGCAGGACATCATCGCCTCGGCCTGGGCATCCGTACGCACCATGATCATCTCGGCGGCCGAGGACGACCGCAGCGAGCTGCGCCTGCGGGCGCGCGCCTCGCTGCTCTCGCTGGGCGGCCGACTGGCGACGGATGACCGGCTCCAGGGGAAGGTGGACGGGTGGGTCGAGGACGCGGCGGCGTATCTCGTCTCCACGTACCGGGGCGAGATCACCTCGCTGATCTCGGAGACCGTCGCGAGCTGGGACGCCGCCGACACGTCGAAGAAGATCGAGGCCAACATCGGCCGGGACCTCCAGTTCATCCGGATCAACGGCACGGTGGTCGGCGCGCTGGCCGGGCTGCTGATCTACACGGTGTCGCACGCGCTGGGCGCGTGAGGAAACCGGCCCCGGCCTGATCGCAAAAAAAGTGCTGGGCGCGTGTACCGGACCCTGTCGTCCGTTCACGCGCCCAGCCACCATGGGGGAGTTGCCATGGAGTACGCGGCCCGGCCCCAGGGTGTTCAACGCGTACGAAAAAACTTTTCTGCGGCCCGCCTCATGAGGTGAGGACGAGCGACAGCGCCGCTACGGGACGATCCGGCCGTCGCTCAGCTCCACCACACGGTCGGCCAGTTCGAGCAGCTGAGGGTCGTGCGTGGCGACCAGCGCGGTCGCGCCCTCGCTCCGTACGACCGTACGCAGCAGCTCCATCACCGCGAGCCCGGTGTGCGCGTCCAGTTGAGCGGTCGGCTCGTCGGCGATCAGCAGGGCCGGCCGGTTGGCGAGGGCGCGGGCGATGGCCACCCGCTGCTGCTGACCGCCGGAGAGTTCCCCCGGGCGCTGCGCCGCGTGGTCGGTGAGGCCGACGAGGGCCAGCAGCAGCGCCACCCGCTCCTCGCGCTCGCGCGCCGCCGCCTTGCGCAGCCGCAGCGGCACGCCCACGTTCTCCGCCGCGGTGAGGATGGGGATCAGGCCGAAGGACTGGAAGACGAATCCGACGCGGTCGCGGCGGAGTTCCAGGAGTTCGTTCCCGCCGAGTGACGAGAGGTCGGTGCCGTCGACGACGACCCGGCCCCGGTCCGGCGCGTCCAGGCCGCCGATCAGATTGAGCAGGGTGGTCTTGCCGGCCCCGGACCGCCCTTTGAGGGCGACCAGTTCACCGCGCGGGATGTCGAGGGAGGCGCCGCGCAGCGCGTGGACGGCGGTGGGACCGGTGCCGTACGAGCGGTGCAGGTCCTCGACGCTGACCATCGGGCCGGTGGTGCCGGGGGGCGGGGTGGTGTTCCGCCCGGCGCTGGTGTCGTGTGTGCCGGTGTCGTGCGTGCCGGTGTGTTCCGTCATGGGCGCATCCCCCGCGCGTCGTGGCTGTGGTTGTCGCCCGGCCACAGTATGTGCGGGCACCGCAGGGTAGGCAATGGGATGGTTTTCTGTTTGGCTGGACGTGGATCAACGGGGGAGACCCGGAGAAGGAGCCGTTCTGCCGGACGGCGCACGGGTTGTCGGGGGAAGTGTGACGGGGTTCGTCTTTCTGCGCGCGGCGGGGCATCGGCTGCTGCTGGCCGCCGCGCTGCTCGCGGTGGTGCTGACCACCTGTGTGCTCGCCTCCCTCACCGCGTTCTCGACCTCCGTGGGGGACACCGCCCTGCGCGAGACGCTGCGCGGCCGGGACGCCGCCTCCGCCGTGCTCGTCATCAGCGCGGACGTTCCGGAGCGGCAGCGGGACGCGGCGCAGCGGGCCGTGGCCCGGGGCGCGCGCGAGTCGTTCGACGGGCTGCCCGTGACCGTACGGAAGCTGGAGCGCTCGGGACCGTACGCGCTGCCCGGGGCGCTCCGGTCGTCCACCGCGCCCGTGGCCGGGGACAAGCCGGACCTGACCCACTTCGCCGCCCTGGACCGCTCCCGGATCACCCTCGTGGCGGGCGAGCTGCCGGGCACGGGCACGGGTGGGGGGAAGGACGCGGGGGAGAGCATCCCCGTGGCCCTGCCCGAAGAGGCCGCCCGGCGGCTGGAGTTGGCCCCGGGCGCGCGGATCGCGCTCACCGACCGGCTCACCGACGACCGGCTGACCGTCCGGATCACCGGTGTCTACCGGGCCACCGACCCCACCGACCCGTACTGGCGGCTGGACGCGCTCGGCGGACGCGGCATCCGCGAGGTCGACTTCACCACCTACGGCCCGCTCCTCACGGACGCGTCCGTCCTCACCGCCGGGCAGGTCTCGCGCGCCGCCACCGGCTGGCTGGCCGCCGCCGACTACCGGGGCATCACCACCGACCGGCTCGACGCCCTGCGCACCGCCGCCACCCAGGTCCCCGAGCGGCTGCGGGAGGAACCGGCGCTCGGCGGCGCCGCGACGGTGACGACCGCGCTGCCGGCCCTCCTCGACCGGACCGAGCGGGCGCTGCTGGTGTCCCGGTCCACCCTGGTCATCGTCGCGCTCCAGCTGCTGCTGCTCGCCGCGTACACGCTGCTCCTGGTGGCCCGGTCGCTCGGCGCGGAACGGGCGGGCGAGACCGGCCTGTTGCGGGCGCGCGGTGCCTCGCGCGCCCGGCTGGCCGCGCTCGCCGCCACGGAGGCGCTGCTCCTGGCGCTTCCGGCGGCGCTCTGCGCCCCGCTCCTCGCGGCCCCGCTGACCGGCCTGTTCGCCCGTTCGTCCGCGCTCGGCGACGGCGCGGCGGGTGATGGCGTGCCCGGTGACGGCGCGGCGGGCGCGGGGGCCGGCCTCGGTGATCTGCCGCCCTGGCCGGTGTGGCTGGTCGCGGCGGCGGTCGCCCTCGGCTGCGCGGCGGTCGTCGTCCTGCCCGCCCTCGCCGGGAACGCCGGGGCGCCCGGGACGGCCGAGGCGACCGGCGGAGGGCGCGGCCGGGCCGCCGCCCTGCCCGCACCCGTACGGGCGGGCGCCGACCTCGCGCTGCTGGTCGTCGCGGCCCTGGCCTACTGGCAGTTGGACCGGCAGACCGGCACCGGGACCGGAGCCCTCGGCAGCGACCGCGAGGGCCGCCTCGGTATCGACCCGCTGCTCGTCGCCGCGCCCGCGCTGGCGCTGCTCGCCGGTACGGTGCTCACCCTGCGCCTGCTGCCGCCCCTGGCCCGGCTCGCCGAGCGCCGCGCCGCGCGCAGCCGTGCGCTGCCCGGCGCGCTGGCCGCCCACCGCCTCGCCCGCCGGTCGCTGCGCGGCGCCGGGCCCGCCCTGCTGCTGGTCCTCGCGGTGGCGACGGGCCTGCTCGCCCTCGGGCAGAGCGCGTCGTGGGACCGTTCGCAGCGCGACCAGGCGGACTTCGCCACGGGCGCGTCGGTACGCGTCCTGGACGGCCGGCCCGCCGACCCCGGCCAGGCCGGTCTCTACGCCGCGCTGCCGGGGGTACGCCAGGCGGCCCCCGCGCACCGTACGGAGGCGGGCCTCTCCGGCGGCCTGTCGGCGACCGTGCTCGCGCTGGACACGGCACACGCCGACGAAGGGCTGCTGCTGCGCGCCGACCTCGCCGACGAACCCGCGGAGAGCGTGCTGGGCAGGGTGACGGCCGGGGTGACGGCGGAGGGAGCGGACGAAGGGGCGGACAAGGGAACGGACGAGGGGGCGGACGGGCCCGTACGGGAGGACCGGGAACGTACCGGGATCGCCCTGCCCGACGACACCCGCCGGCTCGGCCTCGACGTGCGGCTCACGGCCGGGAAGAACGCCTCGGGCGACTTGGGCGCCTCGCCGACCGGGCGCGCCGCCGCCCTGCTGGTGGTGGTCGAGGACCGCTACGGCATCCCGTACCGGCTCAGCGCCGGGCAGGTCCCGGTCGACGGGCGGCTCCACCGGGCCACCGTCGATCTCGACCTGACCGCCGCACGCACCCACAGCGCCCCGGCCGGGCCGCTCCGCCTGACGGGGCTGCGGCTCGGCGGGGTGGCCGGGCAGGAGTCCGAGCAACACCGGCTGACCGTCGAGCGGTTGCTCGCGACCGGCGCGACAGGAGCCACTGACGCGACCGGAGCCACCGGAGCCGCCCCCGCCCCCGTGCCCGTCCCCGTACCGGACGACGTGCGCTGGCGCGGCAGCGCCACGGTGACGGCCGGCGCCGGGGAGAGCGAGCCGAAGGACCTGGAACCGGCCGCGTCCGCCCCCGACTCCGCATCCCCGTCCGCCCCGGCGCTCCTGACCGTCACCTACCCGGCCGGGCAGGCCTCCCAGGACTCCGGCTTCTTCTCCGTACGGCTCGATGTCGCGGGCGCCCCCGCCCCCGGGCGGATCGCGGCCGTCGCCACCGACGCCTTCCTCCGTGCCACCGGGGCCGCCCCAGGCGGCAGCGTCGACCTGACACTGGCGGGCGAACAGGTCCGGGTGACCATCGTGAAGACCGTACGGGAGCTGCCCACGACCGGAGCGACGACGGGCACCGGCACGGACACCGACCCGGACCCGGCCGCGGCGACCGGCCCACCGGCGGACGCGCAGGCGGCCACGGGCGCGGAGACCGGCGACGGCGGCGCCCTCCTCGTCGACCTGCGGGCCGTCAACGCGGCCCTCGCCGCGCGGACCGACCGCTCCCTCGCCCCCACCGAGTGGTGGCTCAGCACCGCCCCCGGCGCCGCCGCGCAGGTCGCCGCCGCGCTCCGTGACCGCTCCGACGGCACCGAGCCCGCCCGGGTGCTCGTACGCGACGAGACGGCGGCCGGACTGCTCGGCGACCCGCTCGGCGACGGGCCGCGCTCCGCGCTGATCGCCGTGGCGCTGGCCGCCGCCGCGCTCTCCGCCGTGGGCTTCGCGGTCGGCGCCGCCGCCTCCCTGCGCGAACGCACCGCCGAACTCGCCGTCCTGCGCGCCCTCGGAGCGCCCCGCCGGGGACTCGCCCGGCTGGTCGTGACGGAACAGGGCGTGCTGATCGGCATCGGCCTGGCCGTCGGCGCGGCGCTCGGCGTGCTGCTGACGAGGGCGTTCGTCCCGCTGACCGTGCTGACCTCCGGCGCGGCCCGGCCCGTACCCCAGGTGCTCGTGGAACTCCCGCTGCCCCAGGTGACCCTGTTCCTCGCGGGCGTCGCGGCCGTGCCCCTGCTGATCACCGCCGTCCTCGCCGCCCGGCGCGGCGCCGGCCTCGCGGCCGCGCTCCGCCACCAGAGGGACCACTGACATGACCCGTGCGCACGAACCCGCCACCCCCGGACCCACCACTCCCGAACCCGCCACTCCCGAACCGCCTCGGAAAACCGGTGGCGCGCGCCCCGTCGCACCCTGGGTCCGCACCCGGCTGCGGACCGCGCCCGGGGTCGCCGCCGCCTTCGGGGCGCTCGTCCTGCTCACGGCCGTCCTCGCCGCCGCGTTCCCCCGGGCCGTCGACGCGTACGAGACCGACGGGCTGCGCCGCGAGATCGCCGGCACGCCCGCCACCGGCACCGTCGTGCAACTGACCGCTCCCCAGGCGGGCCTGGAGCTCCCCGAGCCCCAGCGGGTGGCCGCGATGCTCCCCGACGCGCTCGAAGCCGTGCACCGGCAGGCGGCAGCGAGCCTGCCGAGCCCGCTGCGGGTGGACCTCGGCCAGTCCGCCTACGGGGTACGC
This sequence comes from Streptomyces sp. NPDC056987, assembly GCF_042673865.1. Lineage (NCBI taxonomy): Bacteria > Bacillati > Actinomycetota > Actinomycetes > Kitasatosporales > Streptomycetaceae > Streptomyces > Streptomyces sp. NPDC056987. The sequence goes on from NZ_JBHURV010000004.1 coordinate 151,795, forward strand.
ACCGGCGAGCCCCTGACCGGCACGGACCGCTGGCTGCCGCGCCCCGAGGGGTATCCGCCCCGCTTCACCCTGGCCACGCAGTCGGACGTGGCCGCGCACGCCACCGTACGGAGCGGACGCCTGCCGGCTGCGGGGCCGGGTGTCGGCCCGCGCACGACGGAGGTGGAGGCCGCCGTGACCACGGCGACCGCCCGCGAACTGCGGCTGCGCGTCGGCTCCGTACTCAACCTGAGCGACAGTTACGGGACACCGGCCCTCACCGTACGGATCACCGGCCTGGTCGAACCCCGCGCCCCCGGGGGAAGCTACTGGTCCGCCGAACCGCTCCTGCGCACCCCCGGGCTGAACGCCCTGCCGACCCTGCCGCCCGCGCTCCGCTGGGAGGCGGGGCTGCTGCTGGCGCCCGAGGCCGCGCCCGCGCTCCTCGGCACCCGTACGGAGGCGGAGAAGTACTGGCGCTTCGCCCCCGTCACCGGCGCACTGACCGCCGCGGACGCGGTGGAGCTCGGGCGGCGTACCGCGTCCCTGGAGAGCGGCCCCGACCTGCTGCGGATGCGGGAGATCGCGGGCGGGAACGCGGTCGTGCGGACCGGCCTCGGCGCGGTCGTCGGCTCCCACCTCGCGACGCGCGAGGAGATCGCGCGCGTGGTCGTCGTCGCGGCCTTCGGGATCGGCACCGTCGCCGCGGTCGTCCTCGCGATGGCGGGCGGTCTGATCGCCGCGGGCCGCACCGCCGAACTCGCCCTGCTGCGCTCACGCGGCGGCTCCCTGCTCGGCATCGGCGGCCGGCTGCTCGCCGAGAGCGCCGTGATCGCGCTGCCCGCCGCCGGGGCCGGGCTGCTGCTCGCGGTGCTCCTGGTGGACGGAACCGGGGCGGGGATCGGTGCCGGGCCCGGCGGCGCGACCGGGGTACGCCTGCTGCCCGCCGTGCTCGCCGCGTCCGCCGTCGCGCTGCTGGCCTGCGTGGTGCTCCCGCTGCGCGCCGTCCCGCCGCTGCGCAGGGCGCGTGCGTACGGGGGCCGCGAGGACCTGACGGCGGCCCGGCCGAGCCGCCGCCGTACCGTGGCCGAACTGACCCTGCTCCTGCTGGCCGTGGCCTCGGTGGCGGCGCTGCGCCGCAGAGGTACCTCGTCCGGTTCATCCGGCTCGTCGGGCTCGTCCGGCGGTGCGGGTGACCTGCTGGTGAGCGCGGCCCCCGTCCTGGTGGCACTGATCGCCGCGTTCGTCCTCGTACGGCTCTACCCGCTGCCCCTGCGCTACGCGGCCCGTCCGGCGGCGCGGCTGCGCGGGGCGATCAGTTTCCTGGCGCTGGCGCGCGCGGGCCGCTCCCCGGCGTCGTCGACCGCGCTGCCGCTGCTGGCCCTGCTCATCGCGCTGACGACGGCGGCGTTCGGCGGCTCCGTACTGTCCGGGATCACCGAGGCGCGCGACCGGGCCGCCCTGCTGGCCGTCGGCGCGGACGCGCGGATCTCCACCCCGCGCGACGCCCTGCCGCTGCCCGCCGGCGCGGAACGGGCGGCGCGCCAGGTGGACGGCGTACGGGACGTGGCGCCGGTACGGATCGACACGCTCGCGGAACCGGGACCGTCCACGGAGACCGACACCGGGACCGCGGGGACGGGGGCCGCGGCCGAGTTGCAGAAGCCCGTCACCCTGATCGGTGTCGAACCCGGCACGTACACCCGGCTGGCCCGGCACCTGGACCTCGGGGCGTTCCCCGCCGACGCGCTGACGGCGCCGGGCCAGGACGGCGTGGTGAACGCGGTGGCGTCCCCCGGCACCGCCGAGCGGCTGGGGACGGAGCCGCGCCGGATCGTCTCGTCGGCGGGTGAGATCACCGTACGGATCACCACGGTCCGGCCCCACACCCCGGCCGTCCCGCGCTCCGAATTCCTGCTGGTGGACAGCGCGGCCCTGACGGCGGCGGCACCGACGACCCTGCTGGTCACGGGAGACGGGCTGGACGGAGGCGAGCTGCGGGCGGCGGCGAAGGACGCCCGGGCCGGGGAGGACTCCAAGGACTCCGGGGCTTCCGCCTCCCCGAACGGGGCCCAGGACCCGGAGGTGAGCCTGCTGAGCGAGGAGCGGGCGGGGTTCACCGCGTCGCCGCTCCAGTCGGGCGCCGAACTGATCTACACCGTCGCCGTCCTGGCCGGCGCGGCCTACGCGGTCATCGCCCTCCTCCTCTCCCTCCTGCACACCGCGCCCGAACGCGGCGCCCTGCTCGCCCGGCTGCGCACCATGGGCCTCACCACCCGCCAGGGCCGTCAGCTGCTCGGCCTGGAGGCCCTGCCGCAGGCGCTGCTGGCCGCCGGGGGCGGTGTCCTCGTCGGCTGGTCCACCATCCGGCTGCTGGCCCCCGGCATCGACCTGGCCCAGCTCGCCGTGGCCTCCGCGTCCTCGGTGGGCGGCGTGACGCTCCGTACGGACGGCTGGTCCCTCGGGCTCCCGGCGGCCGGGGTGCTGCTCCTCGCGGGAGCGGTCGCCGCCGGTCAGGCATGGTGGGCGGGCAGACGCGGATCGATCACAGAACTGAGAGTGGGAGACGCGCGATGACGAAACCGACCCGGACCCCCGGCCCCGACCCCTCCGAGCCCACCCCCACCCTCAGCGAGCTGGAACGGCAGGCGACGGCGCACCGGGACCGTCCGTCCTACGGGCACGACGCGCTGATCACCTGCGACCGGCTGGTCCGGGTCTTCACCACGGACGGCGTGGAGGTCCAGGCGCTCCAGGGGCTCGATCTCACCGTCCAGGAAGGCGAGTTGATGGCCCTGGTGGGGGCGTCCGGCAGCGGGAAGTCCACGCTGATGAACATCCTCGCGGGCCTGGACGTCCCCACGGCCGGCGCGGCCGGGGTCGCGGGCCGCGATCTGCTCGCGATGGACGCGAAGGTCCGCCTGGAGTACCGCCGCGAGGTGGTCGGCTTCGTCTGGCAGCAGACGGCACGCAACCTCCTCCCGTACCTGACCGCCGTCCAGAACATCGCCCTGCCGATGCAGCTACGGGGCCGCGGCGGCCCGCGGGGCCCGAAGCTGCCGCGCGCCGCCCGGACGTCGAGGGCGAAGGGCGAGCGGGCGAGGGAACTCCTCGCGATGCTGGACGTGACCGACTGCGCGGACCGCCGCCCGCACCAGCTCTCCGGCGGCCAGCAGCAGCGTGTCGCGATCGCCGTGGCCCTGGCCAACTCCCCGTCCGTACTCCTCGCCGACGAACCGACCGGCGAGCTGGACTCGGCGTCGGGCGAGCAGGTCTTCGCGGCGTTCCGCCGGGCCAACGAGGAGCTGGGGACGACGATCGTGATCGTCACGCACGACCAGGCGGTCGAGGACGAGGTCCGGCGTACGGTCGCGATCCGGGACGGCCGTACGTCGTCGGAGGTCCTGCGGCGTACGGAGATCGACGCGGAGGGCCAGGAGTCGGTGGTGGCCCGGGAGTACGCGATGCTGGACCGGGCCGGCCGGCTCCAGCTGCCCGCGGAGTACACATCGGCGCTCGGCATGGAGCAGCGGGTGATGCTGGAGCTGGAGCAGGATCACATCCAGGTGTGGCCGGACGGCGGGCACGGGGCGGACGGGGCGACGCGCTGACCGGCCCGTGCCACGGCGGAGGCCCGCTTCCCGCCGCGAATGCGGCGGGGGCACGGCGGACGGCCCGCGCGCGGCGCGCAGGGGCCGTCGCGACTGTCAGTGGTCGTTGACGTAGCTCACGTAGTAGGAACCATTGCCGCCCGCGCCCTCGTAGTTGAGGGCGATCCGGGAGTACTCGGCCAGGTCGTACCTGCCGCCTTCGCTGGCCCTGTGTGTGGCGCAGGTGCCCTTGCCGCCGCTGGCCTTGAGCTTGTAGTGATCGATGTTGTTACTGATGTCCATGACCGCGACCCAGGCCGAGTGGCCGTTCTTGGACGTGTCGCACACCTTGATGATGTCCCCGCGCTCCTTCACGTAGACCGTGACTCCCTTGCCGGAGTACGTGTGGTCCCACGTGGCGGCGCCGGCGGTCGGCGCGGTGACCGTGGTCAGCCCGGTCAGGGCGGCGGCGCCGAGCAGTGCGGCGGCAGCGCGGCGGCCGAGACGGGCGCGCCTGGGGACGATGGTGGGTGTGGTGGTGTGAGACATAGGACCTCCCGTTGTGTGATGCAGTGATCACCCTATGAGCTGAGCGATGTCACGTCACAGCCGTGGCGGGCGTGTTGGCCGCGCGCACACCACTCCTTCACCGTCTCCACCATGTCCGAAGGCGCCGCGCTCAAGCACACCGTCACCACGTACGACCTGCCCGGCGAGATGACCGGCACCGGCGAGATCCGCAACGGGTTCGTCCACCTCCGCGTCGTCGCGGGCGTCGAGGCGACCGCGTCCTCGCCGGACACCTCTACGAGGCGGTCATCGGCACCCACTTCGCGCGCCTACGTCGTCCCCGCCCGCCGGGCGCTCCGTACCTCGGTGGCGAGGGCCCGGACCCGCTCAGGTGGCAGCGCGGCGGGATGCCGTACGGACACGGGCTCGCCCCGGCAGGCACCGCGCTCTCCGTCGACGAGCGCTTCCGGCCGCCCCGGCGCCCGGCAGCTCGCACATTCCAGGACGGCCACCACCGGCCCCGACGGCCCCGATGCCACCGGCACGGCCACCAACTCGGGCGGCAGCTTGGCCACGAGCCGCGACCCTACGAACCCGGCCGGATAATGAACGGGCACCGGCAGCCCACCGGTGAGGGCCCGCAGCACGTCCTCCTCATCGGCTCCCCGTACGAACCATTCGGCGGCCAGCGCCTCCAACTCGGCGCAGTCGGCGGCCGACAGTGACAGGGCGGGACACCGCCGCCCGACGGAGGCGAGCACGGCATAAGCCCGAGACCGCTCCGGCAACCGGGCCGGACGCCCGGCGGGGCCCACCGGGCCGGGCGTCGTGCCCGGGCCCGGTCGCGGAACCACGCGACCGCCCCCACCAGCAGCGCGGCGCCCAGCCCGTACAGGGGCAGCCACAGCGTCGTCGTGGCGGAGAGGCACTCGGCAACCGCCTTGCGGGCCTGGACCTGCTGCGCGAACGCCAGGGCGGCGCCGTCGCCGCCGGCCAGGTGCCCCGATACGGCGCCATGCCGGACGCGCCCGGAGCCCCCGCCCGGTCGGCGGGCTCCGGGCGCGGAGGCTGCCACCCGGGGCCCGAGTGGGTCGCCGGAGTAAGAGCTCGCGCGGACAGAGGCGATGGAGCAGCCCAGGAGGTACTTACTCACGGGTGCGTACCCGACTAAATGGTCCGTACTGGTCAACTCCACTGGCTGCGGAGAGGATCGAGCCGAAGGACAGACACGAGGGGGAGCGCACGAAATGACAACTGACAACAGCGTCCAGGTGAGTGTTCTCGGGCTGGGGGCGATGGGCAGCGCTCTCGCGGGCGCCCTGGTGAAGGCCGGATACGCGACCACATGCTGGAACCGCTCACCGGGGAAGGCGGATGACCTCGTTGCGCAGGGCGCCAAGGCCGCCGACACGGCCGGAGACGCGGTCCGGGCCGGCCGATTGGTGATCGCATGTCTGCTGGACCACGCGTCGGTCCATGAGGTGCTCGATCCGCTCTCCGATGTGCTGGCCGGACGAACCCTGGTCAACGTGACCACGACGTCACCTGCTCAGTCACGAGAGTTGGCCGACTGGGCCGCCCGAGCCGGGGTCGCGTATCTGGACGGCGGCATCATGGCCGTACCGGACATGATCGGCCGGCCTGGGGCATCGATCCTCTACAGCGGATCGGCCGATGTCTTCCATCAGTACAGGCCGCTGCTCGACCTATGGGGAACCAGTACCTGGTTCGGTGAGGATGCCGGGCTGGCGTCCCTGTACGATCTCGCCCTGCTCGCGGGCATGTACGTCATGTTCGCCGGATTCATGCACGGCGCCGCCATGGTTGCGCCGGCCGGAGTGACGGCGGGCGAGTTCGCTGCCAAGGCCACACCGTGGCTGACCGCCATGACCGGCGCCTTCCAAGGATTCGCCGCAGTCATCGACGGCGGGGACTACACCGTCGAAGGGCAGCAGAGCCTCCAGTTCTCCCACCTCGGTGACCTCCTGGCCGCCAGTTCCGACCAGGGCATCAGCACCGAGGTGGTCACCATGGTCCAGCGGCTCGTCCAACGCCAGATCGATGCGGGCCATGGGGAGGAAGGCTTCGCCCGAATCATCGAGAGCATCAAGCAACCGGGCTGAGAACTCGCGCATACCTGAGCGTTCGAGACCCTGGAGTGATCTTCGCGCCTGTCCGGGCGAGTTCTAAGGTCCGGGGTATGAGCTTCCGACTGGCGGCGTACGCCGTATGCATCGAGGACGGGCGGGTGCTGCTCGCCCGTCACGTACCGCCGAAGGGCGAGAGCACCTGGACCCTCCCGGGCGGCAGGGTCGAGCACGCGGAGGATCCGTTCGACGCGGTGATCCGGGAGGTCGCCGAGGAGACCGGCTGCGACGCCGTGGTGGACCGCCTGCTGGGTGTGGACTCACGGGTGATCCCTGCGGCCACCGCGCGGGCGGGAGTCGAGCACCAGAATGTCGGTGTCTTCTACCGGGTCCGTATCACCGGTGGCCGGCTCCGGCCCGAGCCGAACGGCGAAACCGCCGAGGCGGTCTGGACCCCGGTCCCCGAGGTCGCTTTCCTGCGGCGGTCATCGCTGGTCGATATCGGCCTCGCCCTGGCACAGACGCTTCCGCCAACCGGCCACACCGCTCCCGTCCCGGTGGGCGGCCTGATCCAGCACTGAGCCGCCGTCCCGCACAATGTGATGAACTGCCCTCAGATCACCGCTGGTCAAGAGGGGGAAACATGACTGCCCAAGCGTCGGCGCCGCACACACCCGATTCCGGGACTGCCGCACCGGAACGTGCCGAAGAGGACCGTCGGCAGGCACGCCGTAGGGAGGTGTGGTCGATCGCGTGGATGCTCCTGGCCCTGGTGATCTGGGGGGTGTTCGCTTGGCTGTTGATCGCCGATTACGGTCCCGATTACCGCGGCAGGCCTATGTGCCGGGGCCCGCTGATCGAGTTGCCGTCCGACAGCTTCCGGTGCCGCGACGCGTGGCGCGAGTGGCCCGCGCTGCTGGGCGTCCTCGCACTGGCGGTGCTGGCGACCGTTGTCGCGGCGGCGACAACGGTGTACGAAAGGCTCCTCTCCCGCCTGGCAGGCCGGAACAACCCCACAGCACAGTCGGGGAACTGAGCCCCCAACAGCCCGACAGCACGGCAACACCACCTATGGGTAACGGCGATCGCCTCGGGACGACGATCAGGTCTGGGTGTCGACATGGTCGAGGGCGGCGACAAGTTCCTCGACCAGCATCTGGTGCTGCGCTCGCTGGGTATGCCGTGCTGGGCTGGTCAGGACCAGCGTCTTTGCCGGCCCAAGAGCATCAGGGCCGGCGCCCAGCAGTTCGCGAGTGACGATGACGGAGTCCATCACGCCGACTCCACGCGCGCTGAGTATCTCCTGGATGGCTGCCATCTCCGTGCCCGTCGCGAGCAGGGGCCGGAGTTCGGCAGTCAGAGCCGCGAGTCGTGCAGCTCTCTCAGGATCGAGCCCGGTGAGTCCCATTGTTCAGTTCTCCTCGGCTTCCGGGTTCCGCTCGTCCACGGTGCCGGCCATGACGAGATTGGCGCTGACGGCCTGTTCGTCGTTGATTCCGATGCGCTGGAGGAAGGCCCACCGATCGAGCTGGGTGCATGCCCAGGCAGGGTCGTATGCCGCGGTGGGCAGCTGCGGGATGCGCTTGCGGCCCGTCTCGTCCAGTTTGTAGGGCTCCTCGAATGCGGTGTTCCACTTATGGAGGGCGGGGGTGTATCGCTCTCGGGCTTCGTCGGTGCTGATTCCCAGGTAGGCCGCGACCTGAGCCCACGAGCTGCCGCGTTCGACTTCGTAGATGACGGCCGAGACCAGGGTCTGTTCGGCCAGTTCGATGAGTTGCCGGGCTTGGCTGACACGACCGGCGAGCCCGGTGTCGGCATCGTGGCGGGTGCCCACCAGCCCGGCGGCGCCGTCAGCCACGTCCCTGGCGTGGTCGGAGAGCACGAGACGGGCCAGTCCATGGCGGGAGTACGCGGCTCGGTCATCGTCGTAGGGGGTCGTCTCGCGCATGAGGGACAGGGTTCCACAAGCGCATGTTCTGCGAATACCGGATATCGCGGCTCAGCGGCACCCGGCTGCTCACCGGCGGCTGACCTCGGCGGCGTACTCGGCGCCGAGGCCTTGGCGGAACCCGGACTGGGCCGTCCAAGCCCGTCAGCGCTACGGGGACACGACGCAATGGCGGCAGTACGCCGAAGGCTCGGCCTCGCGCGGCCCGGAGGAGTGGCAGGCCATCGCCGACACGATGACCGGCCTCGAACGCGCCCTGGGGGATGCGATGGACGCGGGCGTCACCCCTCCCTGGTAGCCCGGAGGCGAATCAGCTCGTCGACCGCCACCGCGAAGCGTTCGCCTCGTACTTTCCCCTCACCCGGCAGATGCAGGTCTGCCTCGGCCGCAGGTACGAGGCCGATCCGGACTTCGCCGCCCACTACAACGGCATCCACACCGGCCTCGCCACATGGTTCCGCCGCATCATCGACGCCGGCGCACGTGCCCCCGGCATCGACCCCGACACAGCGACCTGGCAGTAGCGCCGTGCACAGGCGTCAGGGGTTCGAGAAGACATCGGTGAACACGCGGTCGAAGCGCCGCGCGGCCAGGTCCTCGCGCTGGATCACCCAGTGGACGGTGGCGCTTTCATGGTCTCTGACGTCGCAGTACCAGTCGGCGAGGAGCACCCAGTCCTCGACGTCAGCCGAAACCGGTCCCTCCCACCGGCCCGCTTCCACCGACTTCACGGCCCAGCCCACAGCATGCGCGAGCGGGTCGGTGTAGACAGCCTCCTCGTCGGAGTATCCACCGATCTGGAGATCCTTCCCGATGGGGTACGAGCCGGACTCGATGCTCTCCCACACATCGACCAGTTCCTCGGCGCGGGGATGCCCGGGCAGCGATATGCACCCCTTGGAGACTTCGACCGCCGAGTGGTGAGGCAGCGACACATCGGTCGTCATCCGCATCGGCCCCTGAGGGAAGTCCTCGAACATCTCGCGGTATTCGTCCTCGTCGTCCTCGTTCCAGGAACACCTGTCCCGCTCCTCCACGGCCGTACCGGCGGGGACGTACACCACGCTGCCCATGCATTCGTAGTCGTAGCCGGTCGCGGGGAAGGCGAACAGCAGCAGTTGGCCGTCGGGAGGCAGGGAGAGGTCCGTCACGTCGGCGGGCAGCGCCGCGAGATCGACGGAGGCGACGAAGGGGGACAAGGGGTCCGCGGTACCGGCGGGAAGCAGGAGCGGCCCACCGAACCGCCCCACGACCGGCCCCTCCCCGCGCACCATCATCGTCGCGCACGGCCGGCCGGTGGCCACCCACCGCTCCACGTCGTCGGCGGGGATGCCCTTCGCGAGCGCCGCCTCACGGAAAGAACGTAACCGGTACTGCATCTCAGGAGTCATGGCAGAACCCTAGAAGGATGGTCTGACACTCCGCCCCCTCGAAGCCGCACCACCCCACCGACAAGCCGCCCGGTCCCTCGCCACGGCGAGCTCGGAGCGCCGCAGCGGGCGGCCAACCGCCCTCGCCGGGTAGGGAGGGTGGGTGGGAATCAACAACCAACCAATCCTTACAAGCAGGGCTCGACCCCCGAAGCTTGAGCCCCGGCCCGTCCACCACCTCGAAACCCCCAGCTCGCTCCCCCCGCATCCGCCGCCCCGACCCTCGAAGCTCAAGCTCCGAGATGTCCCCCGAGCCGCTGATGCCGCAACGCGCTCACGAACCCGGTCCAACTGGCCTGCCGAAAGACCAGCTGCGGCCCGTCAACGTCCTTGGAATCACGGACCCCTACTGCGACCGCTTCAGTGGACGCTACCTCTATGCACTCACCACCGGCACCGTTGCTGTAGCTGCTCTTCCGCCACTGGTCTCCTATGAGGGGCAGGGTCATCGAGCGTGATCCTCCATGGATGAGCGGATCAGCGAAGCTGATCTCTGCGGGCTCAGGGCGAGGGCCCTGAGGTGGTCGAACGCCTTGGTGTAGATGCTTACGTCCGTGGGGAGTTCGAGATAGACCGAGTCCGTCAGCCCTTCCCGATACACCATGTCGGGGTCCTCTTGCTCCGGGAAGCCGAGCACGGTGAAGGGGCCGGTACTTGGATAAGTCCCCGCGTCGTAGGGCAGTACCTGCACCGTAACGTTCCGAAGCTTCGCCATTTCCAGCATACGTTCGAGCTGGCGGGCCATCACCTGTCGATTCCCGATGACCTGCAAGATTGCGCTCTGATGCACCACCGCCCAGAAGTCGGGCGGACTGGCCTCGGTGAGTAGTTCCTGACGTCGCATGCGGACGTCGACGAGACGCGGGATGTCATCGGGCGACAGGTCTGGGGTGACCCGACTCAGCTCAGAGGCGTACTCGGCTGTCTGCAACAAGCCAGGGATGAACTCGCCCTGGTAGGTCCGCAGACTGCTGACAGCCTGTTCGAGTCCCACGTAGACAGAGAACCAAGACGGCACGGCGTCGCCGTGCGCATGCCACCAACCTTTGGTCTTCGACTGCTTCGCAAGAGCCTTCAGTAGTTCGCGCAGCTCGTCCGAGGTTCCGTAGAACCGACACAGCGCATCGACGTCCGATGGCTGCACCCGTCCCTGGCCTGTCTCCAGCCGGTTGACTTTGGAGCCGCTCCAGTCCAGCTCCTTGCCGACTTGATTGCAGGTCAGGGCGTGTTCCTCGCGCAACTTCTTCAGCTCGATCGCCAGCCGACGACGGCGTGCAGTAGGTGATCCGGCCACTTCAACTCCTCATGACACAGGGGAGGTTCCATCCCATCCGAAAGGGAGTGACCCGCCAATCACTCGTTGGAGGGAATCCTCTCGTGCACATTGCATATCGGGACGCGCGACTGTCATCCTCACACAACACGTAACTGTCCGTACGCGGAACGGCGGAAGGTGAGGCTCATGTCCCCTGACCATCACGGCTGCATGCAGAGAAAACCTTGGGAGGTTCCGTTCCTGGCGGAACCGAGAGAGGTTGCCGGCCTGCGGCGAGTGCTCCAGATGCACATGAATTTCTGGGGCTTGCCTGAAGTCATCGCAGCTGCTCAGGTCTGTGTCAGCGAGATGGTCACCAACGTCATCAGACATGTTGGTGACGGGACTCCGGCAACCCTCGCGGTCTCGATACAAGGCACCCACGTGCGCCTCGAACTCCGCGACCCGGCTCCCCGCGCGCTCCCTACTCTGCTCGCTCCTTCCGAGGACGCGGAGTCGGGACGCGGAATGTTGCTGGTGGACGAACTCGCGGATCGATGGGGAATCACACTCCGCCCAGACGCGAAGGTCGTGTGGTGCGAACTCGCCACTACCTTGACCTCGCCCTCGGGCCACACGGGTGGCCCCCGGGTGACCCGAAGTGAAGCGCTCCTCACCTCCTACGCGGCAAGACGCCCCCTGGGCGCCGAGACGAACAGCCCGCTCTCGGTAGCGGTGGCGGAAGAGGTGGCGATCGACATGATCGCCGACCTCCTCCACTGGCTACGGGCCCACGGCTGCGACCCGGACGAAGCCCTCGACCGTGCTCAGACCCACTACGAGGCGGAGTTGGACGAAGCCAGTTGAGGCGTTGCAGCTGACCAGCAGGGTTGAAAGAACCCTACGGACGGACTCGTTGGAGCGCCTACCAGCAGCGTTCGACCGCCGGGTTGTGCGTGTCAAGCGACGCCGGTCAATCTGATCGAAAAACGTGCTGCCTTGTTCTAGGTTTGCACCATGGGCATACACGGGCTGCTGCGCGAAGTTGCTGACACGTACGACGCGAACGCAGGGGCGAAGAGGGACGTTGTGGGGCAGCGGGTGCTGAGGGGGGTTGCGCAGAGGTCAGACTTGTTGCTCCCGCCAGGGCTCTTCGCGAAGGGGTACGGGGGGCAGACAACTCCCGCTGCGACACCGTGGATTGGAGTGTTTGACCCTGACGTTAACAAGGAACCGGGAAAAGGGCTGTATCTGGCCTACATTTTTAGCGCTGATCTTCAGACAGTGACGCTGACCCTCCAGCAGGGCATCACACATCTGGAGGACCGGCTAGGTAGAGGGCAAGCACGTCAGGCACATCTTCGGCGTCAAGCAGCCCGACTTCGTAGAGCGGTGGCCGCGCAGCGAAGGATTGGATGGGTTGACGAGCCTGAGTTGCGGCATCATGCCGATCGGCCGAAAGCCTACGAAGCGGCGAGTGTGATCGCTCGCCGCTACGAGACAACAGCTCTTCCTGGTGAGGAAGTTCTGCGGGAGGACCTCGTACATGCGGCAGAGCTACTCAAGCGGACTTATGTGGCAGATCGCTTGTGGTGGTTTGAGGATAAGTCAAGTCTGTTCGATGTGAACTATGCGCCTGACGGCCATGTTGTGAGTGAAGATGATCCGCTCGCGGGTTTTAAACCCAAGGACAGTTCAGACTACATCGCGAATATCAAGGAGCGGCAGCAGGTGAAAAAGCGTCACCATGAGGCTCTTATCGAGTCGTTCGGGATTCATGTAACGTCATGTGGGTTCAGGCCGACAACGAAATTGATGCACCCTAAAGATCTTGTGTTGCATCGCCAGGGTCAGGATTCAATTACCGGTGATGAGTGGTTGGTGGAGGCGAAGGTTATTCGTGGCGGCAATCCCACGGAGGCTGTCCGGCAGGTTGTTGGGCAGCTTTACGAATATAGTCACTTTCTTTATCGCGAGCGAAGGAAGAGTGAGCCCTATCTCGTAGGCCTATTCACTGAGGGGGTTGGTGTTTACTCGGGCTATTTGGAGAAAAGGGGAATTGCTTCAATCTGGCGAGATGGCGGAGGTTGGAGAGGGTCGCCTCTCGCTGAAGGGTGGGGGATGACTGGATGAGTTTGCATTGTCGGTAGTCAACTGCTTGTCGGTTTGCTGAAAACGGCATAAGTGAATCGAGTTCCTCTTTATTTGAATTCCATCTGTGCATCGATTTCGCGAAACCCCTCCAGTACCACGGTTACCGTCTTAAGTTCATTTTGTGGATTTGGTTGCACTTGCAGTTTTGACGTTTTGTGGGCGGTGTCCCCTCGTGCTGTGGCCCAGGTCTCTGTGGCGCTTAGCCATCCAGAATCTATTTCTGTTTCCTGGAAGCCAATTGGCAGGAGCATGCGGAGGAGATTTTTCTCCTTTATTCCATGATTTTGATTGCGTGCGTAGCGGTGAAGATCGCTTCGTGCGGTTTGTATGCGTGCTTCTAATAGTGAAGAATATTTGCCTCTCTTGGAGACCACCTCGGTCAGAGACCCTGGGATCGGTGAGGTCGATTCTCTGTGTGCCATTATCGCCAAGAGACTTGTGGAGATCACTCCACTAGATTTCCAGCCGGAAACGGCATCATCGACAACCTCGATGACACGATCTTCGATGAATGACTCAAATTCCGCATGGGTGAGAACCCTGAAGGCTCGCGTAAGTTCGTAGACGTTTTCATCGTAAAGGCCCGTCGGGTCGAATTCTACTGGTAGGAAATGATGGCGTAGCTCTTTTATTCTTTTTTCTAGCTCCTCGAAACGTGAAGATGCCATCTCTGCTCCTATGGGACGAGCCGATTGTCGCGGAGCTCGGGGATGCGCACTCGCGTTTCAATTGCATCGCTTAGGGATTCGCCCCAAAGGGACAGTCGTCGATGAGTGGCGATGGGTGTCTTGGTGGTTGTCTGGATCGACTCGACAAAACGCTGATTGTTGTCGCACAAATCCCGGAAGGCTGCTTCGACCTGGGCCGCGCAAGATACAGCCTTAGAGCGCACTGCCTGGTCGGAGAAATAGTAAGTCATGACGTCGAAAACGGCCCTGTTGAACCGTCCTTCGTATTTGCCGTTGGCCCAACGGTAGAATGAATTATCGCCGAATATCTTGAACGTGGCCTCAATGGTTCTATCGCAGTTCTGTCCGACTTGCTTGATGTGGGACTCTTCTTTTGACCACTGGGCATTCAGGAGGTTTACGGTGTCATCGAGGAACTTTTTCAGATTTCCTGTGTACTCGTCCAGTGTGAACTGAAATCCAAAATATCTTAGGAGTACCTCAACATCTCGCATTCGGAAATCTGGCTTGTCTATGCGCAGTGCCGCCCGTAGCCATTCGCTGTCAGACGCAAAATCATCCAGATAATCCGTGAATGGGCCTGGATGTAGTGCTTGTCGGAGTTCCTGGGGGGACAGCTTGACGCTACCTGTGTTTAGTCGGAGAAAGACCAGATTGAGGAAATCTTCATTAGGCCATCGCCGCACAACAACTGTTCGAATTGTCTCGTTAAGGAACGAATTTAGGTCGTCTACATAGGAGTCATCGCTCTCCATCTTCTTGAGGGTGGCGAGTCGTAGATCTTCGCGCACTTCAAGACCCGTTAGGGAAAACCCCCTGAAGCCCTCTTCCTCTTCAGAGGCCGCGAAGGATGACCCTGCCGCGAACTGTCGGAGAGCCAAGAGGCGCTGCTTCCCGTCTAGTACGATGAATTTTCCGCGTCGATTCTTGTCTTCGGCAAGGACGATCTGTGGGATCGGCAGCCCGAGAATTAGGGATTCAATGAATCGACTCTTTCTCGGTTTATTCCATGCGTCCCGTCGTTGGAATCGTGGGTTAAGCTGAATGTTGCCTCGACGCAACTGGCTCAAAATGGTTTCGGCTGTCCAGTCCGTGTCTGTGACCACGGCTCGTGTAACTTCCTCTGAGGTCACCGCCGCAGCTGCGTCGTCTTCTTCTCCGTCTGCGTCGTCCCAGTCGGGCTCGTTGTGATTAGCCACGTTGCTCCTAGCCTCTACAGATCTCATCCACGTACATCTGAACCTCGCGACTGGCTAGTTTGGCAGACCCGATCCTCCAAGAGGAAGGATTTAGCCCCTGCTCTTTAGTGGCAGCTGGCGGGCCTCTGGCTGGTAGCTTCGGTTAGCGTCGCGGGCACGCGGTTGCGGCCCCTGCCTTTCAACTCAGCCGTCCGGCCCTCACTTCGACGTGAGGTCAGGGACTGGCTTCGGAAGCAGGCCGGAAACCGCCTTTGAGGGGCGCGGCGTCAACTTACCCCGTGGCAGTCCCGGTAAGCCTTGGTCGAGCCGCACCAGCAGGCCGCGTTGCGGGACGGTGGCCATGGGGTGGCTCGGCCTCGGGCGGCCAGGGTGGTGGCGTAGAGGGGGAGCAGGGTGGGCTGGGTGGGGGAGGACTGTTCGGAGGCTGCGAAGGCTTCGTACGAGGGGACCGTCGCCGTGACGATGCCCAGGTTCGGGGTGCCCGTGGCGGCGAGGTCGCGGAGGGCGGCTTCGAGTTGGGTCAGGTGGGCCTCGTGCGAGGGGTACTCGGCGGTGAGGGTGGGGTACGCGGCCAGGAGTTCGGCCAGTTCCCCAGCCGGCCAGTGCAGGAGCGCCACCGGGAAGGGGCGGGACAGGGCGGTGCGGTAGGAGCCCAGTTCGGCGCGGAGGCGGGTGATCTCGGCCTGGAGCTCGGCGGGGTTGTCGGAGCCCAGGGACCAGAGGCGCTTCGGGTCGTGAAGCTCGTCCAGGGGGACCGCCGCCGGGTTGACGCGGTCGGCCAGGGCGTCCCAGGTGTCGTGGTCCAGGCCCAGCAGGCGGCGTACGCGGTGGCGGCCGATCAGGAGGGAGTGGGTGGGGTACGGGACTTCCTCGCCCGGGGCGAGGAGGAGGTTCAGGGCGCTGGTGAACGAGTCGTGGGCCGCCTCCAGCTCGTCGTGGGACTCCAGGGTCTCCGCGACGATCTCCCAGGGCGCCGGGTCCAGCGGGGCCGCGGTGCGCAGTCCTTCGATGATCGCGCGGGCCTCCGCCTCGTGGCCGTACTCCCACAGGTTGGCGGCCTGGAGCGCCTTCACGAGGTGCGGGTGTTCCGGGGACGCCGCGAGGAGGGTGTCGTAGAGGCCGGTGGCGCGTTCGCGGTCGCCGGCGAGTTCCAGGTGGGCCGCCGCCCGGAGGAGCAGGGGCTCGTGGTCCTCGGGGTACCGCTCGGCGGTGCGGAGCAGGCGCTCGGCTTCCGCGGTGTGGTCGGCAGGCAGCATGTCGGGGCGCATGGTCCACACCGTACTGCCGTACCGGGCACGGGTGGAGGGCAAGGGGACCGGGCGCGGGGGACGGGTCGGACCGGCGGGGCCGTGGAGCGGGTTCGCCGGGCTTCCGCCGCTCCTCCGGGGGCCGTTACCGGGCGCTGCCGGGGGTCGGGGGGCGGGGCATTCTCCTTCTTCTGTACGACTCGGTGCCGACAGGTCATCGTGTATAACGAAGAGGACGTGGTGGACGGAGCGGAAAGCGGAGGAGGCAGGCATATGGTCCGCAGTGCGCTGCGCCTGCTGCGCCCCGCCGTGCTCCTGATCTTCCTCCTCGCCGAGTTCCTGCTCCTCGACGCGGGCAGCCTCTCCGCCGCCGTCGCGCTCGCCGCGACCGCCACCGCCACCGCGGGCTCCGCGCTCGTCGTCTGCGCCGTGATCAGCGCGCGCTCCGTGCCCGCCCAGCCCCGGCACCGGGTACGGACGGCCATCCGCGACCGCGAGCAACGTACGGCCTTCCTGCCCCAGCGCGATCCCGACGCCTCCGGCCGCACCCGGCCCCGAGCCCCCGGGCGTACGGTGCCGGCGGCCTTCGCGTAGGGATCCCTCGCACCCCGGCCCCGGGCGGTTCACGCCCGGGTCTCCCCACGCGGGTCGTCATGCCTCGCTGCCGCCGCCATGCCGCAGCGTCCTTCGTCCGGCACGACGAGACCCCCGGAGGGCTCCCTCTTGTCCGCGTTCATGTCCGTATTCGCCCACCTGGTCGGCCAGCTAGCCGAGCTGCTCCAGCCGCTGTTCCACGCGGGCGCCGCCGCCGCGGCGATCGTCCTGTTCACCGCGTGCGTACGGCTCGCGATCCACCCCCTGTCGCGGGCCGCCGCCCGCGGGCAGAAGGCGCGCACGAAGCTGGCGCCGCAGATCGCCGAACTGCGCAAGAAGCACGGCAAGAACCCCGAGCGCATGCAGAAGGCGCTCATGGAACTGCACACCAAGGAGAAGGTCTCGCCACTCTCCGGCTGCCTGCCGAGCCTGGCGCAGATGCCCGCGTTCTTCCTGATGTACCACCTCTTCTCCAGCCGCGAGATCGGCGGCGAGGCCAACGAACTCCTCGGCCACTCCCTCTTCGCCGCGCCCCTCGGCGGCCGCTGGACGCACGCGCTCGCCGACGGCGGCGTCCTCGGCGGCGCCGGGCTGGTCTACCTGGCGCTCTTCGCCATCGTCGCCGGTGTCGCCACCTTCAACTACCGGCGTACGAAGGCGCAGATGGCGAACGCGCCCGCGATGCCGGCCGGCCCCGACGGGCAGCAGGTGCCCGGCCTCGGCGCGATGACCAAGATGATGCCGCTGATGTCCTTCGCGACGCTCTTCACCGTCGCCGTCGTGCCGCTCGCCGCCGCGCTGTACGTGGTGACCAGTACGACCTGGACGGCCGCCGAGCGGTACTTCCTCTACCGGGACATGCCCGTCGCGGGCGCCCTCGCCCCCGGCACCGCGATGTGAGGGGGCGGGCCGGGCGTCCACGGGGTGGTCGGGGGGTTGCCCTCGATCCCGCGTAATGATCGGATGTATCGCAGATCCGGCCGAGGAGAAGGAGACCAGGGACCATGAAGCTGCTGCGTGTCGGTACGCCGGGGGCCGAGCGCCCGGCGCTGCTCGACCAGGACGGGACGACGCTCCGGGACCTGTCCGGGCTCGTCGGCGACATCGACGGGGCGCTGCTCGCCGACGACGCCGCGCTGGACCGGATACGGCAGGCCGCCGCCGGTGGCGAGCTGCCGGTGATCGACGGCGCGGGAACGCGCGTCGGGCCGCCGCTCGGCCGAATCGGCAAGATCGTGTGCATCGGGCTGAACTACCACGACCACGCCGCCGAGACCGGCGCCGAGATCCCGGCCGAGCCGATCATCTTCTTCAAGGCGCCGGACACAGTGATCGGACCTGATGACACCGTTCTCGTCCCCCGGAACAGCGTGAAGACCGACTGGGAGGTCGAGCTCGCCGTCGTCATCGGGCGCACCGCGCGCTACCTCGACTCGGCGGAGGACGGCCTCGCGCACGTCGGCGGCTACGCCGTCGCGCACGACGTGTCCGAGCGCGCGTTCCAGATCGAGCGCGGCGGCACGTGGGACAAGGGCAAGAACTGCGAGACGTTCAACCCGCTGGGGCCCTGGCTGGTGACCGCCGACGAGGTCGGCGACCCGCAGGCGCTGGGGCTCAGGCTCTGGGTCAACGGGGAGCTGAAGCAGGACGGGACGACCGCCGAGCAGATCTTCGCCGTCGGGGAGGTCGTACGGTACGTCAGCCAGTTCATGACCCTGTATCCCGGCGACGTGATCAACACCGGGACCCCGGCGGGCGTGGCGATGGGCCGGCCGGAGCCGAAGCCGTATCTGCGGGCGGGCGACGTGGTGGAGCTGGAGATCGACGGGCTGGGGCGGCAGCGGCAGGAGTTCAAGGACGCCTGACCCGCCTGCCCGCCGATCCGCCGCCGTGCGGACGCGGGGCAAGGGGGTACGGGGGTACGGGGGTACGGCAACAGCTTGCCGTACCCCCGTACCCGCGCCGCCGTGCGGTGCCTCAGTCGCGGCGCAGCTTCTCCAGCGCCTCCACCACCAGCGCGTGGTCCTCGACCTGCGGCAGGCCCGAGACCGTCACCGAGCCGATGACGCCCGCGCCCTCCACGGTGATCGGGAACGAGCCGCCGTGCGCCGCGTACCGGTCCGGGTCCAGGCGGGAGGACTCCTCGAACGTGGTGCCCCTGGCGCGGCAGCGGGCGCCGACCAGGAGCGAGGCTGCTCCGTACCGCTCCACGACCCGGCGCTTCCGGTCGATCCACGCGTCGTTGTCCGCCGTCGAGCCGGGCAGCGCGCAGTGGAAGAGCTGCTGCGTGCCCCGGCGGATGTCGATCGCCACCGGCGCGTTCCGGGCGCGCGCCAGCTCGACCAGCAGGGTGCCCAGCTCCCAGGCGGTCTCGTGGGTGAAGTGGCGGAACGTCAGGCGGGCTTCCTGGCTCTCCAGTGCGGCGACCGTAGGGGCCGTGACGGAAGTGGGGGCCGTGGGCGTGGCGTTCATGAGTGGGGGGCCTCCTGGGCCTCGGCGGTCTGCGGAGTGGTGTGCTCCGGGGCGGTCTCCGTAGTGGTGTTCACGGGGTGTTCCAGGGTGACGGTGACGCCCTCCTGTGCCGAACGCACCGCCGCCTCCAGGACATCGAGCGTCGCCGCCGCCTCGTACGCGGTCACCGGCGGCGGCGTGCCGTCGCGCAGCGCAGCCGCGATCGCCGCGTAGTACGCCGGATAGTCGCCCGGCTCGGTCTCCACCGGGTGGCCCCCGCCGGTCAGCGGTGAGTCGCCCGCGCCGAGCCGGCCCCACAGCGACTCCGGCTCCAGGCCCCAGCCCGCCGCCCGGCCGCCGCCGGGGCGCCGGCCGTCGCGCAGGTCCGCCTCCTGGGGGTCGAGGCCGTACTTCACGAACCCCGCCTTCGAGCCCAGCACCCGGAAGCGCGGGCCGAGCTGGGCCGTGGTGGCGCTGGCGTACAGGTGTGAGCGGACACCGTTCGCGTGCGTGAGCGCGAGGAAGGTGTCGTCGTCGGTCTGGGCACCGGGGCGCCGTACGTCCGCCTCCGCGTAGACCCGTACCGCCGGACCGAAGAGCACCAGCGCCTGGTCGACCACATGGCTGCCCAGGTCGTACAGCAGCCCGCCGATCTCCTCCGGCGCGCCCGACTCGCGCCAGCCGCCCTTGAGCTGCGGGCGCCAGCGCTCGAAGCGGGACTCGAAGCGCTGTACGTCGCCGAGCCGGCCCGTGCCGAGAAGGCGGGTGAGGGTGAGGAAGTCGTTGTCCCAGCGGCGGTTCTGGAAGACGGAGAGCAGCAGCCCGCGTTCCTCGGCCAGCGCCGCGAGCCCGCGCGCCTCGGCGGCGGTGCCCGCGAGGGGCTTGTCCACGACGACCGGCAGTCCGGCCTTGAGCGCGGCCGTCGCGATCGGGACATGCGTCCTGTTGGGGGAGGCGATGACGATCAGGTCCAGCTCGTCCGCCCGCTGCCACAGCTCCTCCGGCGTCGCCGCGAACCGTACGTCCGGGAACTCGGCCCGCGCCTGCGCCCGGCGTTCCTGGGCGGCGGTCACGACCGTGTCGAGGACGAGTCCTTCGGTGGCGGCGATCAGCGGAGCGTGGAAGACGGAACCCGCGAGGCCGTAGCCCACGAGTCCGACGCGCGGAGGGGTGCCGGTACCAGTCATGCAACCACTTAAGCAACGGCGTTTCCAAAGTGCAAGAGCGGTGGACAATGGCGGATGTGAGCAGAAGAACGGGGGCCGGTGCGGGTATGGGCGGGGACATGGGGTGCGTATGAGTGTGGGTGTGGGTGTGGGCGAGGGCATGCGTGATGCGGGTGGTACGAGTGGTACGGGTGGTGTGCGCGGTACGGGCGGTACGGGTGGCTCCGGGGCCAATCTGCCGGTGCTGCGCGGGTACAACTCCGCGCTCGTGCTCGACCTGCTCCGCGCGGCGGGCGAGGGCGGCATCAGCCGGCTTGAACTCGCCGAGCGCACCGGGCTCACCCCGCAGGCCGTCAGCAAGATCACGGCGCGGCTGCGGGCGGAGGGCCTCGCGGCCGAGGCCGGACGCCGCGCCTCCACGGGCGGCAAGCCCAGGACCGTGCTGAGGCTGGTGCCCTCGGCCGCGTACGCCGTCGGGCTGCACCTCGACCGGGACGAGCTGACGGCGGTGCTGGTGGATCTGGCCGGCGCGCCGGTCGCCGTCCGCCAGGTCCCGTTCGACCTGGGCGCGGGCGCGGAGAAGGTCGTCGAGACGGCGGCGGCACAGGTCGAGGCCGTACGGGGCGGGCCGGGCGGGTGCGATGGGGGCGCCGGGCCGCTGGGGGTCGGGCCGCTGGGGGTCGGGGTCGCGATGCCGGGGCCGCTCGACCACACGACCGGTGTGCCCCGCCGGGTCACCGGCTTCCCGCAGTGGGAGGGCTTTCCGCTGCGGGACGCCCTGGCCGCCCGGCTCCGGCTGCCCGTCGTCCTCGACAAGGACACCAACGCCGCCGCGCTCGGACTCGCCCTGCGCGGGCACGCCGGAACCGGGGGTCCGGAGGTTGCCGGGGATGCCCCGGGGGCCGGGGACTCGTTCGCGTACCTCCATCTCGGTACGGGGCTGGGCGCCGGGCTCGTACTCGGCGGCGCGCTGCACCGGGGCGCGCACACCGGTGCGGGGGAGTTCGGGCACCAGGTCATCCAGCTCGACGGGCCGCTCTGCGACTGCGGCAACCGGGGCTGCGTCGAGGTGCTCTGCCTGGCCGCCGTCGCGCGCGGCGACCTGGCGGAGGCGGCGCGGGTCCTCGGCGCGGGCGCCGCGAACCTCGTCGCCCTGCTCGACATCGAGCGCGTTCTGCTCGGCGGCCGGACGATCGCCGCGCACGAGGAGCGTTTCGTACGGGGCGTACGCGCCGTGATCGCCGAACGCGCCGGGGGCGCGGGCATCCCGGTGGAGCTCGCCGGGGGAGGCGCGCACGCGGTCGCGGAGGGCGCGGCGCAGCTGGTGCTCGCGCCGGTGTTCGGCCGACGGCGAGCCGCACTGGCCCAATGAGGTGTATTCGTATGACTTTCTGACTGGTATGTGGGGTGGCGTGGCCGGTCGGAGCCCGGGCCCGTGGCACGGTCGGGGCGCCCCGACCGCCCAGCGACCAGCGAAGGCCGTTCCGTCATGCGTTCCGTGCGACCGCTTCACCTCCTCGCCGCCGTCGCCGCGTTCGTCGTGTTCGCCGTGTTCGCCACCTTCGCCGCGCTCGCCGTGGCCACCACGGACGCGCCGGTCACCCCGGCCGCGCCGGCCGGCCCGGTCGGCAGCGACCCGGGCCGGACCTGCGGCAGGGTGGCCGACCCCGACTTTCCGATCAGGGCCGAGCTGCGCGGCGGCCCGGGCGCGTACCGGGCCGGCGGCGCGGCCGGGGAGTGGTCGCTCGACCTGACCAACACCACCGGCGCGGAGTGCCGCAACATCCACCCCGTCGTGGTCCTCTACGACCGCGACCGGGTGCTCGACGCCTCCCAGGTGAAGCTGGAGATGGCCGACGACCGGGGGCGTATGCGCGCACTGCCGCTGGAGCGGACCGACCAGGACGAGATCGTCGCCGTACGGGACGACGGGTCGTCCGGGTTCACCGTCGCGGCGCACCGGACCGTCACCGTCCGGGCGCGGCTGGCCTTCACCGCGAGCGCGCGCCCGAACCGGATCTCGGCCACCGCCGCGACGGTGCAGCGCCGGGGGAACGACAGCGACTGGGTCGGCGCGTCCGACACCTACCGCTTCGCCGTCGCCGCTCCGGCCGGAGCCCCCGCCGCCTCCACCTCGGCCTCCACCTCGGCCGCCGCCCAGGACGCCGCCCCGGCTTCAGCTCCGGTCTCCGCCCAGGCCCAGGCCCCGGCCCCGGCCTCGGCTCAGGCCCAGGCCCAGGCCCCGGCTCCGGCTCAGGCCCCGGCTCCGGCTTCCGCCCCGGTCTCCGCCTCCGCTCCCGCCGCGCACCGCCCGGCCGACTTCCGTGCGCCCGGCGGCCCCTGGACCGGTGCCGCGCCGGTGCCGCGCCGTGAGGCCGCCCCCGCCGCGCCCGGTCTCCTCGGCTTCCCGGGACTCGCCGCCACCGGAACCCGTGCCGACCTCGCCGGCCGGGTCGTCGCCGCCCTGGCGCTGGGCACCGCCGGTGCCGTACTCGCCCTCGGGATCCGCCGCGTCGGGCGCGACCGGCGGGCCTGACCTGCGGAAGCCGAGCCCCGTACCGTCCCTCGCGCGGCCTGGTTAGGCTGGGAGCCGTCGATGGCATGTATTCGGCCATCCGGCCCATAGATGTGGCCACCGATATTCGGCCCCGCAGAGCGGAGAACAGTCCAGTGGCAGAGCGCAAGCCGATCGAGTCCTGGCTCACCGACATGGACGGCGTCCTCATCCACGAGGGCGTGCCGATCCCCGGCGCCGCCGAGTTCATCAAGCGGCTGCGGGACTCGGGCAAGCCGTTCCTCGTCCTCACCAACAACTCGATCTACACCCCGCGCGACCTCCAGGCCCGGCTCGCCCGGATGGGGCTCGACGTCCCCGTGGCCAACATCTGGACCTCGGCGCTCGCCACCGCCAAGTTCCTGGAGGACCAGCGGCCGAACGGCACGGCGTACGTCATCGGTGAGGCGGGACTGACCACCGCGCTGCACGACATCGGGTACATCCTCACCGACCACGAGCCGGACTACGTCGTCCTCGGCGAGACCCGTACGTACAGCTTCGAGGCCCTGACCAGGGCGATCCGGCTGATCAACGGCGGGGCGCGGTTCATCTGCACCAACCCCGACGAGACCGGCCCGTCGACCGAGGGGCCGCTGCCCGCCACCGGCGCCGTCGCCGCGCTGATCACGAAGGCCACCGGCAAGGACCCGTACTTCGCGGGCAAGCCGAACCCGCTGATGATGCGCACCGGGCTCAACGCCATCGGCGCGCACTCCGAGACCAGCGCGATGATCGGCGACCGCATGGACACCGACGTACTGGCCGGTCTGGAAGCGGGGATGGAGACCTTCCTCGTCCTGACGGGCGTCACCACTCCGGCCGATGTCGACCGGCACCCCTTCCGCCCCTCGAAGGTCGTTGACTCGATCGCCGATCTCGTCGACCGCGTCTGAGCACGTCAGAGGGGTCTACGGGGTGACGCCGCGCCGTTGAGGATGCGAAAACCCCGCGCACGGGTGAGCCTTGCCAGTATCAGGAGGTTCACGATGCGTACTGCTCTGCTCGCTCTCCGTGCCACAGGTGTGGTCACCGTCCTGGTGGCCGCACCCGTCCTCGGCACCGCCACCACCGCCCAGGCCCATGACGGCGTCCGGGTCACCGTCATCCCGTCCACCGCCGCCCCAGGCGATCAGGTGGAGATCCGCGCCGAGGGATGCAAGGGCCTTGAGGCCGTGGGCGTGTCCCCGGTCTTCGCCAACGACGTGAACCTGGCCCCCCGCGCCTACGGTGAGGACTGGATCCGTGACCAGGAAGAGGCGGCCAGGAATCCCGACTTCAAGGTGCCGCTCTCCGGTCTCGTGCGGGTGAAGGCGTCCGCGACCGGGGGACGGCAGGAGATCGACATCAGGTGCGACGGCCACAACCACCCCGGCTCGGGCAGCTTCGACGTCGTCGCCCGCAACCGGCCCGATCCGGCCCGGCCCGATCCGGCCCGCCCTGATCCAGGCAAGCCCGATCCAGGCAAGCCCGATCCAGACCGGGCGGACCAGCAGCGTCCCGGCCAGGACCGCGGTGACGACGGCCGCCGGGACCGCGAGCGCGGTGAGCACGACCGAGGCGATCACGACCGCCGGGACAAGGACCGCCGTGACCACGACCGCCGGGAGCCCTGGGCCCCGGTCCGGGCCGGCGGCGGCGGTACGGCCCAACTCGCCGCGGACGCACAGCCCGCCGCGGACACCCGGCCCGCGGACGCACGGCCCGCAGGACGGGCGGAGGAGCGCGAGCCCGCCGGAACGGTGGGACCCGGCACCTCGCACGCCGTGATCGGCCTGGTCCTCACCGGTATCGCGGCGGTCGCCGTGGCCTTCAGGAGCGTACGGCGGCAGCGTACGGCGGCCGGGCGGGACGCGAACTGACATGTTTTCAGCACACCGGCCCCCAGGGCCCGGCTGGTCGGGACGGCGTTCCATAGACCACTGCTCCTCCGCGTTCTGTTCGACCGGGCACTGTTCCGTGGACCACTGCTCCTGGGGGCGCCGCCCCGGCTGGCACCGCGGCGGCTACGCGTACGGCTCGGGGCGGCTGATGACCGGCGTCGCCTGGGCCGTACTCCTGCTCGGCCTCTGGCTCTGGGGGCGGGACGGCCAGGTCCCCGGAGCCGTCGCGGGGCCCGCCGCCGGGGACGTCGCCGCCGCCGGCAGCTCGCTGGGCGCCGAACTGCCGCCGTCCCGTACCCCGCTGGAGTCCACGCCCGGGGCGGGGACCCCGCGGCGGGTCGAGATCCCGTCCCTCGGCATCGAGGCACCCGTCGTGCCGCGCGGGCTCGACGCCTCCGGGGCGGTCGACCCGCCGCCGTACTCGGCGCCGGACACGGTCGGCTGGTACGGCGCGGGCGTCCGGCCGGGCGCGGAGGGCGCCGCGATCCTCGTCGGCCATGTCGACACGCAGACGGAACCGGCCGTTTTCTACGGGCTCAGCTCGGCCAGGACGGGGGAGAAGATCCGCGTCACCCGGACCGACGGGAAGACCGCCGAGTTCACCATCGACGACGTACAGGTCGTCGACCGGGACCGGTTCGACGCGAAGAAGGTCTACGGGGCCCACGAGAGGTCCCGCGCCGAGCTGCGCCTCATCACCTGCGGTGGCACCTTCGACCGTACGGAGCGGGCCTATACGGCGAACGTGGTGGTGTCGGCCTATCTGACCGGCGTGCGCTGATCGCGCGCCGGGACGGGCCGACGGCGTAACGGGCCGGGCGCGGGACCCGGTATGCCAGGATTGGTGGCTCCGGGCGGCATTCGAAGGGGAGTGGATGTACGGCAGCTATTCCGGTGGCGGACGTGGGGGCGTCCGCACGGGACCGAGGGTCAGGAAGGCCGGGGCGGCCGTCGCGGGGGCGGCGCTGCTGCTGGCGGGCTGTACGTCCGGCGGCGACGGTGACGACGGCGACGGTGACCGGAAGGCGGCGCCGGTGAGCCAGCGCCCCAAGGCGGAGGACCCGTACTGGGTCAACCCCGACGGCGGCGCGGCCCGCCAGGCCGCCGCGTACACCGGCAAGGGGGAGACCGGGAACGCCGCGCTGATCAGGAAGATCGCGGAACAGCCGGCCGCCGAGTGGATCACCCCCGACAACGCGGAGGCGCAGGCCAAGGGGTTCACGGAAGCGGCGGCCAAGGCCGACCGCGACGCCCTGCTGGTCCTCTACAACATCCCGCACCGCGACTGCGGCCAGTTCTCCAAGGGCGGCGCCGCGGACGGCGACACGTACCGGACCTGGGTCGACCAGGTCGCGCGGGGCATCGGGGAGCGCCGGGCGACGGTGGTGCTGGAGCCCGACGCCGTACTGCACCTGGTGGACGGCTGCACCCCGCAGGAGTTCCACGAGGAGCGGTACGCCCTGCTCAAGGGCGCGGTCGAGCGGCTCAAGCAGCAGCCCGCCACGACCGTCTACCTGGACGCGGGCAACCCGGGGTGGCAGACCCCCGACGCGCTCTTCGACCCCCTCCGGCGGGCGGGCGTCGACGCCGCCGACGGCTTCTCGGTCAACGTCTCCAACTTCTACACGACCGACGCGAGCAAGGACTACGGCAAGCGGCTCTCCGCGAAGGTCGGCGGCAAGCCCTTCGTGATCGACACCAGCCGCAACGGCAACGGCCCCTACACCAAGGGCGATCCGAGCGAGAACTGGTGCAACCCGCCGGGCCGTGCCCTCGGCGAGGACCCGACGACACAGACCGGTGACCCGCTGGTCAAGGCGTACCTGTGGATCAAACGCCCCGGCGAGTCGGACGGGGACTGCAAGGGCGGGCCCAAGGCCGGGGACTGGTACGAGAAGTACGCCCTGGACCTGGCGCGCAACACGAAGTAGACAGGTACCGAAGGCCCTGACCCGTGCCGGCCAGGGCCTTCGCCATGCCGCCACCCGCCGTCCGTCGGCCAGGCCCCCGCCTGCGTCTGCGCCTCCGCCATGCCGCCCCCGCTCGCCCGCCCGTCGGCTCGCCTGCCGGGCCGTCCGTACTGGAGAACCAGGTGCCCCTTCCGACCTCCGGCCCGGCTCCCGGGCTCCCCGTCGAGACCGGCCTCACCGCCCTCGTCGACCGGGCCCGCGGGCTCCTGGAGCGCCCCGGCCGGGCGCTCCTCGGCATCACCGGCGCCCCGGCGGCCGGCAAGAGCACCCTCGCCGGGCTGCTCGCCCGCGAACTGGGGCCCGCCGCCTGCCTGGTGCCGATGGACGGCTACCACCTGGCCAACTCCGTGCTCCTCGCCCTCGGCCGCCGCGACCGCAAGGGCGCCCCCGACACCTTCGACGCCGGGGGATACACCGCGCTCCTGCGCCGCCTGCGTGCTGCGGCCGGCCCGGACGAACCGAACGGCCCGGACAACGGTGTCGGGGAGACCGCGGGCGGCGGGGAGACCGTCTACGCGCCGCGGTTCCACCGGGAGATCGAGGAGTCCATCGCCGGGGAGATCGTCATCGGCCCCGAGGCGCGGCTCGTCATCACCGAGGGGAACTACCTGCTGCTGCCCGACGCCCCCTGGGCCGGTGTACGGCCGCTGCTGGACGAGTCCTGGTACGTCGAGCCGGACGAGGCGCTGCGGCTGCGCCGACTCGTCGACCGGCATGTGGAGTTCGGCAAGAGCCCGGCGGAGGCCCACGCGTGGGCGCACGGCACCGACCAGAACAACGCCGCACTGATCGCGCGCACCCGCGCCCACGCCGACCTCGTGGTACGACTGCCGGCCTACTGACCGGAAGCTGTTACTGCACGTCCACCCACACCGCCTTCGACGGTGTGCCCTCCCCGTCCGTCACGAAGAGCATGTACCACCCCGACGGCACCAGCGCGCTGTTCTTCGGCACCGTGACCTCGATGCCGTCCGCCGTCTTCTCGAAGTCCAGGGCCACCGTGCGCTGTTCGACGTCCGTGACATGCGTGACCGCGCTCGGGCGCATCAGCTTCGCCGTCTTGACCGCGCCCGGGTCCTTCACCTTGAAGGTCACCGACGCGCCGCGCTCGACCTCCTTCGGCCCGTCCGTGACCTCGGGACGCGTGTCGCGGAAACCGTACGGCGGCGTGTAGATCTCGATGCGCTGCTCGAAGACGCCCGGCTTGGTGTTGGCCTGGTCCGCGTAGAGCGAGTCCGAGCCGAAGATCATGACCCGGCCGTCGGGCAGCAGCACCGAGCCCGAGTGGTAGTTGCGGCCGACCGCCGGGTCGGCCACGCGGGTGTACGAGTCCGACGCAGGGTCGTACATCCGCGCCTGGAGCACGTTCGAGCCGCCGCGCCCGCGGTAGTCCTTCGAGCCGCCGGTGACCAGCACGCTGTCGTCGGGGAGCAGGGAGGCGCTCGGGTAGCGGGTGCCCTGGTCCAGGGTCGGGCCGTCCTTGAAGCGCGGGTCGTCCTCCTTCAGGTCGACCAGCCGGGACTTGTCGCTGGACTTCTTCGACTCGCCGACCCCGCCGCCGCCGATCACCATGAACTTCTGGTCCTGGGCGGGCGGCAGCATCACCGTCGCCGAGGTCTCCATCAGGTCGGGGTCGCTCAGCCCGGGGATCTTGTCGAACTTGTTGGTCTTCAGGTCCCAGATCCCCGGGTCACGGCCGACGTCGGCCGGTCCGTACCCCGCGTTGGAGCCGCTGTAGAAGAGCTTCCCGTTGTCCATGAGGAAGACCGCGGGGTACGTGGGGAACTTCCGGATGATCCCGGTGTACTTCCACGTCCGGGTCTCCGGGTCGTAGATCTCGTCCTTGCCGGGGACGATCTGGCCGATCTCGTCGAGCCCCGACATCGCCAGGACCTTGCCGTCCTGGAGCGTGGTCAGCGTCGGGTACCAGCGGGCCTCGTTCATCGGGTCGACCTTGATGTACTTCTCCGCGGTCGGGTCGAACTCGTAGGCCTCCTTGATCCCCTGGAAGTCCTTCTTGTCGAGAGCCAGCTTCTGCGCGATGCCGTAGACGTTGCGGGCGTCGGATCCCTTCATGCCCTGCACGCGGTAGTTGTCCTCGGTGCCGGTCTCGTACTGGGCGCCGGACTCGCGGGCCTCGACGTAGATACGGCCGAGTCCCGGGTCGTTGCGCACGAACGCGCCGGTCTGCTTGTCGAAGACCTTGGTGGCCTTCTCGACCAGGACCGGGTCCTTGGAGACGAACGTCTTGCCGTTCTCCTTGCCGGTGAACACCGTGCCCGCGGGGAGCGTCATCGGCTTGTCCGGGTCCTCGTTGTGGACGACCATCAGGCCGCCCGCCTTGGTGATGTCGCCCTTGAGCTTCTCGTACCGCTTCGTGCCGCCGGCTATGAGCAGGTTCCCGTCGGGCAGTTGGGTGTGCCCGGAGCAGAACATGTCCTTGGGGGTGGGGATCATCTTGTACGTGTTGGTCTCCGGGTCCCAGAGCACCGACTCGAACTTGCCCGCGTCGAAGTTCTTCTGGTTGTTCCCGGAGCCGGCTATCAGCAGCACCTTGCCGGTGTGCAGCAGCGAGGCGTGGATCGAGTTGATCTTGAACTTGGCCGGGACGTCCAGGAACTCCCAGTAGCCGTTCGCCGCCTTGTAGTCCGGGCGGTTGATCTTGTACTCGTGGTACTGCTCCGAGCCGAAGCGGTAGAGCGCGGGTCCGTTGAAGCCGGCCACCGCGACGACGACGGCCGCGCCGATCGCGATGCGCCGGGCCCGGTTCTTGCGGTGGTTCTGCCGGACGGGAATCGCGCTCATTTCTTACGTCCCCCAAGAGGAATCCGTGCTGTCGGTGCTGTCGGTGCTGCCTGGTACTGCTGCTGCGGGATCTGCGGCAGTGGCGCCGTACGGTCCAGCGGTGGTACGGCCTGTTCCGCCGCGCCTGCGCTACCTGCCGTGTTCGCGCCCTCCGTGCCGCCGCCACGGTGCGCCCCGCGCCGGCGCTTCGTACGCCGCTCCTGGCGCATGGACCACCGCCAGATGAAGATCGGGGCCGCCGTGATCAGCATCGCCAGCGTCGCCCACGTCAGCATCGCCGGGTGGTCGTGCCCGAGGATCAGCGACGCGACCATCGAACCGCCGAAGACCAGGATGAAGAAGAAGTGCACCCGGAACGTGCCGAAGAGGGTGTCCGGGCTGGACGAGTCGCCCTTCGGCGTCACCACGAAGCTGCTCTTGCGGCGCAGTACGGCGTCCATCAGCGAACGGGCGTACAGCGGCGCCGACATCGCCGACATCGCCATCCCGGCGAGCCCGCCGGAGCCCTCCGGCTCGTGCGGGGAGACGTTGTGGCGGCGGTTCCAGATGTAGAGGCCGATCTGGAGGGCCGAGGCGTTCCCGTACAGCATCATCCAGATCGTCGGGTCGATCTGCACCCCGGAGGCGCCCATGCCCAGGAAGAGCGCGCAGCTCAGCGCCGCCAGGATCCAGTTGAGCGCCGACATCGGGTAGAAGATGATCATCATCGTGTAGTTGAAGAGCTTGCCCGGGGGCAGCGAGGAGAAGCCCTTCCAGTACTGCTTGAGGATCGTCTCGTACGTACCGCGCGACCAGCGCAGCTGCTGGGTGAAGAAGTCCGTCCAGGCGGACGGGCCCTCGCCCACGGCGAGCACGTCGGGGGTGTAGACCGAGCGCCACTTGTTGCCGGACACGGGGTTGCGGTGGCGGTGCATCTCGAAGCCGGTCGCCATGTCCTCCGTGATGGAGTCGTAGAGACCGCCGATCTGCTTGAGCGCCCTGATCCGGACCGCGTTGCTCGTCCCGACGAACATGGGGGCGCCGTACCGGTTGCCCGCGCGCTGGATCAGCGCGTGGAAGAGGAACTGCTGCGACTCGGCGGCCTTCGTCACGAACGAGTCGTAGTTCCCGTACACCTGCGGGCCGATGACGAAGCCGACGTCCGGGTCGCGGAAGTAACCGAGCATCCGCTCCAGGTAGTTGGGCATCGGTACGTGGTCGGTGTCGACGGAGGCGAAGTAGTCGTAGTCGTCGCCGTGCGCGTCCAGCCAGGCGTTGTAGTTGCCGTGCTTCGTCTTGGCGCGGTGCGCGCCCTTCGGCTGGTTCCACTTCGCGATGCCCTTGCGGGAGAAGTGGTGCACGCCGAGCCGGGCGCAGACCTCCTTGACCGCCGCGTCGTCGCCCTCGTCCAGCAGCCAGACGTGCATGACGCCGCGGTGCCGGATCCGGACCGCCGCCTCCAGCGTCTTCGTCACCATCTCCAGGGGCTCCTTGCCCGGCACGAAGGAGGTGAGGAAGGCCACACGCGTACCGCTCTCGGGTATGACGGGGACCGGGTCGCGCGCGACCAGCGTCGCGTGCGCGTTGGAGATCACGTTCATCGTGCGGAACAGCTCGATCAGTCCGATGGAGACGAGCATCACGATGTCGAGGACGAGGAGGGTGTCGTTCTTGAGGTTGGGGTCGCGCTCGGTCCAGTGCTGCGGCTGCATCAGCCAGACGAAGAGCCCGATGGAGAGGAGCGGCGCCGCGCCGAGCAGCAGGGCGGCCCGGATGCGGTGCGTCTCCTGGGAGAGGAGCGAGCGGTACTGCACCTTGTACGGCTTGTCCGCGTCGGGCCTGGTCAACGGCCCGGCGAGCCGGCTGTAGTGCTCGTAGTCGTACTTGGGGAGGGCGGCGGCCCTGGCCTGCCGCCGCTGTCCGGCCCTTCTCAGGTGCGCGGGTATGCGGAGTTGGGTGGTCCGGGACGCGTCGGGCTCCCGCCGGTCCCCGGCCGGTCCGGCCTGTCCGGCCGGTCCGTCTGGCGTCGACGTCATGAGTCATCCCCCCGCACGCACACGTACTGCGTGATTGATCGAGTGTTCTGCCCGGATGTTCGCGTCCGGAGTGGCGCCCCTCGTCCGTCACCCCGGGCGCGTGAAGTGCGGCCGCTGTCTCCCTAGGACAGGAGGAGTGGCCGGTCCGGTTGCGCGATGTCGCCGACGGCACCGCACAAGCCGCGTCCGTACGGGCCCCCGCCCCGCCGCATCCCCACCGCTGGAACAACTGGGCGCGCCGCGCACAACTGTGCGGATCGCGTGCTCCTTTGGTGGTGATGAGTTGAGGATAGGTTGTCCGACCATCGTGCGGATCGCAAGGGAGAGAACAGCCGATTAGCGCGCATCTGGGCGATTTGTGTGTTCGGTGTGACGGATGCGATGGCGAGCAGGCGCCAAGTTTGGCGTGATTCCGCGAGTCGTCGGCCGGTGCGGGCATGAGTGAAGCCCCTTCACAAGCTGTGAAGGGGCTTCCACTCTGCGTGCGCCGCCAGGGACTCGAACCCCGGACCCGCTGATTAAGAGTCAGCTGCTCTAACCAACTGAGCTAGCGGCGCCTGCTGACCTGGAGAACTCTACCCGACCGTGAGGGGTGGCTCCGACCAATTGATGGCCGTTACGGCCTGTCGGATTGTCCTTTCTTACCGTTGATCCGTCAAAATGCGATTTGTCCGCACAGTTGACGCGCCGGCGCCCCTGTCGCCGGGTCGAAAGATCTTGAACGAAGAGATTCGTGATGAGGATGAGTGTGGAGGGGATCGCATGATCGTCCCGGTCTTCGAGGAGTACGAGCCCGCTCCCGACTGTCCCTGCGCCGGGTGCGCCGAGCGGCGGCGTGATCTGGCCAAAGGCCTGCCCGTACGGTCCGGCGGCCACCCGGCGGCGCACGGCGCCCGGCGTGCGCTGGTCCTGATGACCGCCGCCGGGGTCGCCCTGGGCGCGACGGGGGCCGAACCGGCGCGCGCCGCGGGCGCGGCGTCCGCCGTGGCCTTCGACCCCGACCCGGAGAGCCCGCAGGGCGGCAGCGGGCCCCTCCACGGGCGCCCCCTGCCGGGCCCGGGCTCCAGTCGGCCGCCGGCGGAGCCGCGCATGTCCACCCGCGCCGAGATCATCAACCGCGCCAAGCTGTGGGTGGCCGCCGAGGTGCCGTACAGCATGGAGAAGTACTGGTCGGACGGGTACCGCCAGGATTGCTCCGGCTATGTCTCGATGGCCTGGAACCTCGCGGGCAACGAATGGACCGGCAGCCTCGCGGAGTTCGGCGTACGGATCGACCGGGAGCAGCTGCAACCCGGCGACATGCTGCTCTTCCACAACCCGGACGACCCGAACAAGGGGTCGCACGTCACGCTCTTCGGCGGCTGGACCGACTACACGCACACCTATTACCGGGCGTACGAGCAGACCAAGCCGAACGCCCGTGCGCAGTCCACGCCCATGGCGTACTGGGAGAACAACGGCCGCTACATCCCGTACCGCTACAAGGGCCTCGTCGAACGGCCCGACGGCAAGGGGCCGGGGGCCGGTACGGGGGCCGCGAGCGGAGTGTCCGCGACCTTCCCCGGGGCGGGCGCCTTCCGCCCCGGTGCCCGCAACAAGTACGTCACCCAGCTCGGCCGGATGCTGGTGGAGCGCGGCGGCAAGCGCTTCTACTCCCGAGGGCCGGGACCGGGGTGGGGCGACGCGGACCGGCGGGCCACCCGGGCGTTCCAGCTCGCGCAGGGCTGGCGCGGCGCGGCGGCGGACGGCACACCGGGCCCGGGGACCTGGCGGCTTCTGGTGAAGGGCCTCGGGAAGAACATCCCGCCCGTGCGGCCCCCGGGCGGCACCTCCGGCGGCGGCCACGGACGGCCGCCCGGCGGGGGAACGACCACCGCGCCGGCGTTCCCCGGGAGCGCGTACTTCCGGCCCGGCAGCTCCAGCACGTACGTCGCCCAGCTCGGCCGTCAGCTCGTGAAGCGGGGCTTCGGCCGGCATTACGCCACGGGGCCGGGCCCGCGGTGGACGGAGGCGGACCGGCGCAATGTCGAGGCGTTCCAGCGGGCCCAGGGCTGGCGCGGCGCGGCGGCCGACGGCTACCCCGGCCCGGGGACCTGGCGGCGACTCTTCGCATGACGGACACGAGGATGACGGTGACGATGACGACGACCACCCCGACCGGCGACGACCCGACCACCCCGAGCGGCCTGAGCGGCCCGACCACTCCCGGCACTCCGGGCGGCCCGCGCGCGCGGGGCGACGAGGACGGCCTGCGCGGGCTGTTCACGGTACGCCCCGAACCC
Organism: Streptomyces sp. NPDC056987; assembly: GCF_042673865.1. NCBI lineage: Bacteria > Bacillati > Actinomycetota > Actinomycetes > Kitasatosporales > Streptomycetaceae > Streptomyces > Streptomyces sp. NPDC056987. The sequence continues at coordinate 185,603 of NZ_JBHURV010000004.1, forward strand.
GCGCCGGAGGCCGCGCCACCGCCGGAGGCCGTGCCCGTCCAGGAGACGGAGGTGGAGGCGGCGCCCGAGCCGGCCCGGGAGGCGCACGGACCGGAGGAGCCGAGGGAGCCGAGGGAGCCGGAGGGGCCGGGAGAGCCGGGGGCGAGCCTCCCCGTGGGGACCACCGGTTCGGACGCCGTAAGGGCGGCTGCCGAGGACCCGGTGGACGCCGAAGGCCCGGCGCGCACCGTAGATCCGGGGCGCACCGCGGATCCGGTCGGTCCGGCGGCCCCGCCGGAGGCCACGCCCCTGCCGGACGTCGCGGATGTCGCGGAGGTCGCGGCCCCGGAGCCCCCGCCCCGGGCCGCCGACGAGACGTGGACCACCCCGCCCCGGGCCGTGCGCCCGGTGTTCGAGCTGGAGCCCGGTGCCTTCGGCCGGGGCAACGGGGTCTCCGTACGGTCCGCGCGCCCCGCGCACCCCGGCGACCGGCCCCGCTGGAGCCCGCTCATCGTCGGCGAGACCACCCACGAGATCCCCGTCCACCTCCTCTTCCGCGACGAGCCCGGCACGCACCCGCAGGCGCGGGCGGTCGCCGGAGGGCCGGTCAGGCCCACCGTCGTCGGGCGGCGGCGGGGGACCGGCGAACAGCCCCGGATCCGGCACGTTCCCGCGCCCGCGCCGGCGACCGCCGTCCCCGCGCGCGCCGCGCCGCCCGGCGATCCGCGCCTCACCGAGCGCCCGGGGCCCGCGCTGCCCGGCTCGGCCGCCGCGCTCGTCGGCCTCGCCGCGCTGCTCGGGTGCGCGGCCGTGGCCTGGTGGGCCGGGGCCCTGCCGGACACGGTGACGGAGGCGCTGCGGCTGCCCTCGTTCCCGTACGACGGCATCGGCCTCGGCGAGTGGGCGCTGCTGGCGCTCGGTGCGACGGTCGCGCTCTTCGCCTTCGGCGGGCTCGGCCGCGGCCAGGTCGGCCGGGCGTGGGTGCTGACGCTCTTCGGCGACTACCGGGGGAGCGTGCGCCGTACGGGACTGCTCTGGGTGAGCCCGCTGCTGCTGCGCCGCCGGGTGGACGTACGGCTGCGGCACTGGCGCAGCGAGCCGATGCCCGCGGTCGACGCGAACGGTACGGCGCTGCGCGTCGTCGTCCTCGTCGTCTGGCGGGTGCGGGACACCGTACAGGCGGCCCTCGGTGTCCAGGACCACGAGGAGTATCTGCGCGAGCAGGTCGAGGCGGCGATGGCGCGGGTGCTCTCGCAGCTGCCCGCCGACGCGTTCCACCACGACGCGCCGACCCTGCGCAACGCGGAGGCGGTCGGGGGCGCGCTGACCCGGATGCTGTCCGCGGAGTGCCGGCCCGTCGGCGTCGAGGTCTTCTCCGCGCAGCCGACGAGGATCGAGTACGCGCCGGAGATCGCCGCGGCGATGCAGCGCAGCCGGATCGCGGCGATCGACGCCCGGCAGCGGGACTCCGTACTGACGTCGGTGGTGGACGCGGTGGACGACACGGTGCACCGGCTGACCTCGCGCGGCCTGGTCGAGCTGGACGACTACGAGCGCAAGGCGTTGGTGAAGGACCTCACGGTCGCGTTCTACACGGGCCGGCAGGGGGCCGCGGAGCAGATCTGAGCCCGGCCGCACGGCTGGGAGAGAGCCAAGGGAGAGCCAGGAGAGAGCTGGGGGACGCGGGGGAGACGGCTGAGCGATGATCGGTCGATTGGTCTGGACCGCGTTGTGTACTTGTTATGGACACGACCAAAAAACCTCCATACTCTGAGACTTGGTCCAGACCAACAGTCGTTCTCCCTCTGCGCGCGCGTGCGGTACGGCTCACCGAACTCCCCCACGTTCTCTGGAGCGAAGCATGCGAAAGAAGATGGGCGCGGCCGTCGTCGGCCTCGCCGTCACCGCCGTCTCCCTGCTCGCCACCGGCAGCGCCAGCAGCCATGGCTACACCGACTCCCCGATCAGCCGGCAGAAGCTCTGCGCCAACGGCACCGTCACCAACTGCGGCAACATCCAGTGGGAACCGCAGAGCGTCGAGGGGCCCAAGGGCTTCCCGGCGGCCGGTCCCGCCGACGGTTCCATCTGCTCGGGCGGCAACGGCCAGTTCGCGCAGCTCGACGACCCGCGCGGCGGTGCGTGGCCCACGACCAAGCTGACGAGTGGCCAGAGCCACACCTTCCGCTGGCAGTTCACGGCCCGGCACGCGACGACCGACTTCCGGTACTACATCACCAAGAACGGCTGGAACCCGTCGCAGAAGCTCACCCGTGCCGCCCTGGAGACCCAGCCGTTCCTGACGGTGCCGTACAACAACCAGCAGCCGCCCGCCACGCTTTCGCACTCGGGCACCCTCCCGTCGAAGTCGGGGCGCCATGTCATCCTGGCGGTCTGGACGATCGCGGACACGTCGAACGCCTTCTACTCCTGCTCCGACGTCCAGTTCTGACGGTTCTGGCCGTTCTGACAGTTCTGGCCGTTCTGATCCACGCGTGAGCTGACCCGCCGTCGGTCCGGCCTCCCGGCCCGGTCCGGCGGCGGGTCGGCTCGTGAAGACTTCGGGTGTACGGCACCAACCGCCCGGGAGCCAATCGGGCAAGTGCGGACGGACCGTCAACAGGCTTTGCTCCCACGGGGCGTGTGAACGCCAGGGGGGTTTCCAGGTGGCTGGAATTGGGGCACCATTCCCGCGTCGGTCATCGCGCGTAGACCCGTGCGACAGCCGCGGAGTTCACGCTGTGGGCGCTCCGTGCCAACCCAGTCATGGAGCGTCTCCCCCCATATGCCCGGAGGTTTTCCGTCATGCGCAGACGTCTGGCACTTCCTCTCGCAGCAGCCGTACTCGCCCTCCCCCTCTCCCTCCTGACGGCCGCTCAGGCCACCGCCGCACCGGCCGACAAGCCGCAGGTGCTCAGCGGTTGGACCCAGGAGAGCGCGGCGAGCTACAACTCGTGGGTCGCGGCCCGTGGCAACCAGGGTGCCTGGTCCGCCTACGCCTTCGACTGGTCCACGGACTACTGCTCCTCCTCGCCCGACAACCCGTTCGGCTTCCCCTTCGCGACCTCGTGCGCGCGCCATGACTTCGGTTACCGCAACTACAAGGCGGCCGGGCAGTTCGACGCCAACAAGGCCCGGCTCGACTCCGCGTTCTACGCGGACCTGAAGCGGGTGTGCTCGGCGTACTCGGGCGCGACGAAGACGTCCTGCGACGCGACGGCGTGGACGTACTACCACGCGGTGGACATCTTCGGCGTGGACGGACAGAAGGGCGGCGGAGCGAAGGGCGCGGCCTGAGCCCCGGCCCGGTCCGACCTGATGTGATCTGACATGAGCATGAGGAAGGCCCCCCGCTCGCGCGAGGGGCCTTCCCGTGTCGGTGCGCCGCCAGGGACTCGAACCCCGGACCCGCTGATTAAGAGTCAGCTGCTCTAACCAACTGAGCTAGCGGCGCCTGCTGACTCGAAAATAATACCCGGTGTCCGAGGGTGCTCGGCACCAGCGCTTCCGCCCCCCGAGGCTCAGATCGTCAGGGCCAGCGCCACCGGGGCCGCCCTGCGGTTGAGCGTCTCGGCCGCCGCGCGCAGCCGGTGGGCGTGTTCCAGGGGGAGGGAGAGGGCGAGGCAGCCGACCGCGGAGCCCGCCGTCAGCGGGACGGCCGCGCAGACCGTGCCGACCGCGTACTCCTGGAGGTCCAGTACGGGGACCGTGGGCGGGTGGCCGTCCAGCCGGGAGAGGAGCAGCCGCTCGCTGGTGATCGTGCGGGAGGTGAACCGCGCGATCTTGTGGCGGGCGAGGTGTTCCTTGCGGCCGCCGTGGTCGAGCTGGGTCATCAGGCACTTGCCGATCGCGCTCGCGTGCGCCGTCGTGCGGAAGTCCACGTACTCGTTGACGGCGGGGGTGAGGGGGCCCTCGGAGACCTGGGTGATCCTGATCTCGCCGTCGACGTACCGGCTGACGTAGATGGCCGCGCCGATCGCGTCGCGCAGCTCGGCGAGGGTGTCCTGGAGCCGCGTTTCGAGGACCTGCGCCCGGTCGGCGCCGGAACCGAGCAGGGTCAGCGAATCGCCGATCACATACGCCCCGTCCGCCGCCTGCTCCACGTATCCCTCGCGGCGCAACATGGCGAGCAGCGGCGCGAGATGTCCGGCCGGCAGCCCGCTCTCGCTGGCGATCCTGGCGGCGGTCACCCCGCCGCCGTGCCGGGACACCGTCTCCAGCACACGCAGGACGTACCGCACCGAATGGAACGGGGCGGTCGGCTCCGGCTTCAGCACCACGGTCCCCCCTTGGCAGGTTGTTACCGCAAGCTCACCACCACGATAGCCGTCAAGGGTGGGAAAGAGGGGCGCTGTTGACCACCGAATTCGGCGCGGCCCAGGTCGCTGTACTGGGCCGCGCCACGCTGGCATATGCCAGAGGGATACTTGGTCAACGGGGTGTGAGACCGGGCGCAGGTCAGCGCGGCGCTCAGAGCACCGCGCCGAGGAACTCGCGCGTACGTTCGTGCTCCGGGTCCGTGAAGATCTTCTCCGGCGGTCCCGACTCGATGACCTTCCCGGCGTCGAACATCATCACGTCGTCGGAGATGTCCCGGGCGAAGTTCATCTCGTGGGTCACGCAGAGCATGGTGATGTCCGTGGTGTGGGCGATGTCCCGCAGGACGTCCAGAACCCCGGCGACCAGTTCCGGGTCGAGCGCCGAGGTGACCTCGTCCAGCAGCAGGATCTGCGGCCGCATCGCCAGCGCGCGGGCGATGGCCACGCGCTGCTGCTGCCCGCCGGAGAGCTGGGTCGGCTTCGCCGCGCAGCGGTCGCCGAGCCCGACGAGGTCGAGCAGTTCCCGGCCGCGTTCCTCGGCCTCGTCCTTGTCGAGCCCGAGCACCCGGACCGGTGCCTCCGTGATGTTGCGCAGGACGTTCATGTTGGGGAAGAGGTTGAACTGCTGGAAGACCATGCCGATGTTCTTCCGCACTTCGCGCACATGCTTCTCGGAGGCGGGGAACAGTTGGTCGCCGTTGACGGTGATGATGCCCTCGTCGGGTTTGACCAGCGTCATCAGCAGCCGCAGGATCGTGGTCTTGCCCGACCCCGAGGGGCCGACCAGCGTGACGTGCTTTCCCGGCCGTACGGAGAAACAGAGGTCGTCCAGGACGGTGTTCGCGCCGAATCTCTTCGTGACGTTCTCGAAGCGGATCAGCTCGGTGTCGGAGGCGGTGTCTGCGGACTTTGCTGTGCTCTGCGGGGGGATTCGGTCAGCGGACAAGACGACGCTCCAGGGCTCGCATGAGAAGAGAAGCCGGATAGGCGATGAGGATGAAGGCGATACCGACCACGGTCAGCGGTTCGGTGTACTGGAAGGTGGCCGCGCTCTCCAGCCGGGACTGCTGGAGCATTTCCAGCACGCTGATCCCGGCGAGCAGCGGGGTGTCCTTCAGCATCGAGATGACGTAATTGCCCAGCGCCGGCACGATGCGCCGGATCGCCTGCGGCAGGATCACCGCGATCCAGGTCCGGCCGACGGGCAGACTGAGCGCGGTGGCCGCCTCCCACTGCCCGACGGGCACCGCGTCGATTCCGGCCCGGTAGACCTGTGCGGTGTACGTCGAATAATGCAGCCCGATCGCGATCGTCCCGGTGGTCAGCCCGGAGAACTGGACCCCCCACTCGGGCAGGACGAAGAAGAAGAAAAAGAGCTGGACGAGCAGCGGCGTGTTCCGGATGAACTCGGTGACGACATTGACCGGCCACCGGACGAAACGCGTCGGCGCCCGGAATCCGATCGCCCAGACCAGCCCGAGCGTGAAGGAGAGGAGCGAGCCGAGGACGAGCACCTGAAGGGTGAGGAGCAGCCCGTCCCAGAAACGTGGCATGAAGTCCGCGACGGCGGACCAGTCCCAGCTGTTCATCGGGCGCCTCCCGCTGTCCCCGGCGTCCCCGGTGTCATGGTGATGCCGATGCCGGCCTTCGTCTTCCGCTCAAGCGCCTTCATGCCGCGCGTGAGGACGAACGCGAGCACGAAATAGATGACCAGCGTGATCGAGTAGATCTGCGCGCTGTCCTGGGTGGCCAGCCGCACCAGATAGGCGGCGAACGACACGTCGGCCACCCCGAGCAGGGAGACCAGCGCCGTGCCCTTCAGCAGTTCGACGAGGAGATTGCAGAACGGCGGGATCATCTCCGGTACCGCCTGCGGCAGCAGGATCAGCCGCATGCGCTGCCACGGCGTGAAATTCAGGGCGATGCCCGCCTCGCGCTGCGCCGGCGCGACGGAGTTCAGGGCGCCGCGCACGACCTCGGCGCCGTAGGCCCCGTACGACAGGCCCAGTGCCAGTACGGCGGCCCACATCGGGACGAGGGCCCAGCCGAAGAGTCCCGGCATGACGAAGAACAGCCAGAACATCAGCACCAGTGCCGACGTGCCGCGGAAGACCTCCGTGTAGAAGCCCGCGAGAAAACGGACGGTGCGCGAACGGTGCGTACGGGCGATTCCCACGGCGAATGCCACGGAGGTGGCGAGCGCCGCGCTGTACAGGGTGAGCTGAACGGTGATCCAGACACCCGGCAGCACCCACTGGGTCCAGAGGCCGGCGGTCATGCGCACAGCTCCTCTGCCGTCAGGGTGGTCATCTCCGACTCGGCGAATCCGAACGGCTTGAGAACGCGGAACAGTTCGCCGCTCTTCTTCATCTTGTGGATCTCGACGTTGAAGGCGTCCCGCAGCGCGGTATCGGTGGGACGGAACGCGAAACCGCCGCCGTCGACCTTCTTCTCGCCGTCCACGAGCGGCGCGAACGGTTCGGTCGCCTCGGCCTTGCGGCTGTTCTTCACCACTTCGCGCCCGGTCAGCGCCGTACCGGCGAAGACGTCGACCCGTCCGGACTCGACGGCGTTCAGCCCGGCGACCGGGTCCTGGAGAATGACGATCTCCTTCTCGGGTATCCCGGCGGATATCGCGTAGTCGATCTCCGCGTAGCCGGTACCCGTGGCGAGTTTCGCCTTCGTGCGCACCACGTCCTGGTAGGAGAGCAGCTTCTTCGGGTTTCCCTTGCGGACGATGAACGAGTCCAGCATCTGGTACTCGGGGTCCGCGAAAATGACCTGGCTGCACCGCTCGGCATTGATGTACATCCCGGCCGAGACGACATCGAACTGCTGCGAGTTGAGCCCCGGTATCAGGGAGGAGAAGTCGGTCGCGACGGGCTGCACCGAGCCGATCCCGAGCCGCTTGAAGATGACCTTCGCCAGCTCCACCGCCTCGCCGGTGAAATCGCCCTGGTCGTTGATGTACCCGTACGGTGCCTCGCCCGCGATGCCGAGCCGGACGGTCCGCTGCGATTTCAGCCGGGCGAGGGTGTCACCCGTCGGAACCCTGCTGCATCCGGCCGCGCCGAGCGCCCCCGCCGCGCCCAGCACCGCTGTACCCAGAAGCAGGGAACGTCGGCCTATGTTCCGTTTTGAGCGTCTTTCCGTGGTGTTCTCAGGTGGTGAAGCCATGGGCGCGCGGCTACCCGACTCCATACGGGTTATGCATATTGATTTGAGACGATCTCGTGCGGCCGGTGTGCCCTTGACTCGGCGGACCGGACGAGGACCATGAGGGCATGACCGATCGATTTGTCACCGTGTCATTGGACAAGCGCGGGGTGCACTGCACCGCGAAACTCCTGGACGACCGGGCTCCGGTCACCTGCGCCGCGGTGTGGGAGGCACTGCCGCTGGGCTCGGACGTGTACCACGCGAAGTACGCGCGCAACGAGATCTACGCGCTGTTTCCGGCCTTCGCCGCCGAGGAGCCACCCCTCGAAAATCCGACCGTGACCCCGATCCCCGGGGATCTGTGCTACTTCACCTTCTCCGACACGGAGCTGGGCACGGCGTCGTACGGCTACGACGAGAAGGCCACCGCGGGCCGCCGCACGGTCGTGGACCTCGCCCTCTTCTACGAGCGCAACAATCTGCTGATCAACGGCGACATGGGGTGGGTCCCCGGCATCGTCTGGGGCAGCGTCGTCGACGGCCTCGACCGGATGGCCGACGCCTGCCAGGACCTCTGGCGGGCGGGGGCCATCGGCGAGACGCTCAGCTTCCGGCGCGCGTAGCGCCGGGCGGGCGGGCCGACCGGCGGGCGGCCCGCCCGTGGCTGCCCGCCCGCCGGTCCGGTGGCACAGGCGCTCAGCCGGCCGCGGGGGCCGGGATCCGGGCCGCGCCCGACTCGTACAGCGCGTGCGCCGCGCGCAGCACCAGCTCGTCCGCGTGGCGCGCGGCGACGATCTGCACCCCGATGGGCAGCCCGTCCCCGTCCACCCCGCACGGCACCGTCGCCGCGGGCTGCTGCGTCAGGTTGAACGGGTACGTGAACGGCGTCCACGCCGTCCAGCGCCGCTGCCCCGAGCCCTTCGGGGTCTCCCTGCCCGCCTCGAACGCGGTGATCGGCAGCGTCGGCGTCACCAGCAGGTCGTACGAGGTGTGGAACCGGCCGAGCCGCCGCCCCAGCTCCATCCGCGCGTCCACCGCCGCCAGATAGTCCAGCGCGCTCCGCCGCTCGCCGTCCGCGACGATCTCCCGCAGCCCCGGGTCGAGCTCCTTGCGCTGCTCCTTCCCGAACGGCGCCACCAGCCGCGCCGCCCCCGTGAACCACAGCGTGTGGAACGCCTCCACCGGGTCGCTGATGTCCGGGTCCGCCTCCTCGATGTACGCGCCCAGCTCGGCGAGCCGGCTCACCGCCGCGCGTACCGCCGAGGCCACCTCGGGGCGCACCGCGACCTGACCGCCGAAGGACGCGGAGTACGCCACCCGCAGCCCCTTCACCCCGTCCGCACCGGCCTCCAGGGTGTCCCGCGCGGGCCGCGCCGGGGCGAGCTGCGACCAGTCCCGCCAGTCCGCGCCGCTGATCACGTCGAGGAGGAGCGCCGCGTCCGCCGCGTCCCGGGTCATCGGCCCGGCGTGCGCCAGCGTGCCGAAGGGGCTCGACGGATAGAGCGGTACGCGCCCGTACGTCGGTTTGAGGCCGAAGATCCCGCAGAAGGACGCCGGGATACGGACCGAGCCGCCGCCGTCGGTGCCGAGGGAGAGTGGCGCCGCGCCGAGCGCCACGGCCGCCGCGCTGCCGCCGCTGGACCCGCCCGAGGTGCGGGAGACGTCGTACGGGTTGCGCGTCACCCCGTTCAGCGGCGAGTCCGTGACGCCCTTCCAGCCGAACTCGGGGGTGGTCGTCTTCCCGACGAGGACCGCGCCGTGCTCCCGCAGCCGCGCGACCGCCGGCGCGTCCTCGTCCCACGCGCCCCCCGGTCGGACGGCCCGGGAGCCGCGCAGGGTGGGGCCGCCGCGCTGGAGGAAGAGGTCCTTCACCGAGACCGGCACCCCGTCGAGCAGCCCCCGCGGCTCCTGCCTGCGCCAGCGCTCCGCGGACTCCGCCGCCTGCGCGAGCGCCGCCTCGGAGTCCACCCGTACGAACGCGTTGACCAGCGGCTGCACCGTCGCGATCCGGTCCAGTACGGCACGGGTCGCGTCGACGGGGGAGAAGTCGCCCCGCGCGTACCCCGCGAGCAGCGCGCGTGCGGTGAGGTCGGTGAGGCGGGTGGGGTCGCCCGTGGTCGTCCGGTCCGCGGTGGTCCGGTCCGTGGTCGTCCCGCCCGTGGCCGTCCGGTCCGTAGCTGCGTGATCCCTGGTGCCGCCGTTCGTCATGTGGCCTCCGATGCGATCAGTCATGCATGGGGACGTACCCACGTTTCTTGTCCACCACGTTGGGAAGCGGCTTTCCGGCCACCCACAGCTCGTACAGATCGACGAACTGCTCGCCGAGACGGTCGCGCCAGCCGACCGTGTCCCCGCTCATGTGCGGGGAGACGATCAGCCCGGGGACGTCCCACAGCGGGCTCAGCGGATCCAGCGGCTCCTGGTCGAAGACGTCGAGCGCCGCGCCCGCGATCCACCGCTTGGAGACCGCGGCGACCAGATCGTCCTCGACGACGAGCTGGCCGCGCCCGACGTTGACGAACCGCGCCGACGGCTGCATCAGCCCGAACAGCCGGGCGTCGAACATGCCGCGCGTCGCGTCGGTCAGCGGGGCCGCGCAGATCACCCAGTCCGCCCGGGTCAGCAGCCGGTCGAGCTGATCGGCGCCGTACACCCCGGGGCGCGCCGTCCGGCCCGTGACGGCCACGGTGACGCCCAGCGCCCGCAGCGTACGGGCCACGGCCCGGCCGATCGGTCCCGCGCCGACCACGACGGCCCGGCTCTCCGCGACCCGCAGCCCCTCCCGGTGCTGCCAGCGGCGCCGGCCCTGGAGCTCCAGCGTGCCGGGCAGGTCCTTGGCCATGGCCAGCACGAGCCCCGCCACGTACTCGGCGATCGGCTCCTCGAAGATGCCCCGCGCGTTGGTCACGACGGTCTCGGACGCGACCAGTTCGGGGCAGAGCAGCCGGTCCACCCCCGCGCTCGCGGTGTGCACCCAGCGGGGCCGCGGGCCCGTGCCCGGCCAGGCGTCCCGTACCGCGTCCGAGGTGAAGTCCCAGACCAGCAGGGCGTCCGCGGACGGAAGCCGCTCGGCGAGGCCGTCCGCGTCGACCGAGGTGATCCTGGCCCGTCCCGTGAGCCGGCCGAGGCGCGGCGGCGGGTCCGCCGACAGGACGAGGAGGGTGGGTGGTGGCACGGGGAGCAGCCCTTCTGCCGGGGCCGTTGCACCAGGTGGGAGCGGTGCGCGGGCCGAGCGGGATTTCCCGTTGGAAAATTCCGTGCAACGTCTGAGATGTACCGATTGACCACGCTCGCATCCCCCTCCTACCGTCGTCAACAAGAGCATGTGCCTTGTCACTACGAGCGTGAGCAAGGGGGCCGGCAATGGATGTCTCCTTTCTGGGCGGACCGCAGCCACAGCGTGGCGTGGGTGTGGTCGCCCCGTTTGATTTCGCACTCGACCGCGAGCTGTGGCGATGGGTGCCCGACGACATCTCGTTGCGCCTGACCAGGACGCCCTACGTGCCGGTCGAGGTCTCCCTCGACCTGGCCAGGCTGGTCAGTGAGCACGAGACGCTGGGGGAGGCCGTCCGGGCCCTTGGCGTCTCCGAACCCGAGGTCGTCGCGTACGCCTGCGCCTCGGGCAGTTTCGTCGGCGGTCCGGCCGGCGAGAAAGCCATGTGCGAGGCGATGACCAGGGCCGGGGAGGTGCCGTCACTCACCACCTCCGGGGCCCTCGTCGAGGCGCTGGAGGAACTGGGTGTGAGCAGGATCGCGCTGGTCACGCCCTATACGGAGTCCGTGACACGGGCGCTGGAGGAGTATCTGGCGGAGGTGGGGGCAGCCGTTACGGGACGCGCTTTCCTCGGGCTGACCCGGGACATCTGGAAGGTCCCGTACCGGTCGGTCATGGACATGGCGCGACAGGCAGTCGTCGGGGCCGCCGACGCGCTGTTCATCAGTTGCACGAATCTGCCGACGTACGACGTGATTCCGCAATTGGAGGCCGAACTGGGCATGCCGGTGCTCTCCGCCAACCAGGTCACGATGTGGGCCGCGCTGCGCCGGCTCGGCGCGCACGCGGTCGGCCCGTACCAGGCGCTGCTGCTCGACCGGCCGTCGCCGTCGGCACCCACGGCCGCGCCGATGCCGGTGATCGTGCCGATCACGCCGATCGTGCCGATCACGCCGCTCACCCCGATCATCCCGAGCGCGACGGTTCCGCCGCCCGCGGAGGGCGAGCCGTCGGCCGAGTCCGTGCCTACGGTGGAATCGGTGGCACCGGCGTCACCCGTCGCACCGGCCGGCCCCGGCGGGCCCGTCCCGTCGGCACTGCCGCTGCCGGACGATACGGAAGGATGGACATGACCACCGTCGGATTCCTCTATCCCGGCCACTCCGCCGAGGACGACTACCCGCGCATCGAGATGCTGCTCGCGAGCGACGTCAGACTGCAGGTCGTCCACACCGACATCGGGGAGGACGCCCACCGCGTCGACGCGCTGCTGGAGATGGGCGCGGGGGAGCGGCTGGCGGCCGGGGTGGAGGAGCTGCGGCTGGGCGGTGCCGAGGCCGTGGTCTGGGCCTGCACCAGCGGCAGCTTCGTCTACGGGTGGGACGGCGCGCACGAGCAGACGCGCGCCCTCGCCCGGGCCGCGGGGCTGCCCGCGTCGAGCACGTCGTTCGCGTTCGCCCACGCCGTACGGGCACTGGGCGCGGAACGGGTCGCCGTCGCCGCGACCTACCCGGACGACGTCACGGAGTACTTCGGGGTCTTCCTCAAATCGGCCGGCATCGAGGTGGTGGCCGACCGGGCGAGCGGGATCATCACGGCCGCCGAGGTCGGCACGTGGGGCCGCGAACAGGTGCTGGAGCTGGCCCGCGCGGGCGACCACCCGGACGCGGAGGTCGTGCTGCTCCCCGACACGGCCCTGCACACGGCGGGGTGTCTGCCGGAGCTGGAGGAGGCGCTCGGCAAGCCGGTGCTCACGGCGAACCAGGTCACGGTCTGGGAAGGGCTGCGGCTCGCGGAGCGCACGGTGCGGGAGCCGAAACTGGGCACGCTCTTCGCGAGCAGGCCGTCCCCGGCGTGACGGGTTCCCCGGCCGGGGGACAACCCGCCGGCCGGGGAATAAACGGAGATACCCTCCTGTTGGGTGCTGTGCACTGACTTCACGAGGACGCACACGCAGGAGGAGCTGACCGGTGGACGAGGCGAGCCGAGGCACGACGGATCTTCGGGGCACGACGGATCGGGGCACGACGGAAACGGCGAGGGAGGCGGACCCGATCCGGGGGACGGCCCGCGGCACCGCGCCCGTGCCCCTGTCCGTACTGGACCTGGTCACCGTGGGCAGCGGCACCACCGCCACCGAGGCGCTCCGTACGAGCGTCGAGCTGGCCCGGCTCGCCGAGGGCCGCGGCTTCCACCGGCACTGGGTCGCGGAACACCACTCCATGCCGGGCGTCGCCTCGACCTCGCCCGCCGTGATCCTCGCGCATCTCGCCGCCCACACCGAGCGCATCAGGCTCGGCTCGGGCGGCGTCATGCTGCCCAACCACGCGCCACTGGTGATCGCGGAGCAGTTCGGCACGCTGGAGGCGTTCGCCCCCGGCCGCGTCGACCTCGGCCTGGGCCGCGCGCCCGGCACCGACGGCGCGACGGCCGCCGCGCTGCGCCGCACCGACCGGCTGAACGAGGGCGCGGACGACTTCCCGCAGCAGCTCGCCGAGCTGACCCGCTTCCTGGACGACGACTTCCCCGACGGCCACCCGTACTCCCGTATCCACGCCGTGCCGGGACCGGTCCAGGGCCCCGCGGCCCGCCCGCCGATCTGGCTGCTGGGCTCCTCCGGCTTCAGCGCCCGGCTGGCCGGGGTGCTGGGGCTGCCGTTCGCCTTCGCCCACCACTTCTCGGCGCAGAACACCGTCCCGGCGCTCGACCTCTACCGCGAGTCGTTCAAGCCGTCCGCCGTGCTCGACGCGCCGTACGCCCTGATCGGCGTCGCGGCCCTGGCGAGCGACGACGAACGCGAGGCCCGCCGCCAGGTGATGACGGGCGCGCTCTCGATGGTCCGGCTCCGGACGGGCCGGCCGGGGCTCGTCCCGACGCCGGAGGAGGCGGAGGCGTACCGGTTCAGCCCGATGGAGGAGGAGTTCGTCAACAGCTGGCTCGGCAACATCGTGCACGGCACGAAGGACGCGGTCGTCGACGGCCTGAACGACCTTCAGAAGCGCACGGGCGCCGACGAGTTGATGATCACCGCGAACGCGCACGGCGGCCCGGCCCGGCTGCGCAGCTACGAGCTGATCGCGGACGGATACGGCCTGTCGGCACCGGCCTGAGGCGGCCGCCCGGCCTGAGACGGCCCCCGGCCTGAGACAGTCCCCGGCCGGGCGGCCGGTCACACGCCGTTCGGGCTCACCGCCGCGATTATCTCCGCGATCCGCTCCGGCGCCACCGGGCGGGAGAAGAGCCACCCCTGCCCGGTGTCGCAGCCGATCCGCTGGAGCCGTGCCGCCTGGCCCGAGGTCTCCACGCACTCGGCCGTGACCGTCAGCCCGAGCCGGTGCGCCAGCTGGATCAGCGCCTCCACGATCGTCTCGTCCGCCGGGCTCGGGTGCACCCCCTCGTCGTACCGGAACCCGCGGACGAACGAGCCGTCCAGCTTCAGCACCGAGACCGGCAGCCTGCTCAGATAGGCCAGGTTGGAGTAGCCGGTGCCGAAGTCGTCGATCGCGATCCGTACGCCCATGTCGCTCAGCGCCTGGAGCGCCTGGAGGGGGCGGCCCGCCGAGCCCATCACCGCGGACTCCGTCAGCTCCAGTTGCAGCAGGTGCGGCGAGAGCCCGGTCTCCGCCAGGATCCCGGCCACGTCCCCGACCAGGTCGGAGTCCCACACCTGACGTACGGCCACATTGACGCTGACGAACAGCGGCTGGGCGCCCGGGTGGTCGAGCTGCCAGCGCCGCGCCTGGCGGCAGGCGGTACGGAGCACCCACCCGCCGAGCTGCACGATGGAGCCGTCCTCCTCGGCGATACCGATGAACCGATTCGGCGACAGGGTGCCGAACTGCGGGTGGTTCCAGCGGACCAGCGCCTCCACGCCCCGTACGATCCCGTCGGCCATCCCCACCAGCGGCTGGTACTGGAGGACGAACTCCTCGCGCTCGACCGCCGGGCGCAGCGCCGAGGTGAGCGCCTGCCGGGTCATCCGGTGGGCGTTGCGCTCCGGGTCGAAGAGGGTCCAGCGGGCCTTGCCGTCCGCCTTCGCCCAGTACAGCGTGGTGTCGGCGGCCTGCATCAGCCCGGTCGGGGTGGTGCCTTCCACGGCGCGCTCCACGACCCCGATCGACGCCGACACGGAGAGCCGCTGCCCGGCGAGGTCGAAGGGGCGCTGGAGGGCGGCGAGCACGGAGCGGGCGAGGTCGGCGAGTTGTTCCGTACCGGTGGAGTCCTCGACCAGGATCGCGAACTCGTCGCCGCCGAGCCGGGCCACGAGGTGGCCGCCGCTGCGCGTGTACCCGCCGTGGTCGGCGCACTCGGTGAGCCGGCCCGCGACGGCGGCCAGCAGCTGGTCGCCGGTGCGGTGGCCGAGGGTGTCGTTGACGGCCTTGAAGCCGTCGAGGTCGAGATAGCAGAGGCCGATCCGCCCTGTTCTGCCATCCCCTCTGCCGTTTCCTCGCCCGTTTCCTCGCCCGGGTCCGGTCACGCCGCCGGAGGCGCGGTCGTGTCCGCGCGCGCGGTACGAAGAAGACGCTGCCGAAGCTGCCGCCGCCGCTGCACCCGCCGCCGACGCCACGCCGTACGCGATGCCCGTGCCGTACGCCGCCGCCCCGGTGGCGTAGGTCCTGCTGCCGTACGTCCCGCCCTCGAACGGCCCGTCGCCGGGCGCCGACGAGTCCAGCGCCGCGGCGAGCCGTTCGAAGAAGAGCGTGCGGTTGGGCAGCCGGGTCACCGGGTCGTGCTGCTGGAGATGGCGCAGCCGCGCCTGGAGTTCACGGCGGTCGCTGATGTCCGTGACCGACAGGAGCACGCGGTCGGTGTCCGGTACGGGGGCCACGGTGACCTCGGCCCACAGCGTCCGCCCGTCCGGGTGCTTGAGCCGGCGGGTGCAGCGGAAACGGGCCCGCAGGCTGTCGAGGGCTTCGTGGTACGCGTGCCAGGTGCGGGTGTCGGAGGCCAGATCGAGGAGGTCGGCGGCGGCCTGGTCGGGCAGCGCGTCGGCCCCGGTGCCGAGGAGTTCGCCGAGCGCGTCGTTGGCGTCGAGGACCGTGCCCTCGCGGTCGAGGAGCGCCATGGCGAGCCGGGAGATGTGGAAGGCGGCGCGGTAGTCGCGCGCCTCACCGCTCTCGTGCGGCGCGCGCTGCTCGGTGCGGTCGGTCTGTTCGGCGGTGGTCCGGTCGTGCCGCTCGGTGTCGTCGTCGGGGACGGCCCTGCCCATGGTCTGACGCTCCGTACGATCCATACGCTCCGTGTTCGGCGGGTGTCCGCCGCCCGCTGCCGCGACTGCCGCTGAGGGCGGCCCTTCGGAGGTTCCGCTCACGGCTCGCTCCCGCGGTGCAGTCGTGTCGTACAGGGGGGTGGTGGAGAGGGATCAGCCAGAGAAAGTGTGCCGATCATAGAGGTACGCCGGGCGGCCATTCCAGCTCCCCCGTACGGAAGGCGGCCCCGAAGAGCCGTTCCCACGGCGTCGGGCGATCGTTTCTGCACGGCTGTGGCACCGGGCCACCCAAAGGTGACCGGCTGTGACATCGCCGCCGCGCCCGGGGTGTCGGGCCGCTCTCACCCACGTGGGGCAGCCCAACAGGGCGTATTGCGGCAAAACGGCACAAGGTGGGGGTGGCGTGCCGCCCCGCGTCCGCCGCACCGACAGCCGTACCCGCAGCACCCGCCGTACCTGCTGTACCAGCCACACCCGCAGCACCTGCCGTACCGCCGTTTCCCCTGCCGTAGCCGGAGGTCGATGTGGAGCATCCGCAGCCACCCGAGGCAATGGAGAGGCCACGGCTGCGCAGGGCCGCCGCGGCCCTCACCTCCCTCATGGCGGTCGCCACCACGTCTCTGGTGGCCGGGCCCGCCGCGACCGCGACCGCGCAGGGGCCGTGCGCCCTGCCCCGTACCGCCGCGCACCACTCCGTCGGCCTGGACACCTGGAACGACGACTATCCCCGGCCCGTCCGCTCCCTCGACGCGGTCATGATCTTTCTCTCCTTCCCGGACTCCCGGCCGCTCGCCACCCCGGACGCCCTGGCCGCCGACCACTTCCCGGCCACCAGCCGTTTCTACGAGCGGGCCTCGTACGGCAGGTTCACGCTCCGCGCGCACCCGCAGCTCCGCTGGTTCACCATGCCGCGCCCCTCCACCTCGTACGGGATACGGCGCGACTGGGAGCCGGCCCGGCGCACCGCCTATCTGCGGGACGCGCTGGCCGCCGCCGATCCGGAGATCGACTTCTCCCGGTACGACATGGTCTATTTCGTGGCTGACCCGGACGCGCCGGGCGTCGACTCCGACGCCACGAAGGTGGTCAACTTCGACCAGCCGATGCGGGCCGACGGTACGGACATCAAGCGCGTCGTCACCGTCTTCGAGCGGCATCCGCCCGACCGCAACGTGCTGGCCCACGAGACCGGGCACGTCTTCGACCTGGCGGACCTCTACCACCGGCCGACCGACGACAGGGGCGACTGGGACACCTACGTCGGCGACTGGGACGTGATGGGCAGCCAGTTCGGTCTGGCGCCGGACTTCTTCGCCTGGCACAAGTGGAAGCTCGGCTGGCTGGACCGGCGGCAGGTGAGCTGCGTCCCACCGACGGGAACGACCCTCCTCACCCTCGATCCGGTCGCGGCCGAGCCCTCCTTCGGGGGCGCCGCCGGGACCCGGCTCGCGGTGGTGCGTACGGGCAAGGACTCCGCCCTGGCGATCGAGGCGCGCACCGCCACCCGCAACGATCTGCACACCTGTACGGAGGGGGTGCTGATCTACCGGGTACGGAGCGGGAAGGCGTCCGGCGGCGGCCCGGTCGAGGTGGTGGACACCCACCCGGGCAGCGAGGCGTGCTGGGAGCGGTCGGTCTACCCGCCCCTGGCGGACGCACCGCTGGCGGTCGGCGAGACGTTCACCGTGCCGGGGGAGGGGACCCAGGTGCAGGTGGCCGAGCGGACGTCCTCGGGTGCCTTCACCGTCAAGATCACCCCGGCCGGCTGACTGCGGACTGCTGACCGCGGGCGGGCGTACGGAAAAGGCCCCTCGCCGGAGCGAGGGGCCTTCCCCTGTCGGTGCGCCGCCAGGGACTCGAACCCCGGACCCGCTGATTAAGAGTCAGCTGCTCTAACCAACTGAGCTAGCGGCGCCTGCTGACGTCGTAGACCTTAGCACCCGGATCGGCGCGAAGAAAAATCGATATGCCGGAGGCGTTCGAGGAGGTCAGCCCAGGCGCCCGAGCGCGGTGCGCGCCGCCGTACGGGCCGCCCGGACGCAGGCCCACAGCAGCACGTCGGGCCCCGGCAGCCACGGGTGGCGGGTGTCCGGCGCGACCAGCCAGCGCGGTCCGGACCGGGGGCCGGGGGTGAGCGGCGGTACGGTCACGGCGTCGCCCGCGCCGTGGCAGAACAGCGGCGGCGGAGCGGTGTCCCGCCCGTCCGGGCCCCGGCCGCCCCACTCCTCCCAGGAGAGCAGCGACGGCAGCCGCTGGGCGGTGCCCGGCGCCGCGAAGAGCAGGGTGCGGCCCCGGTGCGCGGCGACCGGGCCCGAGCCGGGGCCGTCGCACCACAGCCGGTTGAGCATGTGCCGCCCGAACATCGCCGGCGCGCTCACCACGTCGAAGGCGGAGCCGCACGGCAGCACGCCGGGGGTGGCGGGCCGGGCCGCCCAGAGGGAGAGGAGGGAGCGGGGGGAGGGGCCCGCGGACGCGAGCCAGTCCGCGCCGGCCGGGGTGACCTGGGCGGTCTGGTGGCGGCCCGCGTCACTCAGCAGGCCGAAGAGGTCGGTGCGGCGCTCGTCCTCGCTCGGTCCGGGGCGTAAGGGGGCTTCATCTCTTGGCCATGCGCTCATGACCATAAGGTCTACCGGGAGTGATGAACCGGTTCCCCAGGGTTTCCGGAAACCGGGACAGGACCGCCCAGAGGGGCGTAACCTGCACCCCGGCATATGCCCGGCTACTGACCCGGCCGCACGCCGTCGCCGGGCCACCGGGCCCGCCGCACGCCGTCGCCGGGCTACTTGACCCGGCCGCATGTCACTGCCGGGCTACTTGACCCGGCCGCACGCCGTCGCCAGGCTACTGGCCCGGCTGCGCGTCGCCCCCGGGCTACTTGACCCGGCCGCACGTCACCGCCGGGCCACCGGCCCCGCCGCGCGTCACCGCCGGGCTACTGGCCCGGCTGCGCGTCGCCCGCCAGCAGTTCCCGGCCGAACTCGACCATCTTCTTCGCGTAGTCCTCGGTCCACTCCGCGCGCTCCGCGATGTCCGCCGTCGTCAGCCGGTCGAACCTGCGCGGATCGGCGAGCTGCGCCGCGGCGACCGCCTGGAACTCCACCGCCCGGTCCGTCGCCGCGCGGAACGCCAGCGTCAGCTCGGTCGACCGGGCGAGCAGCTCGGCGGGGTCCTCGATCGATTCGAGATCGAAGAAGTGCTCGGGGTCGGAGACCGCCTCGGACGGCTCGAAGAGCAGCGGCGCGGGTCGCAGCGGACGCCGCCGCTCGCTCCGCTCACTCCGCTCGGGATCCGCCATGTCAGTCCTCCTGCTCGTGCGTGTACCGGGCCCGCGGGCCACGGTCCATTGTCCCGCCCCACGCAAGTACGCCTCAGGGGCGCCACGTGACCCGGTGCTCCGACCACTGGGCCCAGGTCGACTGCATGGCTTCCCACCCGTCCGGGAATTTCACCGTCACCCCGAGCTGTACCGGCTCTGTGGACGGATGCTCGTCCAGCAGTTCCGCCACGCCCGCCCGGCAGACCACGACGCAGGCGTGCCGGTGGCGCGAGGCCAGCACGCAGAGCCGGCCCGTCTCCAGGTGGAAGGCGGTCGCGTCCGGGCGCCCCGAGAGCGGGTGCAGGACGACCGTGACATCGAACTCACGGCCCTGGAGCCGGTTGGCCGTGTCCACCGCCACACCGCTCACCCCCAGCTCCGCGAGCGCCGCCCGGACCGCCGCCGCCTGGTCGCGGTGGGCCGTGCCGACCGCGATCCGGTCCGCCGTCACCGGCACCGGAGCGGGGGCGCGCTCGCTGGTGGCCGCCGCCCCCCGGTCGAGCAGCCTGCGCACCACCAGCGCCACCGCCCGTACCGCCTCCGGATCCGTCCGGGGCGTGCGCCGCGCGGGCAGTTCCAGCAGCCCCCACCCCGACGCGGCGGCCTCGTCCAGCACCCGGTCGGGCCCCGAGCCGTCGGACGGGACACCGAACGCGAGCCGCCGGTCGCCGTGGTCCGTACCGCTGCGGAACGGGGTGTACGGATAGAACGCGTCCGAGACCAGCGGCGCCGCCGACGCGGGCAGCCGCCACGACACCGGCAGCCGGTGCTGCGGCAGCTCGGGATTGTGCGCGAGGAGGGTCGAGACGGCGCTCGCGGACGGGTCGTACGAGAGCCCCGCCCACTGGTCCGCGCCCACCACGCTGAACGGGTCGAGCTGACCGGGGTCCCCGACGAACAGCGCGTGCTCGAAGAGCCCGGCGACGGCGAGCAGCGCGTCCGAACGCATCTGGTACGCCTCGTCGACGATGGCGTGCCGCCAGGGCTCGACCCCCTGGACATGCGCCCACTTCGCGGCCGTCGAGATCACGATGTCGAGCCCGGCGAGATCGGCGGCCTTCGCCGACTTCCGTACGTTCGCCAGCTCGTCCAGCGTCTTGTCGTACGGGTCGGGGTCGTTGCTGTGCAGCCGGCCGACCGGCAGCTCGGGATTCTTCTCCGCGAGCCGCACGACCAGGTCGTCCACCTGCGCGTTCGTCTGTGCGACCACCATCAGCGGGCGCCCCGCCGCGGCCAGCTCCAGCGCGGCCCGCACGACGAGCGTCGACTTGCCCGCGCCGGGCGGCGAGTCCACGACGACTCCGCGGTGCGCGCCGTGCAGCGTGTCGCGCAGGATCGCGTCGGTGGCCCGCGTCGCGGCGGCGCTCGGGTCCAGGGTGGTGGGCTCGTTCATCGGCGGGGCTCCGGGGATCGGGGGCGGCGGCGTCGGCACCGGCCGGGACCGGGACGGGCCGGTCGGCCGGGTTGGCCAGGTCGGCGGCGGTGTGCGGGGCTGAGGGGGCTCAGAGGAAGTCCTCCTCGGTCACCGGGTCCGGGGCCGGCGCGGGAACTGACCCGTCGAGCGTCCCCTCCGGGCCGGCCGGCGGGCCGCCGTGCGTCCATGGCGTCTGTTCCGGGTCGGGCAGCTTCGGGCCGCCCCGCTGGTCGTGCTCGAAGAGCGTCCAGGCGATCCGGTCGCCCTTCTCCGGTACGGAACCCGGCGCGGGCTCCTTGCTCCGGCCCATGCGGTCGGTCAGCCGCACCACCAGCAGGCCGCCCTCCTCCCGCGCCGGGCCGGCCGCCTCGTACCGTACGAACTCCGCCGTCTGCGGTCTGCCGTCCAGCGAGCGGAAGACTTTCACCCCCGCGCCGAGCTGCGGGCGGTCGTCCGTGCGGAGCGTGACCAGGGGGCGCGGGCTCGGCCGCTTGCTCTCGCTGTACGCCATCTCCACCTCCGTCACCTCCCCGAGGAACGCCTCCCCGGCCAGCCGGCGCCCCGCCAGCACCAGCGGGTCGTCCAGCGCCTCCTGCGCCTCCAGCTGCCCCTGCGCCGTCTCCCGCGAGGCGAGCTTCTGCGCCGCCGTCACCGCGTCGTCCCTGCGGGGCTGCGGCGGCTCCCCGGCGCGCACCCGGTCGCGGTGGCCGGTGAAGGACCAGCGGTCACGCGTCCAGCGGCCGTCGACGCGCTCGCCCTCCGGCAGCGCGTCCAGCAGGTCCAGGCCCTGCCAGACCGCGTCCCACGTGGGCCGCATGACCGACTCCAGCAGCTCGCGGATCCGCCGCTCGGCCGCGGCCAGCCGGGCCAGCTGCTCCTCCGCGCCCGGCCCGTCCTCCGCCGCCGCGAGCGCGCCGCGCGCCCGGTCGTACGCCTCGATCGCGGGGGCGAGCAGCCGGTTGTCGAACGCCGGATCCGTCGCCGGACCGGCCGGCGGGCACACCAACTGCCCCTCCCCGTCCCGCCCCAGCTCCGCCCGGAGCGCCGCCTCCGCGCCCGGAACGCCGTCCCGCGGATCGAGCCAGGCCAGCAGCGCGCCCAGATGCTGGTCCTCCAGGTTGGACTGGCCCGTCGCCCAGTGGCGGTTGAGTAGATCCGTCACCGCGAGCAGCAGCGAGGAGCCCGGCACCCGGGCGCGCTCGCCGTAATGCGTCAGCCAGCGGCCGAGCAGCGGCACGCGCGGCGGCGCGGGGTACGGCGCGTCCGGGTCGTCCTCCGCCGTCCGCCGGAACCGCATCGACCGGCCCAGCAGCCGGACGAAGTCGACGCCCGGCCGGTTCGGCACGATCAGCTGCGGCGCGTCCACGCACAGTTCGACCTCGACCTTGACCCGCTTCCCGGTCTCCGGGTCGGTCTCGTTCCGCTCGGCGGGCTCGATCACATCGGCGTACGCGTCCAGATGCGGCAGGACCGCCTCGGCCAGCTCGCCGAGGAACGCGAACCGCAGATCGCGGTCGCGCGGCTGCGCCACGGTCAGCAGCCGGGGCGCGTCCCGGTCCGTCCCGACGAGCGCGCCGAGCGGAGCGCCCGCCTCGCCCGCGGTCGTCAGCGGGACCAGCACGAGCGGCCGGTCGGAGATCCGGCGGTGCCGGACCGTCGTCAGCGGCTGGGCGCGCCCGCTCTCCATGGCCTCCAGCCGGGCGAGCGTACCGATCAGCGACACGGGACCGCCTCCAGAGCGCCCTCGGCGGCGTCCCCGGCATCCTCCGCGGCGCGGCGCCGCGCCGTGTCCAGGGCCTCCGCGCGCAGCGCCGCCGCCCGCCGGAGCGTCGCCACCGTCGGGTCCGCCGGGTCGCCCGCCTCGCCACGGGCGGCCGCCAGCACCGCCGGCACGGTCGTCAGCCCGCCCAACTCGCCCCGTACGCCCCGGCCCAGCGCCTCCACCGCGCCGTCCGCGCGCGCCGCCGAGCGGCAGTGGAAGGCCAGTTCGCAGGCGGCCAGGCACTCGGGGGCGTACGCCGCGGAGACCGCCTCGACGGCGCTCGTCAGCTCCGCGCCCGAGCAGCGCTCCACATCGAAGGTGGCGCCCTCGGGGAGCGCCGCAGCGATCTCCTCGATCCTGGTGAGCCGCGCGAGCTGCCGGCGCGTCACCGAGAGCTGCTTGCGGACGTCGACCACGGACGCCGTCGGCAGGTTGGAGAAGTCCTTGGGGCAGACCAGCAGCACCCGGTGGCCCACCTCGGCGCCCCCGGTGCGCAGGGCGACCCGCTCCAGCGCGAGCGCGTACACCGCCGACTGCCGGGCCGCCGCGCCCACCTTCGCCGCGTCCGCCGAACCGTCGATCATCGGGAAGGACTTGATCTCCACGACCGTCCACAGGCCGTCCGGCCGCACCACCACCGCGTCCGGCTCCAGATACGCCGGTGACCCCGCGACCTCCAGGGCCAGCAGCGGATGGTCCAGCAGCGCCCACGCGCCCGCCTCCGTGGCCTCGCGCAGCGCCAGCGCCGTACGGGCCACCCGGCCCTCGGGACCGGCCGCCGACAGGTCGGGTACGAGGACCTCGCCGGGGCCGGGCGGTGGCGCGGCGCCGCCGAGCCGCTCGGCGACCAGCCGCATCAGCTCCGTACCCCCGTCGGCCTTCACCTTGGCCTCGAAGGCGTTGCCGCGCATGAACGCGAACTGCGACTGTCCGAACGGCCCCGGCGAGCCGAGCGCCGTCGCCAGCGCGGCCTTGTCGACGCCCGCGCCGTCGAGCAGCGCGCGGCGCCGGCAGCCGGGGTTGGCCGCGAGGGCGGCCAGCGCGCGGGCGTCGAGCGGATGCGGCGCGACGGTGGGGCCGCGCAGCTCAGCGAGCCGTCGCCGGAGTGTCGTCTGCGGAGGAGGTGCTGGTGCTGCTGCGGGTCCGCTGCCCAGGGAATCGCTCACCCGCCGAAGTCTCGCATCCACCGCTGACAATCGGGACCGAGCGGGCCGGACGGGACGGTTCGGCCGCGTGTGCCGGGGGAGCGGCCGGGGCCGTGAGGTGCGTCCGTGACGGCTCGTCGGCCGGCTCCGCCGTCCCCACCGGCCGGTGGGCGCCCATGGCCCGTACGCGGTGCAGCGCGCGCGTCGCGGGGCCCGTCAGCAGCGCGCCCGCGCCCATCACCGCGGCGCCCGCGACCGCGTCCAGGAAGTAGTGGTTCGCCGTGCCCATCACGACCACGGTGATGACCAGCGGGTAGGCGACGCCCAGCCACCGCACCAGCGGGGTGCGCGCGTGCTTCCACAGGAGCACCCCGCACCACACCGCCCACCCCACGTGGAGGCTCGGCATCGCCGCGTACTGGTTGGTCATCCCGCCCAGCCCGCGCGGCGCGCTGGCCTCCGTGCCCCACCAGCCGTACGAGCTGTACTGCGCCATGGTGTCGACGAAGCCGTGCCCCGCGTCCAGCAGCCGGGGCGGGCAGGTGGGCAGGAGCGTGAAGCCGACGAGACCGAGGAGGGTGGAGAGCATCAGCCAGGTGCGGGCCGCCCGGTAGCGGGCGGGACGGCGGCGGAAGAGCCAGACGAGGACCGCCGGTGTCACGAGGTAGTGCAGCGAGGCGTAGAGGAAGTCGGCGGGTATCCCGATCGCCGGAGTGCTGGTGAAGAGCCGGTTGAGGGGATGCTCGGCGTTGAGGAACAGCGCCTTCTCCACACGGAGGATCGCCAGCCCGTGGTCGACCGCCGTCGACACGTCCCCGCGCGCCAGGAGCCGGCCCGCCGAGTACGCGGCGTACACCAC
Source organism: Streptomyces sp. NPDC056987 (assembly GCF_042673865.1). NCBI lineage: Bacteria > Bacillati > Actinomycetota > Actinomycetes > Kitasatosporales > Streptomycetaceae > Streptomyces > Streptomyces sp. NPDC056987. Next base: position 209,976 of record NZ_JBHURV010000004.1, read on the forward strand.
GACGAGCAGCGCCAGCTCGGTCCACCAGCGGGGCCGCAGTCGCGGGGGGTGCGTCGTTCTCCCACCGGCGCGGGCGGCGCTGGCGCTGGCGCGGTACGACATCCGGGCGGTCTCCATCATGTTTTCATGCAGCTTTCGGCCGACGTTCAACCGTACGGTGTACGCGATCGACGTCTTCGGCCGGGTGTACCCAGGAATCCGCGTTCGACAACATCACCTTCGACGCAGTGAGGGACGCCGGTACGCGTCAGGAGGTTGCCCCCTGGAAGTCGCCGTTCGTTCAGGTGCGCGATGATGGAACGGCATCAATCGGAACTTCAGGGAGCATCTTCATGGCACCGCGCATCCTGCTCGCCCGGCACGGCCAGACCGCCTGGTCGCTGTCCGGACAACACACGGGCCGGACGGATGTCCCTCTGCTCGACGAGGGCCGCCGCGGTGCCAAGCTGCTCGGCGAGCGGCTGCACCGCGAGCCCTGGTCGGGGCTGGCCGACGCGGAGATACGCACCAGCCCGCTGGCCCGCGCGAGCGAGACCTGCGAGCTGGCCGGGTTCGGGGGGCGCGCCGAGGCCTGGGACGCGCTGATGGAGTTCGACTACGGCGCCTACGAGGGGATGACCCCGGCGCAGATCAAGGCGGCCCGCCCGGGGTGGCTGATCTGGCGGGACGGCGTGCCGGACGGCGAGAGCCTGGCGCAGGTCGCGGCCCGCGCCGACGAGGTCGTCGACTGGGCGCGCTCCGCCGACCGCGACGTCCTGGTCTTCGCACACGGCCACATCCTGCGCGCCATAGGGGCGCGCTGGCTCGGCGAGGACATCGCGTTCGCGGCCCGCATCCGGCTCGACCCGACGTCGATCTCGGTGCTGGGCTGGGCGTACGACATGCCGGCCATCCAGGTCTGGAACGACACCGGGCACCTCGTGCCCTGAGCTGCTACCGCTCCTGACGTCCCGTCACCCGCGCGCGTTCGCCGACGCGTGGCGGTCCAGGAACGCGCCCACCTCCGGCAGCCGCCGCTGCGGCAGCAGCACCCGCGCCGTCGCGGCGAGCTTCGTCTGGATACGGGACGACTGGATGTCGTCCAGCAGGTCGAGTACCTGGTGCCCGGCGGCCGCCGCCTCGTCCGGCGCCCCCGCGCGCGCCAGGTCGGTGGCGAGCTCCGCGCGGTAGAGGGCGAGGTTGCGGGCGAAGTGCGGCTGCTGGAGGACCGTCGCGCGGTACGCGTGGCGCGCGGCCCGCGCCCAGTCGCCCAACGCCGCGTGGCAGAGCGCCTCCTGCGCCTCCAGCTCGGGCTCGCCGAAGAACGACATCCACTCGGGGTCGGAGTCCGAGGGCCCGCGCTCGAAGTAGCCGTGGGCCTGGGACAGCGCCTGCTCGCACCCCGTACGGTCGCCGAGCCACGCCCGGCCGCCCGCCTCCCGCAGCGCGAGCAGCGACAGCAGCCGGTGCGAGGAGAGCTTGGCCGCCGCCCGCCGCCCCGCCTGGGCGGCGCGTACGGCCTCCCGGTACTGGCCCGCGTCCCTGGCCAGGAACGAGGTGTTGCAGAAGGCGTGCGCCTCCAGGGCGGGATCGCCCGCGATCCGCGCCGTGGCCAGCGCCTCCGCGTAGTGCGAGCGCGCCTCGTCGAAGCGGCCGGAGTCATGGGCGAGCCAGCCCACCGAGATCGACAGCTCGCCCGCGCCCGAGTAGAGCCGGTCGGCGGTGGCCCGCCGGGTCGTCGTGCCCGCGTCGAGCAGGGTGTACGCGGCCCGCAGCGGCTGGGCGGCGCTCCGGTAGAGCCCGTCGGCGCCGTGCCGGTCGTCGAGCAGCCGGATCCGCCGTACGGCCTCCTCGACGGCGTGCACCTCGGCCTCGCCGACCCGCCGGGGGGCCGGGACGGAGGCGGCGGCGGTACCGCCGAGCCCGAGGGAGGCGGCCATCGCGGAGGCGGGGCCGCTGGTGATGAATGCGCGACGCAGCACGTCGCTCTCCTCGCTGGTGTCGCTGGGGTGGTTCGTCGGTGCCGTCCCGGCCGGGGGTCTCGGCGGGGGGGTGAGGGGGGATCCGGGAGCGGCCGGGGGGCGGCGCTGGGACGTGACCCGCGCCGCTCTGCCGCGTACGTCCTCGCGCGCCGAGAAGCCCAGGTCACGCAGGGTCAGCCCGGGGAACATGTGCAGGAACACCCGTTCGTACGCGTAGTTGGGGCAGCGGATCTCGCCGGCCTCCACCCGTCCGATATAACGTGCGTCGCACGCCACGTGTTCACCGATCTCCCGTGCGGCCCTGCGCACGGCGGCGGCGAACTCCCCCGGCGAGCGCTGACCGCGCAGCCGGCGGAAGGCGAGGTTGGGAACTGTCCGGGACGACGTCATGGCCGAGCCCTCTCCTGGTACGGCCGATGGACGGGTACGGCCGATGGACGGATCCGGACAGGCCGGCCCGCCGCCGGTTCACGGCCGGTCACCCCGGCGCAGCAAGAACGTACCGTCCGTGACAGTGCTTATACGCAGGGTTTGGCTACAAATCGGATTTCTCACCCACGATCCGCCATGAACTGCCATCCTTTGCGGCGGCGTTTCGCCGTAGCCGTTGACGCCGCCCCGCGTTGAACCTGACGGAGACGCTCAACGTGTCTGCGTTCGACGAGGAGGACCCGCCTTGTCGGAGTGGGAGTGGGAGGTCGGTATGGAGACCAGCCGTGGCTCACGCACGACGGCTCAGCACGCACATCACCAGGAGTCCAGCGCGCGCCCCTACGACGTCGGCGAAGCGCCCGACCTGGTGACCGTCCCGGCGCGGCAGGGGCTGGAGGCGGTGGACATCCTGCGGCGCGGCGCGGCGCCCGCCGGGGCCGTCCCGGCGGTCGGTCCCGTGCTGCACGACGGCTCCTGCGACACGCTCGGCTTCCTCGTGCCGCCCGGCACGGCGGCCGGCTGGGACCTGCCGGGCAGCGCCTGTACGCAGACGCTCGGCCGGGGCAGGCGCGTCCCCTCGGAGCCGCCGGTCACCGGCTCGGGCTGGCTGCTGCCGCCCGACGCGACGGGGCCGGTCACGGATCCGGTGGTGCTCCGGGCGGCGCTGGGCGAGGCGGCACGGCTGATCGAGGCCGCCGACCGGTGCCACTGACCGGCGGCGCGCGATCCGACCCCGGCCCTGACCCGGCCTTGGTCCTGGCATCCGCGCCGACACCGGCCCTGACCCCGGCGCCCGCACCGGCCGTGGCACTCGTGCAGGCCCTGGCTCCGGCGCCCGAGCCGACAGCGACCCCGGCACCCGCACCGACCCCGGCACCCGCACCGGCCGGGTGCCCGCACCGGCCGTGGCACCCGTGCAGGCCCTGGCTCCGGCGCCCGAGCTGACAGCAACCTTGGCACCCGCACCGGCCCTGACAAAGGCGCCCGCACCGGCCCTGACCCCGGCGCCCGCACCGGCCGTGGCACCCGTGCAGGCCCTGGCTCCGGCGCCCGAGCCGACAGCGACCCCGGCACCCGCGCCGGCCTCGGTACCCGCGCCGGCCGGGGTGCCCGCGCCCGCCCCGTCCCCGGCCCTCGCGCCCGCACCGGCCCCGGCACCGGCCCGGTTCTCCGCGCCGCCGCGCCTCCCCGATAATGAGGGCGTGGCACGCAGCAGGCGGGACCGGGCGGAGGCCGTCGTCGAAAACGTCGACGCCGGTGTCGCCGAGCTGACCCCCGACCGCGAGCGCGCCCGCGCCTGGACGCTGCTGATCGACGGCGCCCCGCAGTCCCATGTCGACCTCGACGACCCCGGGTACCTCTCCTTCGCGTACCAGCGCAGGCTCGGCCACGCCACCGACCTCGTGGCCCCCGCCCAGCGGCCGCTGCACGTCGTGCACCTCGGCGGTGGCGCCTTCACCCTCGCGCGCTACACCGCCGCCACCCGGCCCCGCTCCACCCAGCAGATCGCCGAAGTGGACGCGGGCCTCGTCCAGTTCGTACGGAAGCACCTGCCGCTGGACCCCACCGCGCGGATCCGCGTCCGCTCCGCCGACGCCCGCGCCGCGCTCGCCAAGGTGCCCGACGGCTGGGCGGATCTGGTGATTGCCGACGTGTTCGGCGGCACCCGCACCCCCGCCCATCTCACCAGCGCCGAGTTCCTGGCCGACGTACGGCGTGCCCTGAAGCCGGACGGCTGGTACGCGGCCAACATCGCGGACGGTCCGCCGCTCGGCCACCTCCGGGGCCAGATCGCCACCGCCGCAGGCGCGTTCGAGCGGCTGGCGCTCGCCGCCGACCCGGCGGTGCTGCGCGGCCGGCGCTTCGGCAACGCCGTCCTGCTCGCCGCGGACCGGGAGCTGCCCGTGGCCGAGCTGACCCGCCGGGTCGCGAGCGATCCGCATCCCGGCCGGGTCGAACACGGGCGCGCACTGGCCGACTTCACCGGTGGGGCGGCCGTCGTCACGGACGCGGGCGCGAAGGCGTCGCCGCTGCCCCCGGCCGGTACGTTCGCGGACTGAAGCCCCTCGCCGCACCGCCTCGCGGCGCCCCCGCGACCGGGCCCGTCAACGGTCGTCGAACTCCACCCTCGGCGCACTGTCGTGCCACGTACAGAAGACCGAGACCTCCCGGCCGTCCCGCGTGAACGTCACCCGGATCCAGTACTCCTCCGTCCACGCCTGCACCTGCCAGCCCGCGTTCGGCGTCGCGGAGACCAACTCGGCCGAGGAGTCGCCCAGTTCCAGCACCACCCGGCCGCCGTCCACCGCATAGCTCTTCACCTGGCCGGAACCGGCGCCGGAACCGGAGTCCGGGCCCGAACCGGAGCCCGCGGACGGCTCCGAACTCTCCCCGGACGGCCCCGCGGGGCTCGTCGCCGACCCGGTGGGCGCGGGCGCGGACGGCGACGTACGGTCCTCCTCCGCACCCGCGGGCTCCGAAGGCGTGGCCGAGGACACCGACGGCTCCGGCGACGGGCTCCGGGGCCGCCGCGTCGAGGAGTCCAGCGCCGAGACGTCCCGCTCCCGGACCCCGTCCACCGGCAGCGGAAGCGCGCGGGGCGGGTCGTACGCCGTCCCGGACATGACCGTGTGCACGCCCCACCAGGTCAGCGTCACCGCCGCGCCGGTGGCGAGCAGCCAGGCGATCGCGTGTACGAGTCCTCTGCGCATCGGGGCCATAGTGCACCACCCGCGCCACCTCTGTCCCGCCGTCACCACCGCCCGTCGCCCGCCTCACCACCGTCCGTCGCCCATCTCACCACCACGCACCGCCCCGGGCATCCGGACCCGCCCGCCTCCGCCGCCCCGATGGCGTACGGTGCCGCCCATGCCCAGTGTGCTCGTGGTCGAGGACGACCAGTTCGTACGCTCCGCCCTCATCAGGCACTTGACCGAGGCCTCCCACACCGTACGGAGCGTCGGCACGGCCCTGGAGGCGCTGCGTGAAGTCGCCCATTTCCGGTTCGACGTGGTCATCCTCGATCTCGGACTCCCCGACCTCGACGGCTCCGAGGCGCTGAAGATGCTGCGCGGCATCACCGACGTACCGGTGATCATCGCGACCGCGCGGGACGACGAGACCGAGATCGTCCGGTTGCTCAACGACGGCGCCGACGACTACCTCATCAAGCCGTTCTCCGTCGCCCACCTCTCGGCGAGGATCGCGGCCGTGCTGCGCCGCTCCCGCGCGGGCGCCGGCGACGCGCCGTCCCCGGGGGTGCTGCGGGTCGGCGGGCTCACCATCGATCCGCTGCGCCGCCAGGCCGAGTTGGACGGCACCCCGCTCGATCTCACCCGCCGGGAGTTCGACCTGCTGACCTTCCTCGCCGGGCGCCCCGGCGTCGTCGTACCGCGCAAGGAACTGCTCGCCGAGGTGTGGCAGCAGTCGTACGGCGACGACCAGACCATCGACGTCCATCTGTCCTGGCTGCGGCGGAAGTTGGGGGAGACGGCGGCCAGGCCCCGCTATCTGCACACGCTGCGCGGCGTCGGCGTCAAACTGGAGCCGCCCGCGGGGCCCCCTCCCGCGCGGCCCCGCAGGGAGCCGCTCCCATGAGATGGGCCCTGGTCAAGGTCTCCCTGGCGGTCACCGTGATGGTCGTCGTCGCCTTCGCCGTCCCCCTCGGTCTCGTCATCGAGGAGATGGCCAGGGACCGCGCCTTCACCAATGCCGAGCGGCAGGCCGCCGCCATGGGCCCCACCCTCTCCATCACCACCGACCGCGCCGAACTGGAACGCGCCGTCGCCTCCACCCAGGCGGGCGCCGAAGAGCGGATGGCCGTCCACGTGCCGGCCGGTGAGGAGGACCGGGCGGGCGCCCTGGAGATCGGCTCCCGCCGGGCCGCGCAGAAGGACCTGGAGACCGTACGGAGCACCCCGCGCGCCGCCACCGCCGAGGTCGCGGGCGGCTCCGTGCTGCTCCAGCCGACCGCGCTCGGCTCGGGCCGGATCGCGATCGTCGAGATCTACGTCCCCCAGGACGAGGTCACCAACGGTGTCACCACCGCCTGGCTGGTCCTCGCGGGCGTCGGCGCCGCCCTGATCGTCGGCTCGGTCGCCGTCGCCGACCGGCTCGGCATCCGGATGGTCGAGCCGGCGCGGCGGCTCGCGGGCGCCGCGCACGCCCTCGGGGAGGGCAAGCTCGGCGCCCGTGTCCCCGAGGAGGGACCGGCCGAACTCCACTCCGCCGCCGTCGCGTTCAACTCCATGGCCGACCAGGTCGTGCAGCTCCTGGCCAACGAACGCGAACTCGCCGCCGACCTCTCGCACCGGCTGCGCACCCCGCTCACCGTGCTGCGCCTCAACGCGGCCTCGCTCGGCGAGGGCCCGGCGGCCGACCAGACCCGCTCGGCGGTCGCGCAGCTGGAGCGCGAGGTCGACACGATCATCCGCACCGCCCGCGAGGCCAAACCGCAGACGGTCGCGGCGGGACCGGCCGGCGGCTGCGACGTCGCCGAAGTGGTCCGGGAGCGGATGGACTTCTGGTCCGCGCTGGCCGAGGACGAGGACCGTACGGTACGGGTCGCCGGCATCGGCCGGCCGGTGCGCGCCCCGGTCGTACGGACCGAACTGGCGGCCGCCCTCGACGCGTTGCTCGGCAACGTTTTCCGCCACACCCCGGAGGGCACGGCCTTCTCGGTCGACGTGCACAACGGCGAGGACGCCGTGATCGTCCTCGTCTCGGACGCCGGTCCCGGCATCGCCGACCCGAAGGCCGCGCTCACCCGGGGCAACAGCGGCGCCCGGGAGGGCTCCACCGGTCTCGGCCTCGACATCGTGCGCCGGGTCGCGGAGTCGACGGGCGGCGACGTACGGATCGGCCGCTCGGTGCTCGGCGGTACGGAGATACGGATCTGGATCGGCCTCGACGGGTGGCGCTCCCCGGACGAACGGCGCGGTCACCGGCCGCGCGGGCGCGGACGGGGCCGGGGCCGGGGGCGCGGCAACTGGCCGGGACTGCCGCGCCGGGGAGCGCGCAGGTCGGAGGCGGCGGAGGCGTGAACCCGGGCGCGGAGGCGCCGGGAACCGGTGACGGCCGGCCCCCGCTCGCCGTGAGCCGTCGGCCGTCGGCCGAGAGCGGCCCGGGCGCCCGCCGCCCGCCCGCCGGCCGCCCGCGCCCGCCAGCCGCCCGCCGCCCGTGCTCCCGCCCGCCCTGCCCCGCCCCGCTCAGCCGACCGGCGGTTCCGGCAGCTCCCCGGTCGCCGCCACCTTCGCGTACCACCGCGCGCTCGACTTCGGCGTACGGCGCTGCGTCTCGAAGTCCACGTGGACCGCGCCGAACCGCTGGTCGTACCCGTACGCCCACTCGAAGTTGTCCATCAGCGACCAGAGGAAGTAGCCGCGCACATCGGCCCCGTCCCCGATCGCGCGCCGCACCGCCGACAGGTGGCCGTGCAGATAGCGGATCCGGTCCGGGTCGTGGACCGAGCCGTCGGCGGCCGGCTTGTCCTCGTACGCCGCCCCGTTCTCCGTGATGTACAGCGGCAGCCCCGGCGCCTCCCGCGTGTAGCGCAGCAGCAGGTCGTAGAGCCCGGTCGGATCCACCGACCAGCCCATGTCGGTCAGTTCGCCCGGCGGCCGGTGGAAGGCGATGTCGTCCGCGCCCGGCCAGGGGGAGTGGTCGCCCCCGCCGTGGCCGTCGTGCCGCTCCGTGTCCCCCTCCCTGGCGGCCGAGACGACGGCGGGCTGGTAGTAGTTGATGCCCAGCGAGTCCAGCGGCTGACGGGCCACCGCCGCGTCGCCCGCGTGGACGAAGGACCAGTCCGTGAGCCGCGCCGTGTCCGCGAAGAGGTCCTCCGGGTACGCGCCCGCGAGCATCGGCCCGCTGAAGACCCGGTTGGCGAGGGCGTCGATCCGGCGCCGGGCGTTCAGGTCCTCGGGCGCCTGCGTGCGGGCCCGTACACAGGCGGGGTTGAGGCTCACCGAGATCTGCGCCCGCGCCGGGAGCACGGCGCGCAGCGCCTGAGTGGCCAGCCCGTGGCCGAGGTTGAGGTGGTGGGCCGCGCGCAGGGCGGCCACCGGGTCCGTACGGCCCGGGGCGTGCACCCCGGATCCGTACCCCAGGAAGGCGCTGCACCAGGGCTCGTTGAGGGTCGTCCAGCGCTCCACCCGGTCACCGAGCGCCTCGCCGACGACCCGCGCGTACTCCGCGAAGCGGTACGCCGTCTCGCGCTCCGGCCAGCCGCCCGCCGACTCCAGCTCCTGCGGGAGGTCCCAGTGGTAGAGCGTGAGGACCGGCTCGATGCCATGGGCGAGCAGATCGTCGACGAGCGCGCGGTAGAAGTCCAGCCCGCGCTGGACGGCGGGCCCGCGCCCGGTGGGCTGCACGCGCGGCCAGGAGACCGAGAAGCGGTACGCGTTCAGACCGAGGTCCGCCATAAGCCGGACGTCCTCGGCCCGGCGGTGGAAGTGGTCGACGGCGAGGTCGCCGGTGTCGCCGTTCGCCGTCTTGCCGGGCGTATGACTGAAGACGTCCCAGATGGACGGCGTACGGCCGTTCTCCTGGGGCGCGCCCTCGATCTGGTACGCGGCGGTGGCGGTGCCCCAGAGGAAGCCCGGCGGGAAGTTCTCGGACATGGTGCGACTCCCAGTGACCGTAGGGATGGGTGGTGGGGGGTGAGGTACGGGGACGCCCGGTGGCGGCGGCGGGCTCAGCCCTTGACCGCGCCCTGCATGATGCCGCCGACGATGTGCTTGCCGAACAGCACGAAGGCGATCAGCAGCGGCAGCGTGCCCAGCAGCGCGCCCGCCATGATCACCGACTGGTCGGGGATGTAGCCGCGGCCGAGCCCGGTCAGCGCCACCTGCACGGTGGGGCTGCCGTTCTGGGTCAGCGCGATGATCGGCCAGAAGAAGTCGTTCCAGGCCATCACGAACGTCAGCATCCCCAGCACGGCCATCGCGGGCCGCGCGGCGGGGAAGACGACGTGCCACACCACCCGCCAGCTGGCCGCGCCGTCCACCCGGGCCGCCTCGATCAGCTCGGTGGGCAGCGCCCCGGTCAGGTACTGGCGCATGAAGAACACGCCGAAGGCGCTGACCAGGGTGGGCAGGATGACGGACTGGAGGCGGTCGGTCCAGGACAGCTCGGCGATCAGCATGTACAGGGGGACGACGCTGAGCTGCGGCGGCACCATCATCGTGCCGATGACCAGCAGGAGCAGCAGATTCTTGAACCGGAAGCGCAGCTTGGCGAAGGCGAACCCGGCGAGCGTCGAGAAGAGCACCGTACCGGCGGCGACGGACCCGGCGACCACGGCCGTGTTGAGCAGCGCCGTCCCCATGTTGGCGTCGGTCCAGGCGATCTCCAGATTCCTGAAGAGGTTCCCGCCGAACCAGAACGGCGGCGGGGTCTGCGCGAGCCGGGTGTTGTTGCGGGACGCCGCGATCGCCGTCCACACCAGCGGGAACAGCGAGCCGACGGTGAACACGATCAGCACCGCGTAGGTGATCCGGCCGCCGTGCAGCTGCCGCCCGGCGCCCCGCCCCGGCGCTCCCCGTGCCGCCTTCCGGGCCGCCTTCCGTGCCTTCCGGCCGGGCCGCGCGGGCCCCGGGGGCCCGGTCCCGGACGGTGGCTGTGACGGTGCGTGCGACTCTGTCGTCGTGGACATGTGCCTCCCTCACCGGCCCTGCGAGCTCGTGCGCAGACGGCGGCTGATCAGCCAGTTCACCGCGCCGACGACCAGCAGGATCAGGAACATCGTCCAGGCGATCGCCGAGGCCCGGCCGAGGTGCAGATTCACCCAGCCCTGCTCGTACAGGTAGAGCCCGAGCGTCTGGAACTGATGATCGGCCCCGCCGTTCGCGCCCCCGGCGCCGTTGTAGAGCAGCGGCTCACCGAAGAGCTGGGTCGCCCCTATCGTCGAGACCACGACCGTGAACAGGATCGTCGGCCGCAGCGACGGCACGGTCACATGGCGGAACTGCTGCCACCGCGAGGCCCCGTCCAGCGCCGCCGACTCGTAGAGGTCGTCGGGGATCGACTGCATCGCCGCCAGATAGATCAGCGCGTTGTAGCCGGTCCAGCGCCAGATGACGATCGTGGAGACCGCGAGCTGCGAGGTCCACGCGCCGTTCTGCCAGTCGACCGGATCGATCCCCGCCATCCCCAGCGCCCAGTTGATCATCCCGTAGTCGCGGCCGAAGAGCAGCACGAAGACGAGGGTCGCGGCGGCCACCGAGGTGGCGTACGGGGTGAGCACGGCGACCCGGAAGAACATCGAGCCGCGCAGCCGGTAGTTGAGGAGATGGGCGACGCCCAGCGCGATCAGCAGCTGCGGGACGGTCGACAGCACCCCGATGGTGAGCGTGTTCTTCAGCGCGTTCCAGAAGAACTCGTCGCTCACCAGCCGGGAGAAGTTCCGCAGCCCCACCCACTCCATGTCGCCGGGCGCCGTCAGCTCCACCCGGTGGAGCGAGGCCCAGCCGGTGTAGAGGAGCGGGAAGAGACCGAAGGCCAGGAAGAAGACGAAGAAGGGCGCGACGAAGGCGTACGGGCTCCACCGCACGTCGCGGCGGTACCAGCGGCTGCGCCGCTCCCGCCGCCTCTCCAGGCGCTCGTCCCCGGACCGGCTCCCAGGGCTCCCTGAGCCGGGGCCCCGGGCGCCGGTTCGCGAGCCGGGGCTCCGGCGGCCGGTCGTCCGCGCGCCGGGCGCCGCGGCCGGGGCCGCGCCCTCCTTCCCGGAGGGCGCGGCGGCGGGTGCGTCACTGGCCATGGGTCACTGGTCCAGCGCGTTGTCGATCGCCTTCACGGCCGCGTTCCAGCCGTCCTTCGACGAGGTCCCCTTCTGATCGACCTGGAGCATGCCGACATCGGCCAGGTTCTGCGCGATGATGCCGTCCTTCGGGCCGAGGATCTGCACGGGGACGCCCTGGGCGGCCCGGGTGAAGATCTGCCCGATCGGCGCGTTGCCGAAGTACGGGTGCTTGGCGCCGGAGACCGCGGGCAGCGCGTACGCCGCCTGCGAGCTGGGGAAGCTGCCCCGCTTCTCGAAGAGCACCGCCTGCTGTTCGGGCGCGGTCAGCCAGGCGGCGAGCTTGGCGGCGGCCTCCTTGTTCTTCCCGGCCTCGGGCACGGTGAGGAAGGCGCCGCCCCAGTTGCCGGGCTTCGGCGCGGCGGCCACGTCCCACTTGTCCTTGCCCGCGGCCCCGGCCTTGTCCTGGATGTAGCCGAGCATCCAGGGCGGGCAGGAGACCGTGGCGAAGGTGCTGTTCGCGAAGCCCTGGTCCCAGGAGGGCGTGAACTGCTGGAGCTTGGCGGTCAAGCCCTCCTTCGCGAACGCGGCGGCCTCGTCCCAGGCACCCTTCACCGCCGGGTTGGTCTTGTAGACGACCTTGCCGTCCCGGTCGTAGAAGCGCTCCGCCGAACTGCCGGTGATGGCGGCCATCACACCGCTCGCCGAGTCCACGAAGGCCGTCCCCTTGGGCGCCTTGGCCTGGAACGTCTTCCCGGCCGCCAGATACTTCCCCCAGTCACCCGCCCACAGCTTGCCCACCTCCGCGCGGTCCGTGGGCAGTCCCGCCCGGGCGAAGAGGTCCTTGCGGTAGCAGATGGCCTCGGGGCCGATGTCCGTACCGAGCCCTATGGTCCTGCCCTCCGCGGTGGTGGACTGCGCCCACTTCCACGGCACGAAGCTGTCCTTCCGGACGCCGGGCGCCTTGCCGAGGTCGACCAGTTTGCCGCTCTGGGTGGCGGTGACCTCGGCGATGTTGGCGACCTCGACGGCCTGGATGTCCGCGAGTCCGCTGCCGGAGCCGAGGTGGGTGAGGAGCTGGGGGTAGTAGTTCTCGTTGCGCTCGATGGAGGTCTGCTTGATGACGACATCGGGGTTCTGCTTCATGTACTGGTCGTAGAGCCCGGCCTCCTGGAGGCCGAAGGCGCCGAAGACCCCCACCGTGAGCGTCGTCCTCCCCTTGCCCCCGACGGCCCCGCCGCTGCTCGCGCTGTCGGCGCCATCGGCCGGATCGTCGTCCGAGGCGCAGCCGGCCAGCGCGCCCGCGGCCAGGGTCGCGACGACGGCGAGGGCCGCGAGCCTGCGGGACGGGCGAGTACGTGTACGCATGACGTCCTCCTAGTGCCACCGACGTCGCCGGCCTCCGGCCAACCGCGTGCGTGCGTCGTGCTGCGTGCCGCTGTCCGCGGTGTGAGGGGGGATCCGGCGCGGTCGGGCCACGTGCGGGGCATGTATGGGTCAGGTACGGTGGGAGCGCTCCCACAGGTGTTGTGTTGAAGCGTCGCGGGTCCCCGTAGGGGTGTCAAGGGACCGGGCTGGACTCGGCGCGGATTCCTCGCGCGGGTGGCGGTGGCGGCACCGGCGGTGGTCGCGAGCGAACGAAGATCGCCCCCGGACCCTGTCGTACGGGCTCCGGGGGCGATCTTCATCGAGGGTGAGTAACGGGACTTGAACCCGCGACATCCTGGACCACAACCAGGTGCTCTACCAGCTGAGCTATACCCACCACGACCGGTCTTCGTGGTTCCCTGACCGGCCGAGAAAAAGTGTACAGGGTCCGCGAGGGTGCTCGCACCCGCGTTGTCGTGGCCGTGACACCGGGCCCGCGCGGGCCCGGGGCGGGCCCCGAGCGGGCGGGTGCGGGGGCGGGCCCAAGGGCCCTGGAGGAGGCCCTGGAGGAGGCCCTTGGGAAGGCCCTGAGGGGGCTACTCCGGGGGCAGGACGTGCTTCGCGGCGATCTGCTTCGCCGTGTCCGAGTCCGGCCCCGGCTGCGGTACGAAGACCGCCTCCCGGTAGTAGCGCAGCTCCGCGATGGACTCACGGATGTCGGCCAGCGCGCGGTGGTTGCCGCTCTTCTCCGGGCTGTTGAAGTAGGCCCGCGGATACCAGCGGCGGGCCAGTTCCTTGATCGAGGAGACATCGACGATGCGGTAGTGGAGGTAGCCCTCCAGCGTCGCCATGTCGCGGAGCAGGAAGCCGCGGTCGGTGCCGACCGTGTTCCCGCACAGCGGTGCCTTCCCGGGCTCCTTCACGTGCCGGCGTACGTACGCCAGGACCTGCTCCTCGGCGGCGGCGAGCGTGGTGCCGCCCGCCAGCTCGTCGAGGAGTCCCGAGGTGGTGTGCATCTGCCGCACCACCTCGGGCATGGTCTCCAGCGCCGCGTCCGGCGGGCGGATCACGATGTCCACCCCTTCACCGAGCACGTTCAGCTCCGAGTCGGTGACCAGGGCGGCCACCTCGATGAGTGCGTCGTCGACCAGCGAGAGCCCGGTCATCTCACAGTCGATCCACACCATTCGATCGTTCATGCGCCTTACCCTACGGGGCGCTCCGCTGGCCGGGCAGACTCGGACGGCCCGGACCTGCCGCGTAGAGGTCCGCTCCGGGCTTGCCGTGGTCCGGCAGGGCCGCCGACGCCGCCGGATGACCGGGGGCACCGGCCGCCGCCGCTCGTCTGGAGTGCGCGGACGCCTGGGCGGGCACCATCGACTCCATGACCCCCGGTGGCATGGGATCGCCCTGCGGGCGCCTGGCCCGGTAGGCGGACCGGTACGCCGCCGGGGAGGAGCCCAGCTGCCGCCGGAAGTGCCCGCGCAGCGCCACCGGGGAGCGGAAGCCGCACCGGCCGGCCACCTCGTCGACCGAGTAGTCGGAGGTCTCCAGGAGCCGCTGTGCCTGGAGCACCCGCTGGGTGATCAGCCACTGGAGCGGCGCGCTGCCGGTGAGCGACCGGAACCGCCGGTCGAAGGTACGGCGGCTCATGTACGCGCGCGCCGCGAGCGTCTCCACGTCGAACTGCTCGTGGAGATGTTCCAGCGCCCAGGCCACGACCTCGGCGAGCGGGTCGGAGCCGATCTCCTCCGGTAAAGACCTGTCCAGATAGCGCTCCTGACCGCCACTGCGGCGCGGCGGTACGACCAGCCGGCGGGCCAGGGCCCCCGCTGCCTCCGCGCCGTGGTCCGTCCTGACGATATGCAGGCACAGGTCGATTCCGGCCGCTGTTCCGGCGGAGGTGAGTACGTCCCCGTCGTCGACGAACAGCTCCCGCGGGTCCACGTGGACGGACGGATAGCGTTTGGCGAGCGTCGGCGCGTACATCCAGTGCGTGGTGGCCGGGCGGCCGTCCAGCAGTCCGGCTGCCGCGAGTACGAACGCGCCGGTGCACAGTCCGACGATTCTGGCGCCCTCCTCATGGGCACGGCGCAGCGCGTCCAGTGCCTCCGGTGGTGGCGGTGATGTGATGGACCGCCATGCCGGCACCACCACGGTGCCCGCCCTGCTGATCGCCTCCAGGCCGTACGGCGCGGTCAGTTCGAGCCCGCCGGTGGTGCGCAGCGGGCCGTCCTCCCCACCGCAGACGAGCAGGCGGTAGCGGGGAACCCCGGCGTCCTGGCGGTCGATTCCGAACACCGAGAGCGGAATGGAGCTCTCGAAGATGGGGCCGCCGCTGAAGAGCAGCACGGCGACGACTTCCCGGCGTCGACGCCCGGAAAGTTTCCGTACTGACTCCGGCACGGCGGTGGAGTCCTGGCTCATGGCGCTAAGCCCCCCTCGGTGTTCTCGTCTCCCCGTTCTTGTCGGGCCTTTCGCTCCTGCACGATTCCCCTCGGTTTTGCACGGGTCCCCAGCCGTCGATCCTCATGATCGAATCTACTGTGTTCCGTGGTGCCGGCGTGACAAGTTCTCCAACCGGCGCTATGTCGACAAGGCAACTTGGCGCGAAGCATTCGATCACGAAGCGTTCCACTCGCGAGCCGAGAGTGGAAGTGGGCCTCTCGTGCATGGCCCATCCCCGTAGGGTGCGGAGGGCCGTAGCGGTCCTTTCTTCCCTGGTGGCAAGGGGGTTGGCAGGCCATTTCATCAAAGGTTGGGCCCAAGTGCGAAGTTGGCTGAAAAGCGATGGGTTCTTCTGTGCGATGCGCCCAGTCTCCCGGCGCACCACTCTCGTACGCGCGTGAGACCTCCCGCGCCCCCTGTCCATCTGGTTGAACCCTCCACGAGTGACGGCTTCCGGACGGTCCGTACGTTCCGTACATCCTTACGTACGCCGCCACCGCGTCCGACGGCGGTCGGCCCCTCGGTGGCGCGCGTCCCACGAGCTGCCCGGGGAGGGCTCCCGGAGGGCCCGCCGCGGGCCTGTGGCGGCCTGTGACGGGCTCGTGGGACCGCTCCCAGTATTCCGTGCGGCGCCGGCGCCCGGGGCCGCGGGGCCCCCGGAGCCGGCGCCGGGAGTCATGCCCCCGGCCGCGCCGCGCCGCCCCGGCGCCCCGTGGCGCGTGGCGCCCCTGGGGGCCGGGCGCCGGGAGGTGCGGGGACGCGGGGTTCCCCGGGGCGGCGCCGTGGCCGACGGTCAACGGCGGGCCGGACCGCCCGCTCACTCGTGGGGGTGATCCCGGGGCTCCGAGGGGTGCGGCGGCACCGCCCGGGAAGCCTGTAGGGGCCACCCGGCATTGCGATCCGGCACCGCCTCGTGCATGCTCCCTGGAACGCCGCGTGTGACGCGGTGGGCTCTGGGCATGAGAGGAGTGTCGCCGTACCCTTTGGGGTATGGGGTTGGGAAGATGATTCCCGGACACAGCTCCGTCCACCCCGCCACTCGTTGCTCCTTCTCAAGAGGACTTCTTTCGCCGAGACATACATGGCCGGTCACGAAATCCCAGAACCCGCAGACCGCGAGCAGGTAGCCGATCCCCTGGCCGGCCTCCGAGCGGCGGAACAGACGCACGCCTCCTGCGATCCGGCCTTCCGGCACGGAGTGGTCGTCGGCTTCGACGGCTCGATGTCCAGCGAGCGCGCCCTCGCCTACGCCATCGGCATGGCCCGGCGCCTCGGCTCCGGCCTGATCATCGTCCATGTCGCCAACCGCCTCCCGACCACGGTCTGGGCGGGGTGCGAGCCCCCCGTCTTCGTGGACGTCCCCGACCACCGCACCGAGGTGCTCGGTCTCGAACTGGCCTGCGCGGACTACCTCACCGAGGTGCCGTGGATCCTGGTCGAGCGCGGCGGCGACATCTGCCACGAACTCGAAGAGGTCGGCGAGGAGTACTCCGCCGACGCGATCGTCGTCGGCTCCACGCACGGCCTCGTCGGCCGGATCTTCGGCTCCGTCGCGGGGCGGCTGGCCCGCCGTGCGCAGCGCCCCGTCGTCGTCATCCCCTGAGGGCGGGCGGGACTTCGGGGACCCGCGCGACGGCGCCGCGCGGCCCCGCACGCCGGGAAGGCGCGACCTGAAACCCTGAGAAGCCGTCAACTTCCTTGCCCGCAGGGTGAATTTACTCACGCGTAGAGGTGCGCCGCGCGCCGGTGAAGGGTACATAACGGCCGCTGGGACTCAGTACACCCGCACATCGTGAAGGGAGCCCGCCGTGGCCGACGACGTCTCTGCGGGAAGCGTCAATTCCACTTCGATTCTCGGCCATCCTGCCCTCGGACCCACCCTGTTCGCGGCCGGGCTGCGCGAACTCCGTACCACCGGTTAGGCCACGACCGGCCCCGAGGCCGAGGGCCGGTGCCCGGGCAAGCACCGGCCCCTTCGGAGAGCGCCCCCAGTGTGACGGGTGGCACGCGCTGGGGGCGCTCTCACGCCCGAACGGGTCGAACGGGCCGAACGGGCCGCCGCGCCGTGAGCGCGACGGCCCGCACCGCCCGTACTGCCTGTCCCGCTACTCGACCGTGACCGACTTCGCGAGGTTACGCGGCTTGTCGATGTCCCGGCCCAGCGCCAGCGCCGTGTGGTACGCCAGCAGCTGGAGCGGGATCCCCATCAGGATCGGGTCCAGCTCCGTCTCGTTCTTCGGCACCACGATCGTGTGGTCGGCCTTCTCCTGCTCCTGGTGCGCCACCGCCAGGATCGGGCCGCTGCGCGCCTTGATCTCCTCCAGCGCCGCCCGGTTCTTCTCCAGCAGATCGTCGTCCGGGACGATCGCGACCGTCGGCAGCGCCGGCTCGATCAGCGCCAGCGGGCCGTGCTTCAGCTCGGATGCCGGATACGCCTCGGCGTGGATGTACGAGATCTCCTTCAGCTTCAGCGACGCCTCCAGCGCCACCGGGTAGCCCCGTACCCGCCCGATGAACATCATCGAACTCGCCTGCGCGTACTCCGCCGCCAGCTTCTCGATCTCGTGCTCCGTCGCCAGGATCTCCGCGATCTGCTCGGGCAGCCTGCGCAGCCCCGCGATGATCCGCTTGCCGTCCGCCACGGACAGGTCGCGGATCCGGCCCAGGTGCAGCGCCAGCAGCGCGAACGAGACGACGGTGTTGGTGAAGCACTTGGTGGAGACGACACAGACCTCCGGGCCCGCGTGCACGTACACCCCGCCGTCGGTCTCCCGGGCGATCGCCGAGCCCACGACGTTGACGATCCCCAGCACCCGGGCGCCCTTGCGCTTCAGCTCCTGGACCGCCGCCAGCACGTCGTACGTCTCACCGGACTGCGACACCGCCACGTACAGCGTGTCGGGGTCCACGACCGGGTTGCGGTAGCGGAACTCCGAGGCCGGCTCGGCGTCGGCGGGGATCCGCGCCAGCTCCTCGATGAGCTGCGCCCCGATCAGACCCGCGTGGTACGACGTGCCGCAGCCGAGGATCTTGATCCGGCGCACCCCGCGCGCCTCGCGGGCGTCCAGGTTCAGCCCGCCCAGGTGCACGGTGGAGAACCGGTCGTCGATCCGGCCGCGCAGCACGCGGTCCACGGCGTCCGGCTGCTCCGAGATCTCCTTGTGCATGTACGTGTCGTGGCCGCCCATGTCGTACGACTCGGCCTCCCACTCCACGGTGGTCGGCGTCGCCGAGGTGGACGACCCCTCGGTGGTGTACGTACGGAAGTCGTCGGCCTTGAGGGTGGCCATCTCGCCGTCGTCCAGCGTCACGACCTGGCGGGTGTGCGAGACCAGCGCCGCCACGTCGGAGGCGACGAACATCTCCTTCTCGCCGATGCCCAGCACCACGGGGGAGCCGTTGCGGGCGACGACGATACGGTCCGGGAAGTCCGCGTGCATGACGGCGATGCCGTAGGTGCCCTCGACGAGCTGGAGCGCCTGGCGGACCTTCTCCTCCAGGGTGTCCGCCTGGGAGCGGGCGACGAGGTGGGTGACCACCTCGGTGTCGGTCTCCGAGAGGAAGACCACCCCGTCCGCCTCCAGCTTCCTGCGCAGCTCGGAGGCGTTGTCGATGATCCCGTTGTGGACGAGCGCGACCTTGCCCTCGGCGTCCATGTGCGGATGCGCGTTCTCGTCGCTCGGGGCGCCGTGCGTGGCCCACCGGGTGTGCGCGATCCCGCTGGTCCCGGCGAAGCGCTTGGGGACGCGGGACTCCAGCTCGCGGACGCGGCCCTTGGCCTTGACCATCTTCAGCACGGCGGCCTTGCCCGCGGCGGGCTTGCCGGTGATGACGATGCCGGCGGAGTCGTACCCCCGGTACTCCAGTCGCTGCAGGCCCTCCAGCAGCAGTGGTGCCACGTCACGCTTGCCGATGTATCCGACGATTCCGCACATACGGTCTTGCCCCTCCTGAGTTCTCACGGTGTGTGCCCGGACCCGGCCGCACCTGCCGGCCGGGCCGGCGGTAGCGGCGGTGTCAGCCGTAGACGATGCGGCGCAACTGCCGGAGCGAGAGCTCCGGGGGCGCCACCGCGCGGTGCGGCAGCTCGGCCGCGATCCGCTCGAAGATCTCCGCGTTGGCGGCGCCGCCGGACTGCAGTTCCCGGTGGCGGCGCCGGACGAACTCCTCGGTCGTCTCGTCGAAGTACGCCAGTACGTCGAGCACCACACGGGCGGCCTCACCGCGCTGGAGCGCGGTGCTGCGCACGAGATGGTCGATGAGGTCGTCGTACGACGGTCGGCGTTCGAGCACTCGTCGATATTGCGGGCGCACGGGGGTGTTTGCAAGAATCCTGCCCGGAATCGGGCAGGAACCTCTGAATATGAGAGCTGAATGAGGGAGACGCTCTGCGTCTCAGAGGCGCCCGAGGATGGCCTGCTTGGCGGTGGCGAACTCCTCGGCGGTGAGTATCCCCGACTGATGCAGCTCGCCCAGCTCCCGCAGGCGGCGCAGCAGGGCGTCATGATCGTCGGACCCGTGGCCCGGCCCGCCCGGCCCGCCCGCCGCGTCGGTCGTGTCGGTCGCGGAAGCAGCTCCGGGGGCCTGTACGGGGCCCGCTCCGGAGGCCCGTACGGGGATCTCCGCGGGCCCCGCGCCCGGAAGCCTGCCCTCCGGTGACGCCGCCGCCCTCGGATGCGGCAGCCGGGCCACCACCGCCGCGCCCACCAGCGCCATCAGCGGGTCCTTCCGGAACCCGTACAGATCGACGGCGTGCGGGTCGTGCTTGGCCGGGGTGGAGGTCGGCATCCGGGTCACCAGGAAGCGCAGATAGCCGTTCTCCAGCCCCCGGCTCGGCAGCCACTCCACCCCCTCCACATCGTCCAGGGGGAGCGTGCGGGGGCCGCCGGAGGACTTGGACTCCTCGGTCTTCCAGTTCCACTCCAGCCGGATCCGCTCCCCGTCGAAGGAGACGGTCGCGTCGCCCGCGCCCACCGTGATCGGCAGCGCGGGGCCCGGCAGCAGATAGCGGTCGATGGGGCCGGGGTCCACCTGGTCGAGGAGGAGCGCGTTGCGCACCTCGTCCACCAGGTACTCGGCCACCCCGAAACGGTCCTTCTCGACCGTCAGGCAGTACGGCTCGGAGCTGTCGCCCAGCCGGCCCCCGGTGATCTGGAGCAGCGGATCGGCGCCGTCCCGCAGCCGCAGCCGCAGCCGCCCGGACTTCCGCCCGGCCTCGAAGGAGATCCCGGCGAGCGCCTCCAGCGGCACGGCGATCTCGCCGAGTGTCCTGCGGAGCAGGCCCACGCCCTTGTCCTTGCCGGGCACGATACGGACCGTGCTCCCGTCGAAGGTCCAGGTGCCGTCCCGCTGGATGATTTCCGCCATGCGGGGATTCTTCCATCAGGCGCCTGCGGAACACGAGACGGAACGGCCGGCCCCGGCCCGCGAACAGACCGGCCCCGGCCCGCGCGACAGGGCCGGGGCCGGCCGCCGTCGCGCTATTTCGCGAACCGGGCCAGCGGGTTGGCCAGCGCCCCGACGAGCTGGAGCGCGCCCGCCGGATCCGTGAGGTCGACCATCTGCTCGTTGTCCCGGAGCTGGAGCCGGTTGAGGCAGGACAGCGCGAACTCCTCGTCGAACAGGTCGTACCGGGCGAATTTCTCCGCGAGCTGCGGCAGCGACGCCTGGTACCCCCGGACGCACTCCGCGACCGTACGCCAGAACGTCTCCTCGTCGGGCAGCACGCCGTCCGAGACGAGATCGGCGCTGAGGAAGCGGAAGAAGCAGTCGAAGACATCGGTGAAGACAGACAGGATCTTCATGTCCTCGGGGACGTCCGCGCGGATCCGCTCGACCGCGGGCGGCAGCACCGCGGCCGGGTCCATCACCGCGATCTCCTCGGCGATGTCCTTGAAGACCGCCCGCTGGACGACACCGTCCTCGATCACCAGGATGACGTTCTCGCCGTGCGGCATGAACACCAGGTCGTACGCGTAGAAGGAGTGCAGCACCGGCACGAGGTACGCGTCCAGGTAGCGGCGCAGCCACTCCGCCGGCGCCAGCCCCGACGCGGCGATCAGCGCGCCCGCGAAGGACGAGCCGTCCCGGTCGGTGTGGAGGAGGGACGCCATCGTGGCGAGCCGCTCCCCGCCCCGGAGCGAGGGCACGGGGCTCTCGCGCCAGAGCGCGGCCAGCATTTTCAGGTACGGGGAGCCCTTGGCGGTGGCAGCCTCGTACTGCCGGTGGCGGTAGCCGATCGCCGCGCGCTCGCGGATGATCGAGAAGCGGGCCGCGCGGAGGGTGGCGTCGCTCTCGATCAGACCGGCGAGCCAGTCGTTGATCGCGGGCGTGGCCTCCATGTACGCGGCGGAGAGGCCGCGCATGAAGCCCATGTTGAGGACGGACAGCGCGGTTTTGACGTAGTGCTTGGCCGGGTCGCTGGTGTTGAAGAAGGTACGGATCGACTGCTGGGCCAGATAGTCGTCCTCGCCCTCCCCGAGACAGACCAGATGGCGCCGGCCCAGCTCGGCGGCGAAGGTCACGGAGAGTTTGTTCCACCACTGCCAGGGGTGGACGGGGATCAGGAAGTAGCCGTCCGGGTCGAGCCCCTGGTCCCGCAGGATCCCGTCGAACCGCTCCCGCGTCCCGGCGGACAGCTCCGCGCCGATCAGGGCGGCGTAGTCGAGCCCGGCGCCCGCGGTGAAGGTGGCCCGGTCGCGGCGCGCGGCGAGCCAGACGAGCCGGACCGGGTTCGCGGTCTCGGGGGCGTATGCGCGGTACTCGTCCACGCCGAAGCCGAGCCGCCCGTTGTTGGCGACGAAGCAGGGGTGACCCTCGGTCATCCCCGTCTCGATCTCCTGGAAACCGGCGCCGGCCAGCTCCGCCGAGGTCACCGGCTTCTTGGTGAGTTTGTACGCCGTGCCCGCGAGCGTGGAGGAGATCTCCTCCAGATAGACCGGCAGGACGGCGGCGGAGAGCCCCAGCGTCTCGCGCAGCTCGATGAAGAAGTCGAGCGCGTCCAGCGGTACTTCGGCGTCGCCGCGGTGGCGCCGTACGGAGTCGGCGGGTATCCGCCAGTGGTCGAGGGCGAACCGGCGCGCGGTGAAGCGGTACTCGGTCGCGCCGTCGTCGCCGCGCACCCGGTAGCGGTCGCCGCCGAGGGACTCGGGCGTCAGGATGCGCTCGTGGGAGAACTCCGCGAGGGCTTTGCGGACGAGCAGCCGGCCGGCCTCCTCCCAGAGCTCCGGGGTGAGATGGGCGACGCTCTCTGTGATCTTCCCTGCGGCGTCGGTGCCGGCGGGTGCTTTCGGGCTGCTCATCGGGTCACTCCCTGTGCCTCTTGTGCCTCTTGTGTCCGTGCGGCGAGCGCGGCGTGGAACATCTCGCGGGTGCAGACGCTCAGATAGGCGTCCTTCTCCGGCTTCTCCAGTTTTCGCTCGATCCGGAAGCCGACCGCCTCGTTGAGGGCATGGACGGCGCTGTTGCGCACATCCGGCTCGACGACCACGCGCCGTACGGACGGGTCGTCGAAGAGCAGCGCCATCACCGTCGTGATCACCGCGCGGGTGAAGCCGTGCAGCCGCCGCGGTCCGTCGGCCGGGGCGACCAGGAAGTGCATCCCGACATCGCCGGTCTCGGCCTCGTACAGGCCCTTCAGCTCCACCTCGGCCGGGTCGTACCGCTCGATCAGGAAGGCGGGGACGCCGTTGTGCAGCCCGAGGAACGCGTCGTGGTTCGAGGCGGCGGCGATCCCCATGTACTCCCGCTCGACATCCGGCAGCGTGGCGCCCTGCATCAGCCAGAAGGCGGCCCTGGGATGGGTGATCCAGCGGTGCAGCAGCTCGACGTCGGCGAACGGGTCGACGGCCCGCACCTCGAAGAGGCCCAGCCGCTCGTCTGTACGGGAGAACAGGATCTCCGGCTCCGGTGCGCCCCCGGTCATCGGACGGTGCCTTCCGGCGCGGCGAACTCCTGGAACGCGATGGACTTCTCGACCGGGTAGTACGTCCGCCCCAGCATTTCGCCGATGATGTACGCGTTGCGGTACGGGCCCATGCCCAGGTCGGGCGAGGTGATGCTGTGCGTGTGCACGGCGGCGTTCTGGAGGAAGATCCCGCGCCCGGTCGTGTCGATGCTGTAGTTGCGGGCGACGTCGTAACGGCCGTGCCCGTCCCGCCTGATCCGGTCACCGACCGGCTCCAGGAAGGCGGGGGAGACGTACCGGTACCCGGTGGCGAGGACCAGCCCCTCGGTGGCGAGGGAGAAGTCCCGCTCCTGCTCCTCCTGGCGCAGCCCGAGCGTGTACGTACCGCCGCTGGCCGTCTCCTCGTACGAGGCCGAGGTCAGCGCGGTGTTGGCCATCAGCCGGGTCCGGACCGGGCCGTCGAGGTTCTTCCGGTAGAGCAGGTCGAAGATCTCGTTGATGAGCTCCGAGTCGATGCCCTTGAACAGCCCCTTCTGTCCCGACTCCAGCCGGTAGCGGGTGTCCTCCGGCAGCGCGTGGAAGTAGTCGATGTACTCCGGGGAGGTCATCTCCAGCGTCAGTTTGGTGTATTCGAGCGGGAAGAAGCGCGGTGACCGGGTGATCCAGTTGAGCTGGTAGCCGTGCGCGTCGATGTCGGAGAGCAGGTCGTAGTAGATCTCCGCGGCGCTCTGCCCGCTGCCGACGAGGGTGATGGACTCCTTCTTCTGGAGCTCCGCCTTCCCTTGCAGATAACGGGAGTTGTGCAGGAAGTCACCGCCGAGCCCCTGGCAGGACTCGGGGACGTACGGCGGGGTCCCGGTGCCGAGCACCAGGTGCCGGGCGCGGTACGTCTCGTCCGCGGTGCGGACCACGTACAGCTCGCTCTTCTCCTCGTACGCGACCGAGGTCACCGTCCGGTCGAAGCGCACGCTGGAGAGCCGGGCCGCGGCCCAGCGGCAGTAGTCGTTGTACTCGGTGCGCAGCGGGTAGAAGTTCTCGCGGATGTAGAACGAGTACAGCCGCCCGGACTCCTTGAGGTAGTTGAGGAAGGAGTACGGCGAGGTCGGGTCGGCCAGCGTGACCAGGTCCGACAGGAACGGCGTCTGGAGGTGGGCGCCTTCGAGGAACATCCCCGAGTGCCATTCGAAGTCGGGTTTCGACTCCAGGAAGACACCGTCGAGTTCGTCGATCGGCTCGGTCAGGCAGGCGAGTCCCAGGTTGAACGGGCCGAGCCCGATGCCGACGAAGTCGTAGGGCGCGCCGCGTTCAGGAAGCGTGGACAAGGTTCTCTCCCAGGTACTGCTCGGCGTGGCCGGAGATCAGATCGAGAACGGCGGCGATGTCGCGCACGGTGGTCTCGGGGTTGAGCAGGGTGAACTTCAGGTACTGACGGCCGTCCACGACCGTGCCGGCCACCACGGCCTCACCGGAGGCGAAGAGTGCTTTGCGGGCGTGGAGGTTGGCGCGGTCGATCTCGGTGGGGCTGGTGATGTGCTCGGGGATGTACCGGAAGACGAGCGTGGAGAGCTGGGGCGCCACGACCACGTCGTAGCGCGGGTCGGCGGCGAGGAGTTGCCAGCCCTCGGCGGCCAGGTCGCAGACCTCGTCGAAGAGCCGGCCGACGCCGTCCGCGCCCATGACGCGCAGGGTCATCCACAGTTTGAGGGCGTCGAAGCGACGCGTGGTCTGGAGGGACTTGTCGACCTGGTTGGGGATGCGCTCCTCGACCGTCCGGCGCGGGTTCAGATAGTCCGCGTGGTACGTGGCGTGGCGCAGGGTGGCCGCGTCCCGTACCAGCACGGCCGACGAACTCACCGGCTGGAAGAAGGACTTGTGGTAGTCGACGGTGACGGAGTCGGCGTGCTCGATGCCGTCCAGGAGCGCCCGCCGGGTGAGGGAGGCGAGCAGCCCGCAGCCGTACGCCGCGTCGACGTGCATCCAGGTGCCGTACTGCGCGCAGAGCGCGGCGATCTCCGGCAGCGGGTCGATGGAGCCGAAGTCGGTGGTGCCCGCGGTCGCGACGACGGCCATCGGGGTCAGCCCCTCGGCGCGGCACCGCGCCAGCTCGGCGGCGAGGGCGACGGTCCGCATGCGCCTGTCGCGGTCGCAGGGGATGGAGACCACGGCGTTCGGGCCGAGCCCGAGGAGGGTGGCCGACTTCTGCACGCTGAAGTGGCTGCACTCGGAGGCGAACACCCGTAGTTTCCCCGGGTCCTCGGCCTTGGCCTCCTCGCGGGCGAAGAGCAGCGCCTGGAGGTTGGACTGGGTGCCGCCGCTGGTGAAGACGCCGTCGGCGGAGGCGCCGAGCCCGATCCGCCGCGCGGTCCAGTCGATGAGCCGGCGCTCGATGAGGGTGCCGCCCGCGCTCTGGTCCCAGGTGTCCAGGGAGGAGTTGACGGCGGAGAGCACGGCCTCGCCGAGCACGGCGGGTATCACGACCGGGCAGTTGAGGTGCGCGAGATAGCGCGGGTGGTGGAAGTAGACGGCGTCCCGCAGATAGACGCTCTCCAGCTCGTCGAGCGCGGCCGAGGCGTCGCCGAGGGGCTGGTCGAGATCGACCGCGGCGACCACCGGGGCCAGCGCGTCGGGGGTGATGCCGGTGAACGGCCGCTCCGTTGTGGCGAGTCGGTTCGCCACCCGCTCGACTCCCTCGGTCACGGAGCGCCGGTAGCGGTCCGCCGTCGCGCCATTGAGCAGGTGCGCACGCATGCTGGGGTCCTCCCGGACGTGGGGATGTGGGGACGTGGGGTGTGGGGACGTGGGGGTGTGGGGGTGAGGCTTGATCGGGTGGAGTTAGGTTAGCCTAACCTAAATTTATTTTTCCATCCCGCACAGAAGTGGCCCTCGTCGCATCCCGTACGGTGTCGCTTCCTGTGCGCCGGGCGTCGCTCCCTGCCTGGGCGTCGCTCCCTACGCGGACTCCGTCGCCGCCTCGCGCAACTGCTCCTCGCTCAGCCCGAGCCGCCAGTAGCCGACGAAGGTCACCCGGCGCCGGTCGATGCCCCGCTCCCGTACGAGATGGCGGCGCAGCTCCTTGACCGTGCCCGACTCGCCGGCGATCCAGGCGTACGGGGCGCTCCCGCGCGAGGTGTGGGCGCGCATGGCCGCCAGGGCCGGCGGGGCGCCCTCCTCCCGTACCAGCCAGGTGATCCGGGCGTCGGCGGCGGTGGGCAGCGGCTGCCGGTCACCGGAGTGCGGCACCTCGATCCAGACGTCCGCCTTCAGGTCCGCGGGCAGCCACTCCAGGATCGCGGAGGCCGCGGGCAGCGCCGTCTCGTCGGCCCAGATCAGTACGGAGTCGGCGTCGGCCGGCGGCCGGAACCGCACCGCCGTGTTGTCCGCCACGGCCGGCCCCAGCATCAGCACCCGGTCGCCCGGGGACGCCTGGCCCGCCCAGCGGCACGCGGGGCCGCCGTCCGGGTGCAGCGCGAAGTCGATGTCGACCTCGTCCGGGGCGCGGCGCTGCTCCCGCAGGGTGTACGAGCGCATCACGGCCCGTACGTCGTCGGGCAGCGCCCGCCAGGCGGCCCACCAGCCCTCGCCCTTCTCGACCGGCACGACGGGCTCGGGCCGGCCCGGCTGCGGGAGGAAGAGGGAGAGGCTCTGGTCGCGGCCCCCGGCGGCGCACTGGGCGAGGTCGCCGAGGTCGTCGCCGGGCCGCCCGGTGAAGGTGACGCGGAGCAGGGACGGGCTGAGCCGCCGCGTCCGTACGACCTGGAGGGAGAAGAAGCGGAACGGGGCGGTCTCGGCCGTCTGCATAAGGCTGTGCTTCCCTGGGGGCTCGGTGCGGCCGGTCACGGCCGGTGGCTCATCCCAAGAAAGGTTAGCCTAACCTCACTAGGTTGCCCCGGGGTGGCTCCGGGCCACGCCCACGGAAAGACAGGAAGGCTCAGCCGGGCAGCCCCAACTCCCGTGCGATGAGCATCCGCTGGACCTCGCTGGTCCCCTCGCCGATCTCCAGGATCTTGGAGTCGCGCCACATCCGGGCCACCGGATACTCGTTCATGAAGCCGTAGCCGCCGTGGATCTGCGTCGCGTCACGGGCGTTGTCCACGGCCACCGTCGACGAGTACAGCTTCGCGATCGCCGCCTCCTTCTTGAACGGCTCCCCCTGCGTGAGCCGCGAGGCCGCGTCGCGCCAGCCGATCCGCGCCATGTGCGCCCGCGTCTCCATGTCCGCGATCTTGAACTGGATCGCCTGGTTGGCGCCGATCGGCCGCCCGAAGGCGTGCCGCTCCCGCGCGTACGTCACCGACTCGTCCACACACCCCTGGGCGAGCCCCGTGGCCAGCGCGGAGATCGCGATCCTGCCCTCGTCCAGGATCCGCAGGAACTGCGCGTATCCGCGGCCCTCCTCGCCGAGCAGATTGGCCAGCGGGACGCGGACGTCGGAGAAGGACAGCTCGCGGGTGTCCGACGCGTTCCACCCGACCTTCGAATACGGGGCGGCGACCGTGAAACCGGGGGTGCCGGAGGGGACGATGATCGACGAGATCTCCGGACGCCCGTCGTCCTTGCGGCCGGTGACGGCGGTGACGGTCACCAGGCCCGTGATGTCCGTCCCCGAGTTGGTGATGAAGCACTTGGTGCCGTTGATCACCCACGCGTCGCCGTCGCGCACCGCCGTGGTGCGCGTACCGCCCGCGTCCGAGCCGCAGTCGGGCTCGGTCAGCCCGAACGCGCCCAGCGTCTCGCCCGAGCAGAGCCGGGGCAGCCACTCGCGCTTCTGGTCCTCCGTCCCGAACCGGTACACGGGCATGGCGCCCAGCGAGACCCCCGCCTCCAGGGTGATGGCCACGGAGGAGTCGACCCGCGCCAACTCCTCCAGGGCGATCCCGAGCGCCAGATAGTCGCCGCCCATGCCGCCGTACTCCTCCGGGAACGGCAGCCCGAACAGCCCCATCCGCCCCATCTCGCGGACGATCTCGTACGGGAACTCGTGCCGCTCGTAGAAGTCACCGATCTTGGGCGCGACGACCTCGCGGGCGAACTCCTCCACCGTGCGGCGCAGTTGCTCGTGCTCGGCGGAGAGGCGGTGGTCCAGGGACATCGGGTCACTCCTTGGGGGACGGGGCCGCGGGGGACTGGGCCGGGGGCTGCGCCGGGGCGGACAGCGCGCGGACGGTACGGGAGGGGCTGGGGCGGCCCAGCTCGCCGGCCAGCCAGACGCTGGTGGCGGTGAGCCGGCCGAGGTCGACCCCGGTCTCCACCCCGAGGCCGTCGAGCATCCACACGAGGTCCTCGGTCGCGAGATTCCCGGTGGCGCTCCGGGCGAACGGGCAGCCGCCCAGACCGCCCGCCGACGCGTCCACCGTCGTCACGCCGTGCTGGAGCGCGGCCAGGGTGTTGGCGAGCGCCTGGCCGTACGTGTCGTGGAAATGCACGCCGAGCGCGCTCGTGGGCACCCCCTCCTCGTTCAGCTCGGCGAGCAGCGCCTGGACATGGCCGGGGGTGGCGACCCCGATCGTGTCGCCGAGGCTCAGCTCGTCGCAGCCCAGGTCCATGAGCGCCTTGGCGACGGTGACCACCTGATGGACCGGGACCGGCCCCTCCCACGGGTCGCCGAAGCACATGGAGAGATAGCCGCGCACTCGCATCCGCTCGTCGCGGGCACGGGCCACGACCGGCGCGAACATGTCGAGCGACTCGGCCACGCTCCGGTTGAGGTTGGCCCGGGCAAAGGACTCGGTGGCGCTGCCGAACACGGCGACCTGGCGGGCGCCGAGGGCCAGCGCCCGGTCCAGACCGCGCCCGTTCGGCACCAGGACCGGGAGCGCCACCTCGCCCTGGAGATCCGCCACCAGCGGGAAAAGCGCCTCGGCGTCCGCCAGTTGGGGCACCCACTTCGGGTGGACGAAGCTGGTGGCCTCGATGGTGGTCAGCCCCGCGTGCGCGAGCCGGTGGATGAACTCGGCCTTCACCTCGGTCGGCACGACGGCCTTCTCGTTCTGGAGCCCGTCCCGCGCGCCCACTTCGTGGATACGCACCCGGGGCGGCAACCCCTGCGCGGGAACGGCCATGGGCAGCCCGTCGGTCATGACTCCTCCTGCGCGCCCTGTGCGCCGGCCGCCGGCACCCCGGCGGCCTCCTGCTCCTGGAACGGCCCGGCCGGGGGCTGGGCCGGGGCATCGGCCGGTGTCCCGGACGGGGTGATGACCGCCAGCACCTGGTCCATGGCGACCGTCGACCCCGGGACGACATCCAGCTCGGCGACCGTGCCGTCGTGCGGGGCGGCGATGACGTGTTCCATCTTCATCGCCTCCACCACCAGCAGGCTCTGCCCCGCCACGACCGTGTCCCCGACGCCCGCCTTCACGACGGTGACGGTCCCCGGCATCGGCGCCGTCAGCGCGTCCACGCCGCTCCCCGCCGCCGCGCCCCGCAGCGCCGCCTCGACCGGGTCGAAGTCCTGGACGTGCCAGCTGTCGCCGTCCCTGCCGAGCCAGTGCCCCGCCCGGTGGAAGGTGTGCGTCACGCCGTCCACGGTGACGGTGACAAGCCCCGGCTCCACCCGGAAGACGTCCGAGGGCCGCACTTCCTGAGTAACGGGTTCACGTCCCGCCACGCACAGCATGTGGCGCCCGGGGACCGGCTCACCGCCCAGCCGCCAGCCGCTCGGCACGGAGAAGGGGTCCACCCACCCGGTGGCCGGGTCACCCGCCGGTGCCAGCTCGGCCTGACGGACGGCCGCCGCCGCCGCGTACACCTCCGGCGGGACCCCGTCGGGCACCAGGCAGTCCATCTCGCGCTCCACCAGCCCGGTGTCCAGCTCGCCCGCGACCACCGCCGGATGGGCCAGCAGCCGGCGCAGGAACCCGGCGTTCGTCGGGACGCCGAGTGTGACCGTGTCCGCGAGGGCCGCCCGCAGCATCCGCAGCGCCGAGGCGCGGTCCGGGCCGTGGGCGACCACCTTCGACAGCATCGGGTCGTACGTACTGCCGACCTCCGTGCCGACCGCCAGGCCCGAGTCCGTCCGTACCCCGCCGCCCCCCGGTTCGCGCAGCGCCAGCACCGTGCCCCCGGAGGGCAGGAAGCCCCGGCTGCCTTCTCTCACGGAGACCGTCTCCGCGCAGATCCGGGCCTCCACCGCGTGCCCGGTGAGGGTGATGTCCTCCTGCGCGAAGGGCAGTTCCTCCCCGGCTGCCACCCGGAGCTGCCACTCCACCAGGTCGAGACCGGTGATCAGCTCCGTGACCGGATGCTCGACCTGGAGACGGGTGTTCATCTCCATGAAGAAGTACGACGCGGGATCGTCGCCCGGGACGATGAACTCGACCGTCCCCGCCCCCGTGTAGCCGCACGAGCGCGCCGCCCGGACCGCCGCCTCGCCCATCGCCGCCCGCGTCGCCGCGTCCAGCAGGACGGATGGCGCCTCCTCGATCACCTTCTGGTGGCGGCGCTGGAGCGAGCACTCGCGCTCGCCGAGATGCACCACGTTCCCGTGCGTATCGGCGAGGACCTGGATCTCGATGTGGCGCGGCCGGTCCACCCACCGCTCCAGCAGCAGCGTGTCGTCCCCGAAGGAGGAGCGCGCCTCGCGCCGGGCCGCCGCGATCTCCTCCGCGAGTACCGCCTCCGCGCGCACCAGCCGCATGCCCTTGCCGCCGCCGCCCGCCGACGGCTTCAGCAGCACCGGCAGCCCGATCCGGGCCGCCGCCCCGGCCAGTTCCGCGTCGGTCAGCCCGCTGCCCGAGGAGCCAGGCACCACCAGTACGCCCGCCGCCCCCACGGTCTCCTTGGCGCGGATCTTGTCGCCCATCAGCTCGATCGCCCTGGCGGGCGGCCCGATGAAGACCAGCCCCGCCGCATCGCAGGCCCGCGCGAACCCGGCGTTCTCCGAGAGGAAGCCGTACCCCGGGTGGACCGCCTGCGCCCCCGTACGCGCCGCCGCGTCGAGCAGCCGGTCGGCGCGGAGATAGCTCTCCGACGCCGCCGCGGGACCGATCCGTACCGCCGTGTCCGCCTCGCGCACATGGCGGGCGTCCGCGTCCGCGTCGCTGAAGACCGCGACCGAGCGCACGCCGAGCGCACGCAGCGTACGGATGACGCGGACCGCGATCTCGCCGCGATTGGCCACCAGGACCGTGTCGAACATTCGCGCTTCCACCCTCACCATCCCACCCTCACCATCGCGCTCTCACATCCGGAAGACGCCGAAGCCCGCTTCACCCAGCGGGGCGTTGGCACACGCGGTCAGGGCGAGCCCCACCACCTGCCGGGTCTCCAGCGGGTCGATCACGCCGTCGTCCCACAGGCGGGCCGTCGCGTAATAGGCGTTGCCCTGGCTCTCGTACTGCGCGCGGATCGGGTCCTTGAACGCCTCCTCGTCCTCGGCGCCCCACTCCTCGCCCCTCGCCTCCAACTGGTCCCGCTTGACGGTCGCGAGGACGGAGGCGGCCTGCTCGCCGCCCATCACGGAGATCTTGGCGTTCGGCCACATCCACAGGAAGCGGGGGGAGTAGGCCCGGCCGCACATCGAGTAGTTGCCCGCCCCGTACGACCCGCCGACCACGACCGTCAGCTTCGGCACCCGCGCGCACGCCACCGCCGTGACCATCTTCGCGCCGTGCTTGGCGATCCCGCCCGCCTCGTAGTCCCGGCCGACCATGAAGCCGGAGATGTTCTGGAGGAAGAGCAGCGGGATCCCGCGCTGGTCGCACAGCTCGATGAAGTGCGCGCCCTTCTGGGCCGACTCGGAGAACAGGATGCCGTTGTTGGCGACGATCCCCACCGGATGGCCGTGGATGTGCGCGAACCCCGTCACCAGCGTCGTGCCGAACTCGGCCTTGAACTCGGCGAACCGCGAGCCGTCGACCACCCGCGCGATCACCTCCCGCACGTCGTAGGGCGTACGGGAGTCCACCGGCACCGCGCCGTACAGCCCGGCCGGATCCACCGCGGGCTCCTCGGCCGGCTCGACCGGCCAGGGGAGCGCCCCGCGCGCGGGCAGGGTCGAGACGATGGTGCGGACGATCCGCAGCGCGTGCGCGTCGTCCTCCGCGAGGTGGTCCGTCACCCCCGACGTACGGGAGTGGACCTCGCCGCCGCCCAGCTCCTCGGCCGTGACCACCTCGCCCGTCGCCGCCTTCACCAGCGGCGGCCCGCCCAGGAAGATCGTGCCCTGCCCGCGCACGATCACCGCCTCGTCGCTCATCGCCGGGACATAGGCCCCGCCCGCCGTGCAGGAGCCGAGGACGGCGGCGATCTGCGGGATACCGGCGCCCGACATCCGCGCCTGGTTGTAGAAGATCCGCCCGAAGTGGTCCCGGTCCGGGAAGACCTCGTCCTGGAGCGGAAGGAAGGCGCCGCCCGAGTCGACGAGATACAGGCACGGCAGCCGGTTCTCCAGGGCCACCTCCTGGGCGCGCAGATGCTTCTTCACCGTCATGGGGTAGTACGTGCCGCCCTTGACCGTCGCGTCATTGGCGACGATCACGACCTCACGGCCGCTGACCCGGCCGATCCCGGCGATCACCCCGGCGGCCGGGGCGGCCCCTCCGTACATCCCCTCGGCCGCCAGCGGCGCCAGCTCCAGGAAGGGCGACCCGGGGTCGAGGAGCGTGTCCACCCGGTCGCGCGGCAGCAGCTTCCCGCGCGCGGTGTGCCGGGCGCGGGCCTTCTCACCGCCGCCCAGCCGGGCCGCGCCGAGCCGGGCGCGCAGCGCGTCGGCCAGCGCGCCGTGCGCCACCTCGTTGGCCTTCCACGCCGCCGATGCCGGGTCGGCGGAGCTGGTCAGCACGGGGGCGCGCTGCGCGGTCACCCGCCGTGTCCCCTGCCTCGTCGGCTGCAGCATCGCTGGTAGCTCCCTCGCTCCGGCCCGCATGTGTCCGCCTGCATGTGTCCGCGCGCGTGTGTCCGCACGCCTGTACCTGCCCTGATGTACCTGCCCGGGCGTTAGCGAGCGTTAACCTCGCCGACTCCAGGTTAACGATCGCTAACGACCCTGTCTAGAATGATTTCTCATGAGCACCCGGACCGCCGCCCCGACCCGCCGCGAACAGATCCTCAAGCAGGCCGCGCGCCTCTTCGCCGAGCGCGGCTTCCACGGCGTGGGCGTCGACGAGATAGGGGCGGCCGTCGGCATCAGCGGGCCGGGGCTGTACCGCCACTTCGCGGGCAAGGACGCGATGCTCGCCGAGCTGCTGGTCGGCATCAGCGGCCGGCTGCTGGACGGCGGGAGGCTGCGGGTCCGCGAGGCGGACGAGGCAGCGGGGGCGATGGGGGCCGTGGAGGCCCCCGGTGTCACCAGGGTCACGGAGGTCACCGGCGCCCCTGGTGCCCCAGGGGCCGCCGGGGTCACCGGAATGGGCCGGGACTCGGCCGCGCTGCTGGCCTCGCTGATCGACGGGCACATCGACTTCGCCCTGGACGACCGCGCGCTGATCACCCTGCACGACCGCGAGCTGGACCGGCTCAGGGACAGCGACCGCAAGCTGGTGCGTCAGCTCCAGCGGCAGTACGTGGAGCTGTGGGTCACGGTCGTACGGGAGCTGTACCCGCACGTACCGGAGGCGCAGGCGCGCGGCGCCGTGCACGCCGTGTTCGGGCTGCTCAACTCGACGCCGCACCTCGGCTCGTACGGCGGCAGCCTGCCGGGCCGCGCCAAGACGGAGGCCCTGCTGCGCCGCCTGGCCCACGGCGCCTTCGCCGCACTGGGCGAGGAAGGCGCCGACGGCGCCGGAGGCTTCGGAACTGCGGCGGGTTCCGCGAGCACGAGCGATCCCGCGAGCACGGACGGCTCCGGAAGCGCGTACGGCTCCGGAAGCGCCGAGGACCCGGTGCCGCGGTTCAGGCGGTCCTGAGCCCCGACAGCTCCCTGGCCAGGGTCTCCACCGGCTGGAACGTCATCCCGAGCAGCGCCACGTGCTTCCAGTGCAGCGAGCCGTCCGGTGCGACCAGGAACACCGACCGGCGCACCCCGATCCCCGGCGCGGCCACCCCGAACGCCTTCGCGACCGCCCGGTCGGTGTCGGCGAGCAGCGGAATCCGCAGGTCGTGCTTGCGCGCGAACGCCTCGTGGCTGTCGACGTCCTGCGGGCTGATGCCCCAGACCTCGGCGCCCAGATCCGTGAACGTCTCCAGGCCGCTGGAGTACGAGCAGAGCTGCTTGGTGCAGACGGTGGTGTCGTCCCCGGGATAGAAGGCGATGACCAGCGGGTGCCCCTGCCGTTCTTCGAGCCGGTACTCCCGCCGTACGAAGGTGTCGCCGTCGAGTACACCGCCCGGCAGGGTGAAGGGCGCCACGGGACGGCCGAGATCGGGTGAAGTTGCCACTGGACACTCCCGGTTGAGGTGAAACGGAGTAACGGAGGTACGCACAGTGGACCACTCCCCGGCGGGCATCCGGCACCGGGGTCCCGCCGGATCGCCCGGGGCGCCCCGGGCGATCCGGGCCCGGATCCGTCCCGGCGTGCGGGACACCCGGCGCGCCACGCGGGTCGGACGGCACAATGGGCCCATGCCGATACCCAGTCGCCCCGCCCTCGTCGACCACCTCGTCCGTACGCGTATCGCGGGCGATGTCGCCACGCCCCGCGACAACAACCTCTCCCACTACCGCAAGCTCGCCAACGGTGACCGCCACTACTGGCTGGGCCTGGAGCTGGGTGACCGCTGGACCGACGAGCAGGACGTGCTCGCCGTGATGGCCGAGCGCTGCGGCGTGAACGACGACCCCGGGCACCGTGCCGGCCAGGACACCATCGACCCCGAGCTGACCGTCGACGCCCTGGAGCGGATGGCCGCGCGGCTGCGCAAGGCCGCCGACGCCAAGGAGCGCGTGCTCTTCGCGACCGGTCACCCGGGTGGCCTGCTGGACGTGCACCGGCAGACCGCCGACGCGCTGCGGGCCGCCGGCTGCGAGATCGTACGGATCCCCGGCGGGCTGACGGCCGACGAGGGCATGGTCTTCCAGTTCGCGGACGTCGCGGTGCTGGAGCGCGGCGCCACCCTGTGGCACACGCACTCCCCGGAGCCGATGCGGGCGATCCTGGACGGCCTGGAGCGGGACGGCAGACCGCAGCCCGATCTGGTCGTCGCCGACCACGGCTGGGCGGGCTGCGCGGGCCAGCGCGGCCTCGACTCCATGGGGTACGCGGACTGCAACGACCCCGCGCTCTTCCTCGGCGAGGCGGAGGGCACGCTCTCTGTGACGGTCCCGCTGGACGACCATGTCACGGACCCGCGCTTCTACGACCCGATGACGGCCTACCTGCTCAACGAAGCGGGGCTGCTCTGACAGCCCCGCTCCGGGAGAGGGCCCGGCTCCGGAGCCCCGTCGACCGGAGCCCCGCCGACCGGGCCGGCTAGAGCCCCATCGACTTGGCGATGATCGTCTTCATGACCTCGCTGGTGCCGCCGTAGATCCGGTTGACGCGGTTGTCCGCGTACAGCCGGGCGATCGGGTACTCGTTCATGTAGCCGTACCCGCCGTGGAGCTGGAGGCACTTGTCGATCACGCGGTGGGCGACCTCGGTGGTGAAGAGCTTCACCGAGGCGGCCTCGGCCGCGGACAGCTCGCCCAGGTCGTGCGCCTCCAGCGCGCGGTCCACGACGGCCTCCGCGGCGTCCACCTCCGCCTTGCAGGCGGCCAGCTCGAACTTGGTGTTCTGGAACGACGCCACGCTCTTGCCGAAGATCGTACGGTCCAGCACGTACGCCTGCGCGAACCGGACGGCGGCCGCGGCCTGCGCGTACGCGCCGATCGCGATGCCCAGGCGCTCCTGCGGCAGATTCTGTCCGAGGTACGAGAAGCCCTGGTTCTCCTCGCCGAGCAGGTCCCCGACCGGCACCTTCACGTCGGTGAAGGACAGTTCGGCGGTGTCGGAGGTCTTCAGGCCCAGCTTGTCGAGCTTGCGGCCGACCGCGTACCCCTCCGACTTCGTGTCCACGACCAGCAGCGAGATCCCGAACCGCCGGTCGTCGGGCTTCGGCGCGGCGGTCCGCGCGCAGACGATGACACGGTCCGCGTGGACGCCGCCGGTGATGAACGTCTTGGCGCCGTTGAGGACGTAGTGCGTGCCGTCCTCGGAGAGCTTGGCGGTGGTCTTCATCCCGGCCAGGTCGGACCCGGTGCCCGGCTCGGTCATGGCGATCGCGTACATCGCCCGGCCGCTCACGAAGTCGGGCAGCCACTGCTTCTTCTGCTCGTCGGTGGCGTACGCCTTCAGATACGGCAGACAGAGCGCGACATGGACGCCGGAACCGCCGAAGGAGACCCCGGCGCGGGCGCACTCCTCCGTGATGACGGCCTGGAACTTGAAGGACTCCTCGCCGGCCCCGCCGTACTCCTCGGGCACCTCGATCCCGAAGATGCCCAGCTCACCGAGGGTGTAGTAGAAGTCGCGGGGGGCCTGCCCCGCCGCGTACCACTCGTCGTACACCGGCACGACCTCGGCCTCGACGAAGGCGCGTATGGTCTCCCGGAACGCCTCGTGGTCCTCGTTGTAAACGGTACGGCGCACGGGATGGCCCTCCTCTGCGGCTGAACCGCCGCCGCTCTCGCGTAGCTGGATGCCCGCCATCGGGGTTGCTCGATCGGCGGCTGCGGTCAACGGATCTAAGCGGTTGCTCAGTTCCAAGTTACCCGGGGGTTCGTTCGGGTGTCCAGGGGTTGCGGATGGCGTGGACCGGTCACGCGGTGGCCCGCAGGTGCTCCCGTGCCCACTCCTCGAAGGTCGGGATGCCGAGGGCCCGCGCGAACTCCGGGCGGGCCGGCTGGCCGACCACGTTCAGGAACTCATGCCCGGCGCCCATCAAGGGCATCCCGGCGGCGGTCGCCTCCTCCTCGGTCATGTCGGGCGCGGTCAGCTCCGTGCCCAGGGTGCGGGAGAGGACCGCCGCGACCTGCGTCATCGTCAGGTGGTCGCTCGCCAGTTCCAGCTCGACCCCGCCGAACCGCTCCGGCTCGGCGACGGCGGCGGCCGTCGCCCTGCCGATGTCGCCGACCGCGACGAGCGACAGGCGCGTCCCGGGCTTCACGAGGCTCACCAGGCCGCCCTCGACGCCGCGCGGGAACAGGAACGCCTGGGAAGGGAGGAAGTTGTCCATGAAGAAGCCCGGCTTGACGAGCGTCCAGTGCGCGAAGCCCGCCTCCCGCACCCGGTCCTGGAGCCCGGCCTTGACCGCGTAGTACGGCTCCATCGGCGCCCAGCGGCCCTCGGCCCAGCCGGGAGCCTCCGTGTGCTGCCCGGCACCGGATACGGACGTGTGCACGAACTGCGGTACGCCGGCGGCCTTCGCGCCCTCGATCAGGTTGACGCCCTGGGCCAGCTCGCCCTCGAAGCCGCGCCCGGCCAGATCGGGCATCTGTACGGAGAAGACGGCGCGCGCCCCCTCGGCGGCCCGGGTCACGGAGGCGCGGTCGTCGAGGTCGCCGGTGACCAGCTCGGCCCCGAGCGCCTCGACGGCCTTCGCCCGGTCGGTACCGGGGTCGCGGACCAGCGCCCGGACGGGGACGCCCGCCGCGAGCAGGGCACGGGCGGTGGCGCCGCCCTGCCGGCCGGTGGCGCCGGTGACCAGGACGGGGGCGGGGTGCGTGGACATGGCGGCTCCTACGGGCAGTGCGCGACCAGCGCGCGACGGTAGGCGGACACTAAATGGCGGGCCCCGCCGTTTCTCTTTCGGTAAGATACGGAGGCCCCCGCCACTTAGCAACACCCGCTCGGTGGATCCCCACCAGGCGAATCCGGAGATGACGCCATGCCCGTCCAGCGCGCGGACGCCCGGCGCAATTACGCGCGGATCCTCGCCGTGGCCGAGTCGGAGGTCGCCGAGCACGGCGCCGACGCCTCCCTGGAGCAGATCGCGCGCGTCGCCGGGCTCGGCTCCGCCACCGTGCGCCGGCACTTCCCGAACCGGCGCGCACTCCTGGACGCGGTCTTCCACGAACGGCTCGAAGCCCTGTGCGACCGCGCCCGCGACCTGGCCGACACCCCCGACCCCCGGTCCGCGCTCCTGGAGTGGCTGCGCGCGGTCACCGCGTACGCCGCATCGGCCCGGGGGCTCGCCGTAGCCCTGACCCCGGACGCGCCGGTCACCGCCGACCAGGCGCACGTGAACGCCTGCGCGGCCCTGTTCACCGAGGCGGCGGCCCCCCTGCTGCGCCGCGCCGCACAGGACGGCGCGGTGACACCGGACGTGACCGTCACCGACCTGGTCACCCTGATCGCCGGCATCGTCTGGGCCACGGAACACCACCAGGACCCCGCCGCCGAGGCGGACCGGCTCCTCGGCCTGACGGTCGCGGGGCTCAGCCCGCAGAGGTGAGAGGGGTCGCGACGCCGCTTGCTCCCGGATGGTGGCGGTCGCCGACCGGAGGCAGAGTGGTCAGGAGACCGCTTGGGCGAGGCCTTACGGAGGTGCGGCACATGTCGGAGAAGAACTCGGAGCATGGGACCGCCGACGAGGTCTCGCTGCCGCCCGAGGTCACGTTGCTGCAGGAAGTCACTCCGCCCTTCTTTCCCGAAGGCGGTACGGGAATGACCATCCTCGTCGAGTGGCCTCCCGGTCACCCCGGGCTCCCGCCGCATCGCCACTCGGGCCCGTCGTTCGGCTACGTGATGGAGGGCGCGGTCCGCTTCGAGCTGGAGGGTGAGCCGGAGCGCGTGGTCGAGGCCGGCGGGACGTTCTGGGAGCCGGGCGGTGACGTGATCCATTACCAGGACGGCAACGCCCTGTCGGACGCACCGACCACGTTCGTGGTGACCATGTTGTGCGCGCCGGGTCAGCCGATGCTCAGGTTGGTCGCCGAGGAGGAACTGAAGGACCGGGCACACCTGCGCGCGCCGCGCTAGGGGAGGGGGCGGAACGTCTCGTCCTTGACGGCGGTGATGAAGGACGACCAGTGGGGCGGGGGGAAGAGGAGGGTGGGGGCGTGGGGGGTTTTGGAGTCGCGGACGGGGACGCCGGTGGGGTGGTTGTCGAGTACTTCGAGGCAAGCGCCTGCCTCGGGTCCGCTGTGGGTCG
This sequence comes from Streptomyces sp. NPDC056987, assembly GCF_042673865.1. Taxonomy (NCBI): domain Bacteria; kingdom Bacillati; phylum Actinomycetota; class Actinomycetes; order Kitasatosporales; family Streptomycetaceae; genus Streptomyces; species Streptomyces sp. NPDC056987. The sequence continues at coordinate 248,830 of NZ_JBHURV010000004.1, forward strand.
ACTTGCGCCAGCGGTTTGTGCCGGTGAGGTGAGGGTCGGTCTTCTCTGTCATGTCAGGAACGCCTCGCTCTTCACAGCGGTGATGAAGGATGACCAACCGGCCCGGGGAAAGAGGAGGGCGGGGGCGTGGGGGGTTTTGGAGTCGCGGATGGGGATGCCGGTGGGGTGGTTGTCCGCTACCTCGACGCAGCTGCCGGATTCGTTCCCGCTGTACGACGACTTGCGCCAGCCGTTCAGCGCGGCAGCGCCCGGGATGAACTGCTCAGTCATGGTGTCCATACTCTTTCGCCGTTGCCCGCATGAGGGTGAGCGACTCCTTCAAGGGGAGTGCGTCACCCAGTGCGAGATCGTAGGCGCCTTGGAGGCGTTCGACTACCGCTGGGGAGTCGTGCACCTTGCCAACGGACAGGCCTTCGCTGTAAGCGGCTGGAGGCTGATCCTCGAACCACATCAGGGTGAGCATGCTCTGCATGAGCGGGTGAACGCCCAATGCGAGTGGCAAAACGTGAACGCGCACACGCTTGATCTCGGCCAAGTGGACAATGTGCAAGATCTGTTCAGCCATGACCTCTGGGCCGCCGACGGGGCGACGTAGCACGGCCTCATCCAGCAGCGCCCACACTACGGGCGTCACCGGGTCAGCAAGGATGTTTGCCCGCTCCAACCGTGTGACTACGTGTCGGTCACGCTCCTCGTCACTCCGAGGGGGGTAGGTCGTACCCAGAACGGCACTCGCATACCTATTTGTTTGAAGAATGCCAGGTACGAAGGACAACGCGAACTCTCTGATCGCCGTTGCCTGTTGTTCGAGTTGGCGTGCGGGCTCGAAGTAATCGGCAATCGTGTCGTCATCCTGGGGCAGAAAACTGCTCAGTACGTTCCCGGTGTTCAGGGCCCTGTCCAGGCGCCGGGCGTCGTCCTTCGACGGGATTCGGCGTCCCGCCTCGATATGCGAGATGTGTGAACGGGTCATGATCGCGACGTCGGCCAGCTCCTGTTGCGTCAACCCCGCCGCCACGCGCCGTTCCTTGAGCCAATCGCCGTAGATGCTGCCCATTCGCCGACTCCTTCGCGACAAGCGCCCTGTCACCTGCTACCTACTGGCGAGCCTAGCGAGCGCCGTCGCACTCTGTGAGTGATTCGCTACACAGAGGAGCCCTGTGGGGTGTGACCGGTGACCAAGTAGGAGTTGACGACGTGCTCAGTATTTCTGCTCTCAATGGCTCGGGGGAGGCGCTGCGGCTGCTTCCGTGGTCCGGCATGGATGGCAAGCCGTGCTACCTCTCCGGTGACGGAACCGGCTACATCTCCCGCCTGGCCGACGAGATGGAGGACGCGCAACTCGACATGGCCGCCGAAATCCTCGGCCACGCGGCCGACATGCTCGGCGACTCCCGGACCACCTCGGCGCAGCTCCGCTTTCTCGCGGCCCGTATGTCCGAGGCGCTGCGCGACGCCTGCCGCATCGCGGAGAGCCGAGGGGCCCGCATCCCCGAGCCCGCATGCCCCGATACGGATGACGCCGAGGAATGATCTGGAACGGAGCAGCTCAGACCGGGGTGATCGCGCTGCACTTCTTGAACGGTAGCCAGGGGCGGGTGCCGTCCTCGCGGGGGGCGCCCGCGTAGGTCGGGTCGCCGGTCAGTTTCTGCTCCTCGTGTTCCCGGCTGGTCTCCAGACCGAAGAGCTTGAAGCCGGTGCTCAGCTTGTGGAGGGAGGTGCCCAGGCTGAGCGCGAACCCGGCCTTCCACCAGTCGATGTTCACCTTGTAGTCGAGGCTGCTGAGCTTGGCCTTGTCGTGCAGGAGCCGCTCGAAGGGGGTGGAGTCGGGGGTCAGCGGGTCGGCGGCCGAGGACGGTGAGGGAATGCCCGCGTTGTGGATCTGCTTGAGTCCGCTGTCGTCGCCGTCCTCCCCGTTGCGCAGGTAGTTCTCGACGGTCTCGCTGTCCTTGGCGTCCTTCAGGTCGAGTTCCGCCACCTCGGTGTGCAGATCCGTCTCGGTCTTCCCGCCGCCGCCCTCGACATGCAGGGTGACCGGACCGGCCGGCACCGAGCCCCGGATGTCGACGCCCGGGTTGCCGCTCATGCCGCGCTCCGCCGTCGTGATCCTGAGCCTGGTCGGGCGGTGGGGCTTGCCGTCCTTCTCCTCCTTGTCGTAATCCTCCGCGTTGTACGTCACGTAGAACTGCTGCATATGGCTGCCCTCACCCTGGTAGCCGTTGCCGACCCGGCCGTTGATCTCCATGGTGTAGACGAAGGTGATCTCCCCGTTGCCGCGCATGACCAGGGTGTCTTCCATCCACGTCCCCTGGGCGCCCTTGCCCGTGAGCTGACCGACGCTCTTGTTGTCCTTGCCGGTCCTGAGGCTCTTGCCGAACTTGACGTCGCCGGACTTCTCGCTGGTCGTTTTGGTGATGTCGAGGTCGGGCTGCCGGTCCGGCGGCAGTTCCGGCAGCTTGTCCTTGTTCGCGTGGTTGCAGAGCATGCCCAGTTCGGTGCTGCGAGCGCCGGGGGGACGGCTGTTGCACTTCGCGGCGCCCTTCAGGTACTCCGCGAACTGCTGGGCGTCCTTGTAGTTGGCCTCCAGGTCCTTCTGCGGGTCGCCGGTCTTGTTGCCGTCGAACAGCCACCGGCCGCCGCCACCACCGCCCTTGGTGTAACTGCCGCTCAGCGAGGCGCTGCCGCCCCACGACTTGAGCCCGGGGAAGTCGATCCCGCCCTCCACGCCGCCCTGCACCGTGCCCGTGGAGTCGAGGGTGACCGTACCGTCCGACCACTGGGTGACCTTCAGCTCACTGCTGGAGCTGATCTTGATGAAGAGGATCCGCATCACGGTCTTCTGCTTGTCGGTCTCCGAGGCCAGGATGCACTTGTCCGGCTCGAAGGCCGCGTCCTCCTCCGTCGGCTCTTCCGGCTTGCCCTTGGGGTCCGAGAGCGTCGTGGTCCCGTCGTCGCCCGCATCGGTGGAGTCCGGGTCCGGCAGCGCCGTGTCGTCGCCTCCCGCACCCGACCGGCAGGACTCGCCGGTCGTCAACTGGCATATCGCGTCGTGGAGTCCGCCGGTCACCTTCGTCCCGACCGGTGTGAGCGTCAGCCCCAGCACCAGGCTCACCACGAGGGTGAGCATGCCGAGGTACTCCATTCCCGTCTGTCCCCGGTCCCGGGAAATCCAGGGTCTTGCACAGCCGTTGTCCCTCATGTTCTCACCGCTCCTCCCCCGCTGAAGGTTTGGTTCCGTGCGAAGGCTACGGAGCGGAAAACGGCGGCGGCTTGGGCCCGGGGACCCAGCCAGGGACCCAAATCCGAGGGTGCCGGGACCCCTCTGGGTCCAGGGGTGTCAGGCGGTGAAAACGCAGGTGAAGCGGGTGCCGCCGGCAGATGAACGCCGCCCGGCGGCCCGCACCTGAGCGCTACGGGTGCGGACCGGGTCGGCCGCAGCTCCGGGCCTACCGCGTTCGGTAGGCCCGGAGGAAGGTCCGCACCCCCTCGACGACGAGTGGCCGTACGCGGGTGTCCTCCGCGGCGTTCGCGGAACCGAGCCGGTCCAGCGCGACGCCGAAGGTCAGCGCGATGAACTGGTCGGCCGCGAGCCGGGCGTCCGGGACGTCGAGCAGCCCGGCCTCGGCGAAGGCGGCGAACCGCTCGGCCAACGCCTCATCGGGGGTGTCGGCCATGGAGTTGTAGCCCCGGCTCGACAGGTTGCCGGATTCCGCCCGGACCAGTCGCTGCAGCGTCGCGTACTCCGCCGAGCCGAGCATGTCGGTCGCGATGCGCATCGAGAACGTGACCAGGGCGTCCTCAAGGCCCGGCGCCTCGGTGAGGGCGGTGAGGTCGGTGAGGGTGTCGTCGAGGGTGCGCCGGATCGTGGTGATCAGTGACTGGCCGACGGCGTCGACGACCGCGCGCAGCAGCGTCCGCTTGTCGCCGAAATAGTCGTAGACGGTCCGCTTGGACACCTCGGCCCGGGCGGCGACCGCGTCGACGCTGGTTCGGTCGAAGCCGTCGGTGAGGAACAGTTCCCGGGCCGCCGAGAGGATGGCGGCCCGCTTCGGCGTGGACCCCTCGCGCAGTGTCTTCGTGGTCGGCATGGACGCAGCTTACCTTCCTACACTGCACGGTGTAGTGTAATTCTGGTCGGCGGGCGTGCCGCACTCGTACACGCCGTGTGAAGGGCCGCTGTGTCCGCGCCCGGGCCCGGCCATGACGGAAAGGACGTCCATGACCACAACTCTGGCTCCCCCGGCCCGTATCGGGAACGCCGCTGTCTGGGCCCTCGGCATGCTCGCACTCGCCACCGGTGCCCTGGAGTCGGTGGTGACGCCGACGCTCCCGCTCCTCCAGCGCGAGCTGGGCATGAGTCCCGCCGAAGGGGCGTTACTCAGCATCACGCTCCTCATCACCGGCGCGCTCATCACGCCGGTCGCGGGCAAGTTCGGCGACCGCTACGGCGGAAAACGGGTCCTGGTCCGGCTGATGGCGGTGGTCTCGGCCGGTGGTCTGGTGTCCGCCCTGGCGCCGAACCTGCCGGTGCTGCTGCTCGGTCAGATACTGCAGGGAGCGATGGTGGGCGCGCTGCCCCTGTCGTTCATCCTGGTGCGCGAACACCTCCCGGCGGGAGAGTCGAAGGTGGCCATCGGGGTGGTCAGCGGGCTCTTCGTGGGCGGCGGGATGGCGGGAACGCTGTCGGCCGGGCCGGTGGCGGAACAACTCTCCCGGCACTGGATGTTCGCGCTGCCGACGATCGCGGTCATCGGGTCCACGCTCCTGGTCAACAGGCTGATGCCGCAGGACCGGCCGGGGCCTTCGGACGGTGCCCGGGTCGACTGGCCCGGGCTGGCCCTCCTGAGCGGGACGCTGGTCACGCTCATGCTCGTACTCGCGCTGGCACCCGACCTCGGCGCGCAGCCCCTCGTGCTCGGCGCCCTCCTCGTGGTGCTCGCCGCCTTCGCGGCCGGATGGGTGGCGGTGGAGCGCCGTGCGGCCTCTCCGATGGTCGATCTGCGCATGCTGAGGCGCCCCGCCGTGTGGAAGGCGTGCGTGCTGACGTTCGTGATCTGCGTCGGCACCTCGGTGCCCGTCTATCTCGTCCCGCAGCTCTTCGCGGTCTCCGCCGACGACTACGGATTCGGGGCGAGCGCCACCGCGATCGGCTTCTTCCTGCTGCCCGGCGCCGTGGCCGCGTCGCTGGCCGGGCCGATCAGCGGGATCGGGGCGCGGCGCTTCGGCTCGCGAGCCGTCGTCACCACCGGGACCGTCCTCATGGTCGCCGCCCTGTTCGCCCTGGCGGCCGTGCACAGCGAGGTCTGGCACCTCGTCATCGGCAAGGCGCTGATCGCGTTCGCCAACGGCCTGTGCGTCACCGCGATGGTGACCAGCACCGCCACCTCCGTCGATCAAGGTGACACCGGCATCGCCACCAGCCTGGTCCTGGTGACCCGCGTCATCGGCTTCGCCGTGGGTGTGCAGGTCAGTGGCGCGATCCTCACCGCCGGGACCCCTTCGGGATCGGACGTCCCGGCCGAATCGGCCTTCGTCACCGGCTTCGTCATCGCGGGCGCCGTCACGGCGCTGTCCCTGCTTGTCGTCCGTACCCTGAGCAAAGGAGTCAAGGAATGACCCGCAATGATCTGCAGAGGACCGATCCGTCGAGGAACGATCCGTCGAGGGGCCTTCGTGCGTCGCGGAGGCGCACCGTCCTGATATCCGGGGCCGGCATCGCGGGGCCCGCCCTCGCGTTCTGGCTGAACCGGTACGGATTCGCCGTCACGGTGGTCGAGAAGGCGGGCGCACCGCGCGGCGGCGGTTACCCCGTCGACGTGCGCGGCACCGCGCTTGAGGTCGTCCGGCGCATGGGGATCCTGCCGAGGCTGCGGGACGCGCACATCGACCTGCGCCGGCTGACCTTCCTCGACGGGGACGGCGGCGAGGTGGCCTCGGTCGCCCCGCACACCGTCACCGGCGGTGTCGCGGGACGGGACCTGGAGGTCCGGCGCGGGGATCTGATCGCCGCTCTCCACGCGGCGGTCCGGGACGACGTGGAGTTCCTGTTCGACGACTCCATCGACACCCTCGACCAGTCGGGCCACGGGGTCGACCAATTCGGCCACGGGGGCGACCGGTCCGGCCACGGGGTCGATGTCACCTTCCGTGGGGGCGGCAGCCGTACGTTCGACATCGTGGTCGGCGCGGACGGGATGCACTCCCGGACCCGCGCGTCCCTGTTCGGCCCCGAGGAGCAGTTCCACCGGTACCTCGGCTACTGCTTCGCCGGATTCACCCTGCGCAACACCTTCGGGCTCTCCCACGAGACCGTGCTGTGGAACACGCCGGGCCGGGCCGCGGCACTGTACGCCGTGGGGGGCGACGAGGACGTACACGTCCTCCTGAACTTCGCCCGCCAGGAGCCGCCGTTCGGCGCGTTCCGGAATCCGGAAGCCCAACGGGAGCTGGTCGCCGAGGTCTTCGCCGACGCGGGGTGGGAGGTCCCGGGCCTGCTCGCCGCCCTGCGCGACGCCGACGACCTGTTCTTCGACACGGTCAGCCAGATCCGCATGCCCCGCTGGTCCAGCGGAAGGATCGCGCTGGTGGGCGACGCCGCGTACGCGCCCTCGTTCCTCACCGGTCAGGGCTCCAGCCTCGCGCTCGTCGGCGCGTACATGCTCGCCGGCTCCCTGGCCGGCCGGGACCACACCGCGGGCTTCGCCGCCTACGAACAGGACACCCGCGGCTTCGTGACGCTCAACCAGGACCTGGTCGGCGAGGGCGGCGCCGCGCTCTTCCCGACCACGGCCCAGGCCCTGGAGCGGCGCAACGACATGCTGCGCAAGCTCACCACCCTGCCCCACGCGGAGGGACGGCCGGCCCACTCGGCCCTCACCCTGCCCGCGTTCACGCCGGTGGCGTGAGACCGGGCGCGGGCGGCTCCCGCAGCGCGAACCACAGCTCCATCCGTACGTCGGGGTCGTCCAGGTCCCGGTCCAGGAGCGCCGCGCAGCGGGTGACCCGGTGGCGGACCGTGTTGCGGTGGACCGTCAGCGCCACCGCCGTACGGTCCCAGCTGCCGTGCAGCGAGAGCCAGGCGCGCAGCGTCTCGATCAGCGCCGGGGCGCCCGGCGCGGCCAGGACCGGGGCCAGGAGCGCGCGGGCGTGGGCCGCGGCCTCCTCCCGGGGGATCAGGGCGGTGAGCCCGGCCGCCGGGCCGGCCGGGTCGTGGCGTACCAGCGGGGTACGGGTGGCCTCCGCGCGGCCCAGGGCGCGCAGCGCGCGGGTGTCGGCGGCGGCCAGTTCCTCCGGGGGGACCGGGTCGCTGACGCCGAGGGTCCAGCCCGGCTGGGCCGTGACCTCGCGGTCGGTGACGACGCGGACCGTGGTGCCGTCCGTGTCGGCCAGCGCGCTGCCCAGGGCCGCTGCCAGCGCGCCCGCCGCGAAGGGGGTGGCGCCGCCCCGCCCTTGGACGACCCGCCAGGGCCCGGGGCCGAGGAGCGGCGCCGCCTCGGCGGGGGTGGCGCCGAGCAGCAGCCGTACGAGCGCGGCGGAGCGGCCCGCCTCCGCCGCGCCCTGGTGCGGCGCGGTGAGGAGGGAGAGCAGGACGACGGCGACGCCCGCGACGGTATGGTCGCCGGGTTCGCGCCGTTCGGCCGCCACGCCGAGCACCAGGCCCTGGCCGCCGCCGAGCGCGTACGCCGCGAGGTGGGCGCCCGGTGTCGTGTCCGTGGCGGAGGAGGGGGTGGGCGCGGAGGCAGGGCCGACCACCCTGGCCAGGCGCGCGAGCGCCGTACGGGCGCCCGGGGCCGCGACCCGGCCCGTCGAGTGCAGCTCCGCGCCGTCCGGGGCGAACAGGACCGCGCGGCCACCGAGCCCCGACGCCAGCTGGTGCAGCACGGCGGGCACCGGGTCCTGCCGCGCCGCCGCCGCGGCCAGGCCCTGCTGGGCGCGGGTCACCCGGCGCAGCTCCCGGTGGCGCGCCTCCGCCATCAGCCGCCACACCGCGCGGGCCACCGCCGTGAACTGGGTACGCGGCGGCACCTCCAGCAGCGGCAGCCCGTGCCGGTCGCAGGCGTCGACCAGGGCGGGCGGCACCGTGTCGTACACCGGCGTCACCCCGAAGCCGAGCGCCGCCGCGCCAGCCTCGACCACGCGTGCCGCGTACGCGTCCGCGGCGGCGTCGGTGAGCTGGACACCCGCGGTCAGCAGCAGCTCGCCGCCGAGCAGATAGGGGTACGGGTCCGCCATCTCCGAGGTGTGCACCCACTGCACCACCTGGGAACCGTCGTCCGGCGGGCCCGCGATCCGGCGCAGCCCCAGCGTCCGGTCGGCCAGCAGCTCGGCCAGCGGGACCGGGGGAGTGGGCGGGGAGGACGAGGAGGACGAGGAGGACGAGGGGGACGGGGGTGATGAGGGGGCGGACGGGGCCCCGGTGCTGTCCGGCATGGATGATCCATCCGTCTTCGGCGGAAAGAATGGATGAAACGTACACTTCAGCGCCGCATTCCGGCCACCTACCGTCATGACCCACACGCTCGGCCGCGTACAGCCAGTACGGCCCCGTACGGCCACGTGCGGAACGCGAGTGCCCTCAAGCGTGAGACGAGACGGAGGAAGCCCATGGCTGTCGACTACGCGGTGATCGTCGTCTATCTGGCCGGCATGCTCGCCATGGGCTGGTGGGGCATGCGCCGCGCCAAGTCCAAGAGCGAGTTCCTGGTGGCGGGCCGCCGGCTCGGCCCCTGGATGTACTCCGGGACCATGGCCGCCATCGTCCTCGGCGGCGCCTCGACCATCGGCGGCGTCGGCCTCGGCTACCGGCACGGCCTCTCCGGCGCCTGGATGGTCTTCGCCATCGGCCTCGGGCTGCTCGCCCTCTCCGTCTTCTTCTCCGCGCGGATCGCCCGGCTGAAGGTCTACACCGTCTCGGAGATGCTCGACCTGCGGTACGGCGGCCGGGCCGGGCTCATCTCGGGCATCGTGATGTGGGCGTACACCCTGATGCTCGCGGTCACCTCGACCATCGCGTACGCCACGATCTTCGATGTCCTCTTCGACCTGAACCGCACCGTCGCGATCATCCTGGGCGGCGCCATCGTCGTCGCGTACTCGACGCTCGGCGGCATGTGGTCCATCACGCTGACGGACATGGTGCAGTTCGTCGTCAAGACGATCGGGGTGCTGCTGCTCCTGCTGCCCATCGCGGTCGTGAAGGCGGGCGGGATCGGCGAGATGAAGGCGCGGCTTCCCGCCGAGTATTTCTCGCCGTTCGGCATCGGCGGCGAGACGATCTTCACGTACGTCCTGATCTACACCTTCGGCATGCTGATCGGACAGGACATCTGGCAGCGGGTGTTCACCGCGCGCGGCGACAAGGTCGCGCGCTGGGGCGGCACCGTCGCCGGTACGTACTGTCTGCTGTACGCGCTGGCCGGCGCGGTCATCGGGACGGCCGCCAAGGTGCTCTACCCGAACCTGGGCAGCGCCGACGACGCCTTCGCCACCATCGTCAAGGACGAACTGCCCCTGGGCGTACGGGGTCTGGTGCTGGCCGCCGCGCTCGCCGCGGTGATGTCGACCTCCTCGGGCGCGCTGATCGCCTGCGCGACCGTGGCCAACAACGACATCTGGGCGCGGCTGCGCGGCGCCGTCGGCCGGGGCGGCGCGGATCGCGGGGAAGCAGGCGGTGGGGAAGCAGACCGTGGGGAGGTGGACGAGGTGCGCGGGAACCGGCTGTTCATCCTGGTCATGGGCATCGGAGTGATCGCCGTCGCCGTCGCGCTCAACAACGTGGTCGAGGCGCTGACCGTCGCGTACAACCTCCTCGTCGGCGGACTGCTCGTACCGATCCTCGGCGGGCTGCTGTGGCGGCGCGGCACGGTGTACGGGGCGCTGGCCGCCGTGGTCGTCGGCGGGGTGACGGTCGTGGGGCTGATGGCGGCGTACGGGATCCTCGCCAACCAGCCCATCTACTACGGCCTGCTGGCCTCCCTGGCCGCCTATGTGATCGTCAGTCTGGCCACGCGGCCGACGGACGAGGCGGTGCTCGCCGCGTGGCGCGCCCGGCTCGCGGGAGAGGGGCCGGAGGAGGCGGGGGAGCCCGCTGTCAGTGGGCTGGTCCATTCTTGAGACGAAAGCACTCTGGACAGAGCTGTACAGAGCGACACAGGGCACCACAGAACTGCCGTAACAGCCCCAGCGCGTCACGCGGTACGGAACCGCACGCGGCGACACCCGGAAAGGCCCGACGATGAGCAGCAACGGACACCACGGACAGCACGGAGAGCAGGGGCACCGCAGCGGCCCGCGCGGGCCCGTCGACTCGTCCCGTGTCCCGAGGTACGCGGGGCCGGCCACGTTCGCCCGGCTGCCCCGGCTGGACGAGGTCGGCACGGCCGATGTCGCGGTCGTCGGCGTCCCCTTCGACACCGGGGTCTCCTACCGGCCGGGCGCCCGCTTCGGCGGTAACGCGATCCGGGAGGCGTCGCGGCTGCTGCGTCCGTACAACCCCGCGCAGGACGCTTCCCCGTTCGCGCTCGCGCAGGTCGCGGACGCCGGGGACATCGCCGCGAACCCGTTCGACATCAACGAGGCGGTCGACACGATCGAGGCGGCCGCCGACGACCTGCTGGGCACCGGCGCACGGCTGATGACCCTCGGCGGCGACCACACGATCGCGCTCCCGCTGCTCCGTTCGGTCGCGAAGCGGCACGGACCGGTCGCGCTGCTCCACTTCGACGCCCATCTGGACACCTGGGACACCTACTTCGGCGCGGAGTACACCCACGGCACCCCGTTCCGCCGGGCCGTCGAGGAGGGCATCCTCGACACGGAGGCGCTCTCGCACGTCGGGACGCGCGGCCCGCTGTACGGGAAGCGGGACCTGGACGAGGACGCCAGGATGGGGTTCGGGATCGTCACCTCCGCCGATGTGATGCGCCGGGGTGTGGACGAGATCGCGGACCAGCTGCGGCAGCGGATCGGGGACCGGCCGCTGTATATCTCCGTCGACATCGACGTCCTGGACCCGGCGCACGCGCCGGGTACCGGCACACCCGAGGCGGGCGGGCTGACCTCCCGGGAACTCCTGGAGATCATCCGGGGGCTGGCCTCCTGCCGGCTGGTCTCCGCCGACGTGGTGGAGGTCGCGCCCGCGTACGACCACGCGGAGATCACCTCGGTCGCCGCCTCTCACACGGCGTACGAGCTGACGACGGTCATGTCCCGCCAGATCGCCCGGACCGCACCGGTCGCCGAGGGCTTTTCGGCGGAGGCGCGCTGATGCACGATCACGACCACGACGTGGTGCGCCTCACCCCCGAGCAGACCGCCGCCGCGCTCGCCCCGCCGCCCGGTCGGCGCGGCGGCGATCTCGTCGTCGAGACGTTGTACGGGCTCGGCGCCACGACCGTCTTCGGCCTGCCGGGACAGCACGCCCTCGGCATGTTCGACGCGCTGCGCCGCTCCTCGCTCCGGTACATAGGGCTGCGCGTCGAGAACAACGCGGGGTTCGCCGCCGACGCGTACGGCCGGGTCACTGGCGAGGTCGCCCCGCTGCTGCTCTCCACCGGCCCCGGCGCCCTGACCTCGCTCGCCGCGCTCCAGGAGGCGGCGGCGGCCTCGGCGCCGGTGCTGGCGATCTCCAGCCAGATACCGGCGGCGGGCCTGGGCGGCGGGCGCCACGGGTATCTGCACGAACTCCGCGACCAGCAGGCGTCCTTCCGCGACATCGTCAAGTCCGTCCATCCCGTCCGTGCGGCCTCGCAGATCCCGTCCGCGCTCGCCGCGGCCTGGGAGTCCGCGCTCACCGCCCCGCACGGCCCGGTGTGGGTGGAGATCCCGCAGGACGTGCTGCTCGCGGAGGTCTCGCTGCCGGTCGTCACGGCGATCGACGCCACCCCGCGCGAGCTGCACCCGCGCCCCGAGCTGACCGCCGTCGCGGCGCAGGCGCTGTCGCACGCGGCCCGGCCGGTGATCATCGCGGGCGGCGGGGTGGTCCGGGCGGACGCCTCCGGCAAGCTGCGCGCGCTCGCGGAGAAGCTGGACGCGCCGGTGGTCACGACGGCCGGGGGCAAGGGCGCCTTCCCCTGGGAGCATCCGCTCTCCCTCCAGTCCTGGATGGAGGACCGGCACACCACGGACTTCCTGGAGGACGCGGACGTGCTGCTGGTGGTCGGCTCCGGGCTGGGCGAGCTGTCCTCGAACTACCACACCTTCCGCCCGCGCGGCCGGGTGATCCAGATCGAGGCGGACCTCGGCAAGCTGGAGTCCAACCACCCCGCGCTGGGCATCCACGCCGACGCCAGGCTCGCGCTGGCCGCGCTGGTGGAGTCGGTGGACGAGCGTACGGACCCGGGCGCCGCCGCGTCCGTACGTACGGTGCTGGAGAAGGTACGGGAGCGGATCGCGGCCCAGGACCTCACGCTGGAGCGGCGCGTGCTGGCCGCCGTCCGCGACGCCCTGCCCGCCACGTCCCCGAGCTTCTGGGACATGACGATCCTCGCCTACTGGGCCTGGTCCGCCTGGCCGGGCCCGATGCACTCGGGCCAGGGCGCGGGCGGCCTCGGGTACGGCTTCCCGGCCGCGCTCGGCGCGGCGGCGGCCGACCGTACGAAGCCGGTCCTGGCGGTGTCGGGGGACGGCGGGGCGATGTACTCCCTCGCGGAGCTGGCCACCGCCCGCCAGTACGACCTGCCGGTGACCTGGCTGATCGTGGACGACGGCGGCTACGGCATCCTCCGCGAGTACATGACGGACGCCTTCGGCGAGCCGACGGGGACGGAGCTGTCCCGGCCCGACTTCGTCGCCCTGGCGGAGTCCTTCGGCGTCCCCGCCGTCCGTACGGCACCGGAGTCCCTGCGCGAGGACCTGGCGAAGGCGCTCGCCGAGCCCGGCCCTTCCGTGGTCGTACTCCCCGCCCTGCTGCGGATGTTCGCCCCGACGCACCTGGACACCTGAGCGCCGGGTCACGCTGGTCCGCAAGCGTGACCCGGCCTCGTACAACCATTCGCCGACGCTGGTGAGTCATGTGTCAGTGAGCGTGCCGTGGGGCGCGTTCGCCGACACCCAGGGGGACGGGACACCGACATGACTCAGCAGTGGATATCAGGACCAGGACAGCGCCGGGGAAGTCAAGGAAGCCAGGGAAGCTCAGGAAACCAGGGAAGCCCGGGAAAGGGTTTCTCCTCCCGGCGGCGGGCCCGTGGCACGCTCTCCGTGGCGCTCGCCGCGGGCGTGCTCGTCCCGGTCGCGGCCGTGGCGGGAGCGGCGCCCGCCGCCGCGGCCGCGCCCGCCGTCGTCTGCACCTCGGGGAAGGCGGGGCTCGCCGACCGGCTCACCAAGGACATCACCGCGGCGCTCAAGAACAGAACGTCCACGACCGCCGTCGGCGTCTTCGACCGTACGACGAAGACGACCTGCACCCTGCGGGCGACGCAGAAGTACGACTCCGCCAGCGTGGTCAAGGTGACCGTCCTCGCCACCCTGCTCTGGGACGCGAAGAAGACCAACCGCTATCTGACCCAGCGTGAGGTCGACCTCTCCACGGCCATGATCACCAAGTCGGACAACGCGGCCACCACCACCCTGTGGAAGCAGCTCGGCCTGACGAAGATCAAGGGCTTCGTCAAGGCCGCCGGGATGACCCTGACCGTCCCCGGCACCGGCGGATACTGGGGCCTCACGCAGATCACCGCCCAGGACGAGCAGAAGCTGCTCGCCCTGATCACCGCGAAGAACACCGTGCTCAGCGACAACTCGCGCGCCTTCATCCTGGAGCGGATGCGCAAGGTCGTCGCCTCCCAGCGCTGGGGCGTGCCCGCCGGGGCCCCGGCGACCGCCACCGTCCAGCTCAAGAACGGCTGGCTCTCCCGCTCCACCCACGGCTGGCGTGTGCACAGCGTCGGCGCGTTCACCGGCAAGGGGCACGACTACATGATCAGCGTGCTCACCCACGACAACAAGACGATGAACGACGGCGTCAACACCATCCAGGCCGTCGCGAAGGCGGTCCACAAGGATCTCAACCCGGCGGCGGCGAAGACGGGGGCCGCCGTCCACTCCGTACCGGAGACACCGTACGAGGCCGTTCCGGCGACCCCGGAGAAGGCGGCGAGGGAGGCCGTTCCGGCGACACGCTGACCTGTCCGTGTCGCTGGGGTGATCGCCTTGAGGCTTCTTGAGGCCCCGCGAGGCAGCCCCGGTGCGAACTCATGTACGAGTCTCCGGTCCTAGGCCGGGTCTAGGACCGGAGACCGGTATTTGTTGCGGAGGGATGAAATCCGCCTTCGCCCGCGTTGGTGCATTCCGGCAGATCAGGACGCCCGAGGGCGGGCGTCCGGGCGACGGGAGGCAGCAGTGGCGGGCGGGTCGGCAGAGCAGGGCTGGGCACGGCGGCTGGCCGGGTACGCGTGGCGGTATCGGCGCAATGTGATCCTCGCGCTCGGATCGTCGCTGGCCGGCATGGCGGTGATGGCCCTTGTCCCGCTGATCACCAAGGTCGTCATCGACGACGTGATCGGCGCGGGGCACCGCTCGCTGTTCGTCTGGACCGGGCTGCTCGTCGTGGCCGCGCTCGTCGTCTACGCGGCCACCTACATCCGCCGGTACTACGGCGGACGGCTCGCCCTCGACGTCCAGCACGACCTCCGTACGGAGATGTACGCCACGATCTCCCGGCTCGACGGGCGCCGTCAGGACACCCTCTCCACCGGTCAGGTCATCGGCCGCGCCACCAGCGACCTCCAGCTCATCCAGGGGCTGCTCTTCATGCTGCCGATGACCATCGGCAACGTCCTGCTCTTCCTGATGTCCCTGGCGATCATGGCGTGGCTCTCGCCGCCGCTGACCCTGATAGCCCTGGCCGTCGCGCCCGCCCTCTGGTACATAGCCCGCCGCAGCCGTACCAAGCTGCACCCGGCCACCTGGTACGCGCAGGCCCAGGCCGGTGCCGTCGCCGGTGTCGTGGACGGCGCCGTCTCCGGCGTCCGCGTCGTCAAGGGCTTCGGCCAGGAGGACCAGGAGACCGGGAAGCTCCGCGAGGCCGGGCGCAGGCTGTTCGCCGGCCGGCTGCGGACCATCCGGCTCAACGCCCGCTACACCCCCGCGCTCCAGGCGGTCCCCGCGCTCGGACAGGTCGCGATGCTCGCGCTCGGCGGCTGGCTGGCCACCCGGGGCCAGATCACCCTCGGCACGTTCGTCGCCTTCTCCACCTATCTGGCCCAGCTCGTCGGCCCCGTCAGGATGCTCGCCATGGTCCTGACCGTCGGCCAGCAGGCGCGGGCCGGGGTGGAACGCGTACTGGAGCTGATCGACACCGAACCCACCCTCCAGGACGGGACGAAGGAGCTGCCGGCCGACGCGGAGGCGTCGGTCGAGTTCGACGGCGTGTCCTTCGCGTACGAGGACGGCCGCCCCGTCCTCGACGGCTTCTCGCTGGAGCTGGCCCCCGGCGAGACGGTCGCCGTCGTCGGCGCCTCCGGCAGCGGCAAGTCCACGCTCTCGCTCCTGCTGCCCCGCTTCTACGACGTGACCCACGGCGCCGTCCTCGTCGGCGGACGTGACGTCCGCGAACTCACCCTCGCCTCGCTGCGCGCCGCGATCGGCCTCGTGCCCGAGGACAGCTTCCTCTTCTCCGACACCGTCCGCGCCAACATCGCGTACGGCAAACCCGACGCCACCGACGAGGAGATCGTCCGGGCCACCCGCGCCGCCCAGGCCCACGGCTTCATCAGCGAACTGCCCGGCGGCTACGACACCAAGGTCGGCGAGCAGGGCCTCACGCTCTCGGGCGGCCAGCGCCAGCGCATCGCCCTCGCCCGCGCGATCCTCACCGACCCCCGGCTGCTCGTCCTGGACGACGCCACCTCCGCCGTCGACTCCCGCGTGGAGCACGAGATCCACGAGGCGCTGCGCGCGGTGATGGCCGGGCGCACGACGCTGCTCATCGCCCACCGCCGCTCCACCCTCGGCCTGGCCGACCGGATCGCCGTACTGGACGCGGGACGCCTCTCCGACGTCGGTACGCACGAGGAGCTCCAGCGGCGTTCCGCCCTCTACCGGCGGCTGCTGACCGAGCCCGACGAACTGGGCTCCACCTCACCGGGGGGCGCCCGCGACGACGCCGACCCGGACGCGGGAACGTCCGAGGCTCCTCGGCCGGAGGCGGGTCCGTCGCCGTCACCGGCGCGTACGAAGGACGGGTGTCCGGTGACGGACGGCTGCCCGGCGGACGACCTCGCGCTCCAGCAGGTCCAGCAGGAGATCGACGCAGAGTTCGACGCGGAGCGCGGCGTCACCCCGGCCCTGTGGGTACGGGACGAACTCGCCGCCGGTGCCCCCGCCGACGCCGGTGCCACCCCCGAACTGCTCGCCCAGGTCGAAGCGCTGCCCCCGGCCACCGATGTCCCCGAGGTCGACGAGGCGCGCGCCGTCGCCGCCGAGGAGTCGTACGGGCTGCGCAGGCTGCTCCGCGGCTTCGGGCTGCCGTTGCTGGCCAGCCTGGCCCTGGTCGCCGTGGACGCCGGGATGGGGCTGCTGCTGCCGGTCCTCATCCGGCACGGCATCGACCAGGGCGTCGAACAGCTCGCGCTCGGCGCGGTGTGGGTGGCCGCCTCGCTCGGCCTGCTGACCGTAGTCGTCCAGTGGGCGGCCCAGATCGGCGAGATGCGGAAGACCGGCCGCACCGGGGAAAGGATTCTCTACTCCCTGCGCCTGAAGATCTTCGCGCAGCTCCAGCGGCTCGGTCTCGACTACTACGAACGCGAGCTGACCGGCCGCATCATGACCCGGATGACCACCGACGTCGACGCCCTGTCGACGTTCCTGCAGACCGGGCTGGTCACCGCGTTCGTCTCCGTCGTCACCTTCGCCGGCATCCTCGTCGTCCTGCTCGTGATCGACCTGGAGCTGGCGCTCGTCGTCTTCGCGACGCTGCCCGTGCTGATCATCGGTACGGTCTTCTTCCGCCGCAAAAGCGTCCAGGCGTACGAACTGGCGCGCGAGCGCATCAGTGTCGTCAACGCCGACCTCCAGGAGTCGGTGTCCGGGCTCCGGATCGTGCAGGCGTTCCGGCGCGAGGGCGACAGCGGCGAGCGCTTCGCCGGCCGCAGCGACCACTACCGCGCGGCCCGGGTGCGCGGCCAGTGGCTGATATCGGTCTACTTCCCCTTCGTCCAGCTCCTGTCGTCGGTGGCGGCGGCGGCCGTGCTGATCGTGGGCGCGGGCCGGGTGGAGGCGGGGACGCTGACGACGGGCGCGCTGGTCGCGTACCTCCTCTACATCGACCTGTTCTTCGCGCCCGTGCAGCAGCTCTCGCAGGTCTTCGACGGCTACCAGCAGGCGACCGTCTCGCTCGGCCGGATCCAGGAGCTGCTGCGGGAGCCGACGTCGACGGCGGCCCCGAAGAAGGCCCTCGACGTGCTGTCGCTGCGCGGGGAGATCACCTTCGAGGACGTCCACTTCGCCTACCAGGGCGACGAGCCGGAGGCCGGAGCGGCGGGCGATGTGACGGCGGACGGCGTCACGGCGGGCGACGCGACGGCAGCCGGGATCACGGCATCGGGGGTCACGGCAGGCGGCTCGGGGGAGGCCGCTCTTACCGGGGTCGACCTGCGCATACCGGCCGGGCAGACCGTCGCCTTCGTCGGCGAGACCGGCGCCGGCAAGTCGACGCTCGTCAAGCTGGTCGCCCGGTTCTACGACCCGACCGGTGGCCGGGTCACGGCCGACGGCACCGATCTGCGCGACCTGGACCTGACGGCGTACCGGCGCCGGCTCGGCGTCGTCCCGCAGGAGGCGTACCTCTTCGTCGGTACGGTCCGCGACGCCATCGCGTACGGGCGCCCCGAGGCGACCGACGCGGAGGTGGAGGCCGCGGCGCGTGCGGTCGGCGCGCACGAGATGATCGCCACCCTGGACGGCGGCTATCTGCACGAGGTCGCCGAGCGCGGCCGTAACCTCTCGGCCGGGCAGCGCCAGCTCATCGCCCTCGCCCGCGCCGAACTGGTCGACCCGGACATCCTGCTGCTGGACGAGGCGACCGCCGCCCTGGACCTGGCCAGCGAGGCGCTGGTCAACCAGGCGACCGACCGGCTCGCGGGGCGCCGTACAACACTGGTCGTCGCGCACCGGCTGACCACGGCGGCGCGCGCGGACCGGGTGATCGTGATGGACCACGGGCAGGTCGTGGAGGACGGCACGCACGAGGAACTGCTCGCGCTGGACGGCCGGTACACGCGGCTGTGGCGGAGCTTCATCGGGGAGGAGGAGCCCGCGGTCGTCTCGTGAGACGCCCGGCCGGAGGCTCGCCCACGGTGACCTGAACTACGAGCCCGCCGCGGTCCACGGGACCTCCATGGAACCCGTAACCCCTGTGGCACCTGTAGCCCCCTGTGGCTCCCACACGCTCTTGCAACCATCCGGACCGCCCAAGGCGTCGTACGTACGTACGCATGACAACTCTTGGGGGAATGGGTGTTCGGATTCAACGGCGGCGGCAGGGTGCCCAAGGTGCTGCTGCACGGCCTCGTGACGCTGAGCGCCACAGGCGCCCTCGTGGTGGGCGCCTCCGGCGCGCAGGGCGCCGAGGCCGCGTCCGTCTGTTCGGGGCGGCCGGAGAAGACGGTGGCGTTCTCCACCGGCGAGCTGCGCATCTACAAGGCCCGCGGCTACGCCTGTGCGATCACCGTCGCCAAGAACCCGGGCAAGAAGCGCGCCATGTCGGTCAGTCTCCAGCCGCGCGGCGGGAACCCCGTGGTGGACAGCGGGAGTTATACACGTCAGGCGGGGCCGGTCACGGTGCACGCGCTGAACCGCTGTGTACGGGCCTCCGGCGTGGTCTCGGGGAAGAAGGGCTCCACGGGCTGGATCCTCTGCTGACCTCGCGGGCGTCCCGCTCCTCAGCGTCCGTGGGGTGACCGTCCGTCAGACCGGGAGGTGCGGGTCTGGCGGGTCGCGTGCCGATCCGGTTAAGTTCACGGCGTCTGTCATGAACACAGGGAGCGTGAATGCGCAAGGCGCTGAGATGGGTGTTGTCGCTCGTACTGGTCATAGGCACCGTGACCACGGCAGGCGTGGCCACGGCCACCGCCGCCACGGCCACCGCGCCCGCACCGGAAGCGGCCACCGCCGCCACCGACATCAAGGACCGTATCCTCGCGATCCCGGGGATGAGCCTGATCCAGGAGAAGCCGTACGAGGGGTACCGCTACTTCGTCCTCAACTACACGCAGCCGGTCGATCACCGGAATCCGTCCAAGGGCACCTTCCAGCAGCGCCTCACTCTGCTGCACAAGGACACCAGCCGCCCCACGGTCTTCTTCACCAGCGGCTACAACGTCTCCACCAACCCGAGCCGCAGCGAGCCGACCCGGATCGTCGACGGCAACCAGGTCTCGCTGGAGTACCGCTTCTTCACCCCGTCCCGGCCGCAGCCGGCCGACTGGTCGAAGCTGACGATCTGGCAGGCGGCCAGTGACCAGCACCGGATCTTCACCGCGCTGAAGAAGATCTACGGCAAGAAGTGGCTCGCCACGGGCGGTTCCAAGGGCGGCATGACCGCCACGTACTACGAGCGCTTCTACCCGCGCGACATGGACGGCGTTGTCGCGTACGTCGCGCCCAACGACGTGGTCAACAAGGAGGACTCGGCGTACGACCGGTTCTTCGAGCGCGTGGGCACCAAGGAGTGCCGCGACCGGCTCAACGCTGTGCAGCGCGAGGCGCTCGTCCGGCGCGCGCCGCTGGAGCTGCGCTACCAGGAGTGGGCGGAGGCCGAGGGCGCGACCTTCACGACGGTCGGCTCGCTCGACCGGGCGTACGAAGCCGTGGTCCTCGACTTCGTCTGGGCCTTCTGGCAGTACAGCTCGGAGTCGGACTGCCAGTACATCCCGCCGGCCACCGCCTCCGACCAGGAGATCTACGACATCATCGACTCGATCTCCGGGTTCTCCTTCTACACGGACCAGGGGCTTGAGCCGTACACGCCGTACTACTACCAGGCGGGTACCGAGCTGGGCTCGCCCACCATCAAGCTGCCGCACCTGGGCAAGCTGAGCCGGTACGGGTACCAGCCGCCGCGGAACTTCGTGCCGCGCGCCATCCCGATGCGGTTCAACCCGCTGGCGATGCCCGCCGTCGACAGCTGGGTCCGCCACCACGCGAACCAGATGCTGTTCGTGTACGGACAGAACGACCCGTGGGGCGCCGAGCAATTCCGCCTGGGCAAGGGCGCGCGCGACAGCTATGTGTACGTGGCGCCGGGTGCCAACCACGGTGCCAATGTCGCCGGTCTCGTGCCCGACGAGCAGGCGAAGGCCACGGCCAGGATCCTGGAGTGGGCGGGCGTCGCCCCGGCCGCCGTCCAGAAGGACGCGGCGAAGGCGAAGCCGCTGGCGCCGTTCGACAGCAAGCTCGACAAGCAGAAGGTGCAGCGGGAGCACGCGCTGCGCCCGTAAGCCGTAGGCCCGTGAGGCCTTGAGCCCATGGATGTGGGGTGGGGGGGGGGCGCCCCGCCGGGGGCGGGCGCCCCCCCCCCCCGGGGGGGGGGTGGAGGGGGTGAAAACACCCCCC
>NZ_JBHURV010000004.1:269392-346416 GCF_042673865.1 Streptomyces sp. NPDC056987
TCTTGGGGCGGCGGGCGCGCCGGCGCCCCCCCTCCGTCCTGGGGGCGTGTGTTGCGTGGCGTCTTTGGGGTGGGGGGCCGCCCCCCCGCCGGGGGCCCCCCCCACCCCACATCCCGTTTGTCGCTTGTCGTCAGTAACTCAGCCCATGACCGATCGGATACAGCACCCGCGCCGGATCGTCCGCGTGCTGCACGGGCACGGGCAGCAGCCCCCTGGGCCGGACGCGGCCCGCGATCACCCGTGCCGCGCCGCGCAGTTCGACATCCGTCCAGGAGTACGTGGCGAGGGAGGCGGCGACGCCGGAGAGCCGCGCGATGTCGTACGGGTTACGGATCGCGACCGTCACGACCGGCACCCCGGTCGCCGCCAGCGCGCTGACCAGCGTGCGTTGCGAGCTGGTGGCCGAGACGTTGTACGTGGCGACCACGACCGCGTCCTTGCCCCGCGCGCCCGCCACCGCCTCGTCGATCTTCGCGGCGGTCGGCGCCGTACCCGTGGACAGAGCCGTGGCGCTGAAGCCCAGCTCGTTCAGGGCGGTGGCGAGAACCGTGGTCGGCGGCCCGGTCGTCCCGGAGGGCGAGGCCGGATCGGCGCCGACGACCAGGACGTTCCGCTCCCGGCGGCGGCTCAGGGGCAGCAGCCCGCGCTCGTTGGCGAGCAGGGTGGTCGTGGTGTCGGCGATCCGGTCGGCGGCGGCGAGGTGGGCGCGGGTGCCGACCGTACGGTCCACATCGCGGCCGGTGACGTACGGATCGCGGAACAGCCCGAGCCGCTCCTTGAGTTCGAGGATCCGCAGCACCGATTCCTCGATGCGGCGGACGGAGAGTTCGCCGTCCTTGACCGCCGTCAGGACCGCGTTCCAGGCGAGGTCGAGGCGGGGCGGGTTGAGCAGCTGGTCCACGCCCGCCTGGAGGGCGAGGACGGGGACGCGGGCGTCGCCGTACTTCTGCCGTACGCCCTCCATGCCGAGCGCGTCGGTGACCACCACCCCCTCGTAGCCGAGCTGTTCGCGCAGGACGCCGGTGACGATGGGGCGGGAGAGGGTCGCCGGGTCCTCGCTCGGGTCGAGGGCCGGGACGACGATGTGCGCGGTCATGATCGAGGTGACACCGGCGGCGATCGCCGCGCGGAACGGCGGGGCGTCCAGTTCCGTCCACTGCGCGCGCGTGTGGTGGATCGTGGGGAGGGAGTAGTGGCTGTCGTCCTTCGTGTCGCCGTGGCCCGGGAAGTGCTTGGCGGCGGTGGCGATGCCCGCGCTCTGATACCCCGTCACCTGGGCGGCGACCATCCCGGCCACGGCCTGCGGGTCGGCGCCGAAGGACCGTACGCCGATGACCGGGTTGGCCGGGTTGACGTTGACGTCCGCGTCGGGCGCGTAGTTCTGGTTGATGCCCATCGCGGCCAGCTCCGCCCCGGCGATCCGGGCGGCCTCGCGGGCGGCGGAGCGCGAACGGGAGGCGCCGAGCGCCATCGCGCCCGGCAGCAGGGTGGCGGGCTTGCCGACCCGGGCGACGATGCCGTGCTCCTGGTCGGTGGCGACGAGGAGCGGCACGGGGGTGCGCTGGGCCAGGCCGGCCCGCTGGATGCCGTTGGAGAGCCCGGCGATCTGGTGCGGATCGCGGGTGTTGTGCGCCCAGGCGAAGTAGATGATGCCGCCGACGTGGTACGTGGAGATCAGCTCGGCGGCGGTGCGGACACCGATCTCGGCGAGGTTGGCGTCGATGTCGGCCTGGTCGGGAGCGGTGGCGGAGTGCCCGTACACCCGCATGACGAAGAGCTGGCCGACCTTCTCCTCCAGGCTCATCCGGGCGACGAGGCGGCGGAGCCGGTCACGGGCGGCGACGGGGGTGCGGGCGGCGACGGGGGGCGCGGCAGCGGCTGTGGTGGTAACGGCAGCCGCCGCTACGGCGGTTGCGGTGAGGAGGGTGCGTCTGGAGATGGTCCGGTCGTGCACAGGTGCTCCTTCCGGCCGTGTGCTGCGAGGGAAGTGAAGGAAACTTCCAGGGATTCACGGTTATCCGGAAAGTAACTGCCGGTCAAGAGATCTGCCACCCAAGCCGTTCGGCGAGCCCTACGGGGCCTGCGGAACCGGTTCCGGTACGACGGCCGGGGCGGCGAGGGCGGTGGGCGCCGCGAGGGCGGCGGGGCCGGTGGGCGCGGCAGGGGCGGCAGGGGCGGCGACGCTTGGCCAGTGGCGCCGCAACGCGTCCACCGCCGCCGTGACGGCCGGGCGTCGCGCGGCGCCGGTGCGCCACAGGGCGTACAGCCGGCGCATCGGAACCGGGTCCAGGGCGACCGCCCGTACCCCCTCGGGCAGCGGCCCGCGCCCCAGCCGGGGGAGCAGGGCGACGCCGAGCCCGGCCGCCACCAGGGCGAGCTGGGTGTGGTTCTCCTCGGCCTGGTGCGCGAGATCCGGCTCGCAGCCGGCCGCCCGCAGCGTGCGGACCAGCCAGTCGTGGCAGACCGTGCCCGGAGGCTGGCAGATCCAGCGCTCGCCCGACAGGTCCTCCCTGCGTATGGAGGAACGCGCCGCCAGGGGATGCGAGGCATGGACGAGCAGGTCGCAGGGGTCCTCCCCGATCACCGCCTGCTCCACCCCCTCGGGGGCGGGCAGCGGGGCGATGTCCCAGTCGTGGGCGACGGCGAGGTCGAGGGCGCCCCGGGCGACCAGGTCGACGGAGAGGTGCGGGTCGATCTCGCGGAGCCGGACGTCGAGGGTGGGGTGGAGCGTGGCCAGCTCCGCCAGCACACCGGGGAGCAGCCCGCGCGCCGAGGTGGCGAACGCGCCGACGACGAGCCGCCCGGTCGGCTGTCCCCTGCGTTCCTCCAGGGAGGTCTCGGCGCGCTCGACGATGGCGAGGAGTTCCTCGGCGGTGGCGGCGAGATGCCGGGCCTCGTCCGTGAGCGCGACCCCGCGCCCGCGCCGCTCCAGCAGGGTCGTGCGGGTCTCCCGCTCCAACTTGGTGATCTGCTGCGACACGGCCGAGGGGGTGTAGCCGAGGGCGGAGGCGGCGGCCGCCACGGAGCCGTGCACGGAGACGGCGTGCAGGGCGCGCAGCCGGGCCAGATCGAGCATGGTCGCCTCCCGGGAAGCGGAATCGTCGGCAAAAGCGTAAGTAACGCTCAATTCAATCATCGGTGGATTCGTACGGCCGCTACACGGTCGAGGCCGATTCGACGGAGCCGACGACGGCCACGGCCTCCGGTGCCCGCCGGAACGCGTGCCGGTACGCGTGCGGGCTCGTCCCCACGAGGCGCTTGAAACGGTCACGGAAGGCGGTCGGCGAGCCGAAGCCGACCCGCGAGGCGATCCGGTCGACGGGGTGCCCGGTCGTCTCCAGCAGATACTGCGCCTCACGGATCCGGGCCCGGTGCAGCCACTGGAGCGGCGTGGTCCCGGTCTGCTCGCGGAAGCGCCGGTTGAGGGTACGGGTGCTCATGCCGGCCCGGTCGGCGATGTCGTCGAGCGTCAGATCCTGTCCCGCGTTCTCCTCCAGCCAGTGCAGCAGTGGTTCCAGGGCCGACCCCTGGGGTGCCGGGGGCCGGGGGTGGACGATGAACTGGGCCTGCCCGCCGTCGCGTTCGAGCGGCATCACGGACAGCCGCGCGGCGTCGGCCGCCACCGCCGAACCGTGGTCCCGCCGGATGAGATGGAGACAGAGATCGAGCCCCGCGGCGGCCCCGGCCGAGGTCAGGAACTGCCCGTTGTCCACGTACAGCACCGCGGCGTCCACCTCGACCGCGGGATACCGCTCGGCCAGCATCGGGGCGGCGACCCAGTGCGTGGTGGCCCGCAACCCGTCCAGCAGCCCGGTGGCGGCCAGCGTGAACGCCCCGGCGCAGATCGAGACGATACGGGCGCCCCCGGCCGCCGCCCGCCGCAGCGCGTCCAGGACCTCCTCCGGCACGGGCGCGGTCGGATCGGCGACCCCCGGCAGCACGATGGTGTCGGCTTCGGCGAGCGCCTCCAGCCCCCACGGCGCCCGCAGCGTGAAGACCCCGGCGTCGACCTCCTCGCCCGCGCCGCCCGCGGCGCAGATCCGTACCTCGTAGGCGGCGCTGCCGTCGGGCAGCCGGGTACGGGAGAAGACCTCGATGGGGGTGGCGAGGTCGAAGGCGATGACTCCGTCGAGCGCGAGGACAGCCAAGGTGTGCATGGCAAGAACGTAGAGGGCCAACGGATTGTCGCCACTTCCGGGTGCCCCGGCCGCGCCTTCTGCCCTGATCGCGTCTTCTGCCCCAGGTGCTCCTGGCGCCTCCGGTGGCGTGGCAGTAATCCGTTGGCGCCTGGCACTCCGGCCACTGTCCGGGGTTCCGGCGGCTGACTAGCGTCGGCAGCGGCGCCCCGCCGACGGTGCGGGCCTCCTGACACCCCGAAGGCGCCCGCCCACTCCGCCCACTTCACCCACCCTGCCCGACCCGCACCCATCGCCCCGGCGCTCGCCGGCCACATCCGACGGACCACAGTCATGACCAAGCTGCTCCTCTCCCTGCATGTCATCGCGGCGATCGTCGCCATAGGCCCGGTCACGGTGGCGGCCAGCATGTTCCCGCCCGCCGTCCGCCGCGCGAGTGCCGCACCGGGCGACCGGGACGCCTGGGCGAATGTCACCGTGCTGCACCGCATCTGCCGCGTGTACGCGGTGGCCGGCGTCGCCGTCCCCGTCTTCGGTTTGGCCACGGCGAAGAACATGGGCGTCCTGGGAGACACCTGGCTGGTCGTCTCCATGGCCCTGACCCTCGTGGCGGCGGTGGTCCTGGGCGCGTTGGTCCTTCCGCGCCAGAGCGCCCTTCTGGAGATGGCGACCCCCGCCGGGAGTCTCGCCCCCGCCGCCTCCGGCGGCTCCGCCCCGCCCGCCGCGGGGGACGAGAACCCGATTGCTGTGCCGAGGTCCGCGACGGCTCAACTCGCCATGTTCACCGGCATCTTCAACCTGCTGTGGGCAGTGGTCACCATCCTGATGATCATCCGGCCCGGCTCGACAACGGGCGCGTGACCGCGGGCCGGTCGCCGCTCAGCGGTTCGTGCGCGTCAGCCTCGCCGGTGTTCGCGTATCAGCCCCTCCAGATAGGCCCGCCCCGGCGCCAGCAGCTCGGGGAGGTCCGCCGCGTGCGGGTACCAGCGCTTCTCGTACTCCCAGCAGACCCAGGTGCTGTCGTCGAGCAGGGCCAGGCACTCGCCCAGCGGCAGCACCCCGGCTCCCAGGGGCAGCGGCGTCCTGTCCTCGGCCGAGGCGATGTCCTTCACCTGGACGTAGCCCAGGTGCGGGGCGAGTATGCCGTGGGTGGTGATCGGGGACTCGCCGCCCAGCCAGGTGTGCATCACGTCCCAGAGCACCCCCACCTGCTGATGTCCGACCGGGCCCAGTACGCGCGCCGCGTCCTTGCCCGTGCGGTGCGAGTCATGGGTCTCCAACAGGATCCGTACGCCGTAGTCCGTGGCCGTCTCCGCGGCGGCGGCCAGCCGCCGCGCCGCCAGGGTGTCCGCCTCGTCGGCGGTCTGGTCGCCGCCGCCGGGGAAGACGCGGATGAACGGGGCGCCGAGATCCCGTGCCAGGGAGAGCAGTTCCTCCAGCTCCTGGCGCAACTGGTCCTCGTCCACGTCCGCCTTGGCCACCCGGGCGTACCCGGCCAGCCCCACTATCTCGATGCCGGCCCGCTCGAACTCCTCGACCACCAGGGCGCGGTCGCGGCGGCCCATGCCCCGGTGCACCGGTTCCTCCGGGTGGGTCCGCAGCTCGACTCCCTGATAGCCGGAGGCGGCGGCGAGGGCGACGACCTCGGGGATGGGCAGGCCCGGGATTCCGAGGGTGGAGAAAGCGAACTTCACTGTGGTGTTCCTTTCTGGCGGGTGGTGGCTCCTTCCTTGAGGAGAAGGTGCCAGTCCTGGCCTATCAGGTCCGCCCCGTACGAGTGGTGCGGTTGCTCTGTGACGAGGGTGAATCCGGCGCGCTGATAGAGGGCGCGGGCGGCGGAGAGGACGTCATTGGTCCAGAGCGTCAGTTGCTCATACCCCGCCGAGCGGGCGAAATCCACCACCGCGCCGATCAGGCGTTCGCCCAGCCCGTGGCCCCGGGCCTCGGGCTCGACCAGGAGCAGCCGGAGTCTGGCGGTCACCGGTCCGCCGTCGTCGCCCCGTATGCCCGGCTCGTCGTCCCGCACGCACATGATCGAGCCCACCGGTATGCCGTCCAGCTCGGCGACCCACACCCGCTCCAGCCGTGGGTCGTGGTGCTGGGCGAAGTCCGCGACGATCCGGGCGACGAGCCCTTCGAACTCCGTGTTGAAGCCGTACTCCGCCGCGTACACCGCCCCGTGGCGCTGCACGATCCAGCCCAGCTCGCCCGGCGCGGGCTCGCGCAGCACGACCGCGCCCCGCCCGCCGGGGGCCTTGGTCCTGTCCGTGCCGAGGATGTCCCGTACCGTACGCATCGCGTCGGCGAGCTCGGGACGGCGCCCCGGCTCGACCCGGTCGAGCAGGGTGCCCACGGCGTCCCGCGAGCGCTCGTCCAGCAGTTCCGCGGTTTCGCGCCCCCGCGAGGTGAGGGTGATCCGCTGCCGCCGCGCGTCCTCCTCGGAGGGGGCGCGGCCGACCAGGCCGTCCCGCTCGAACTTGGTCAGCAGTCTGCTCAGATATCCCGCGTCGAGCGACAGTTCGGCCCGCAGATCGGCCGCGTCGGTCCGCGGTGCGTGCGCCAGCTCGTACAGCACCCGCGACTCGGTGAGGGTGTACGGCGTGTACAGATGCTTGCCGTAGTCGAGTGCACCGATCAGATTCGTGTAAAAGCGGTTGAACTCACGCATTTCCTGCACAGCCATGGCAACCCCATCTCCGGACGCTCGCCGGCCCCCGATCTTTGACTGAGTCAACGCTAGGCCCGGCCGTCGGTGCCCGGCAAGCCTTCTCGGCGCTTTGGCGTCCGCTCGCCAATCAGTGGCCCCCTATAGGTCCGCCGGTCCTGGCCCCTGCCCGTCCGCGGACGGGCAGGCCCGCGCGAGCCCGCCCGCCTGGCCGCCCCGCTGTGCATCCGCCATTCCGCGCGCCCGCGCCCGCGTGTGCCCGCCCGCCCGTCAAGCCCGCCGTCTCAGTCCGCCCGCGGCGGTGCCGTCGACGCCCGCGCCATCAGCTCCGCCGAGATTGTGGTGATCCCGCCCGGCGGCGGCGTCTCCGTGCCCATCGCCAGCCGGCCCGCCCGCGCGCCCGCCTCGTACAGCGGCAGCCGTACGGTCGTCAGCGCCGGGGTGGCGTCCACCGAGAACGGCAGGTCGTCGAAGCCCGCCACCGAGATGTCCTCCGGGATCCGCAGCCCCCGCTCGCGCACCGCCGCGCACGCGCCCAGCGCCACCGTGTCGTTCGCCGCGACCACCGCCGTGAGGTCCGGCGCGCGCCGCAGCAGTTCCAGCGTCGCCTCGTACCCCGACCGGCGGGTGTACGGGCCGTGCACCGTCAGCGGATCCGGCTCCCCGCCGGCGCTCCCCGCGCCGTCGGCACCGTCCCACGCCCCCGCGGCCGCCAGCGCCGCCCGGTGTCCCTCCAGCCGGTGCCGGGTCGTCGTGCGCTCCATCGGTCCGGCGACGTAGCCGATCCTCCGGTGCCCCAGCGCCAGCAGGTGTTCCGTCAGCCGTCGTCCACCGCCCCGGTTGTCGAAGGCCAGCGAGGCGACGGCCGCGTCGCTGCCCGGCAGTGGTGGCCGTCCGCACAGCACCACCCGGGTCCCCGCGTCCGCGAGTTTCGCCAGTTTCGTGGTCATCGCGGCGATGTGGTCGGGGTCTTCGAGCGCCCCGCCGGTGAGCACGACCGCGGCGGCGCGCTGGCGCTGGAGCAGGGTCAGATAGGTCAGTTCGCGCTCGGGTGATCCGCCCGTGTTGCAGACGACGGCCAGCTTCTCGCCGCCCGCGCGCCCGGTCCCCTCCTGCCCGCCGATCTCGGTCTGCGCCGCCCCCGCCATGATCCCGAAGAACGGGTCCGCGATGTCGTTGACGAGGATGCCCACCAGGTCCGAGGTGGCCGCGGCGAGAGAGCTGGCGGGGCCGTTCAGCACGTAGTCCAGGTCGTCGACCGCCCGCAGCACCCGCTCCCGAGTGGCGGCGGCGACCGGGTAATTGCCGTTCAGTACGCGCGAGACGGTGGCGGGTGACACCCGGGCGCGCGCCGCCACATCCGCCAGGGTGACTGTCATCGCATTCCTCCGAGGGGTACGGGTGAGTTTGGGGCGGTGATCGGGCCGGGCTCTTGTCCCGACCGCTGTCGCAGGCTAGCTTCTTACCGGATAGAAAGCGCTTGCTACAGTCAGCGGCCATACGGTCAATCGCTCGCCACGGCTGCCACGGCCATATGGAGGGAACTTCGTGACACGCAGGACAGTGCGGATCGCCATGAACGGCGTCACCGGGCGGATGGGCTACCGACAGCACCTGCTGCGCTCCATCCTCGCCCTCCGCGAACAGGGCGGACTCGACCTCGGGGGCGGCGAGACGCTGTGGCCCGAGCCCGTCCTCGTCGGCCGCCGGGAACACGCCCTCAAAGAGATCGCCGAACGGCACGACCTCACGGAGTGGTCGACCGATCTCGACGCCGTCCTGGAGGACGACACGATCGACATCTACTTCGACGCCCAGGTCACCTCCGCCCGTGTGGAGGCCGTCAAGAACGCGATCGACGCGGGCAAGCACATCTACACCGAGAAGCCGACCGCGACGGACCTCGAAGGCGCCATGGAGCTGGCCCGGCTGGCCCGCACCGCCGGGATCAAGCACGGCGTCGTCCAGGACAAGATCTTCCTGCCGGGACTGCTCAAGCTGAAGCGCCTCATCGACGGCGGGTTCTTCGGCGAGATCCTCTCCGTCAGGGGAGAGTTCGGCTACTGGGTCTTCGAAGGCGACTGGCAGGACGCCCAGCGCCCCTCCTGGAACTACCGCGCCGAGGACGGCGGCGGCATCACCGTCGACATGTTCCCCCACTGGGAGTACGTCCTGCACGAGCTGTTCGGGCGCGTGGCCAGCGTCCAGGCCCACATCACCACGCACATCCCGCAGCGCTGGGACGAGCACGGCAAGCCGTACGCCGCGACCGCCGACGACGCCGCGTACGGCATCTTCGAGCTGGACAGTGGCGCCGTCGCGCAGATCAACTCTTCCTGGGCCGTCCGCGTCAACCGCGACGAACTCGTCGAGTTCCAGGTCGACGGGACCCACGGCTCGGCCGTCGCCGGGCTGCGCCGCTGCCGGGTCCAGCACCGCAGCGCCACCCCCAAGCCGGTCTGGAACCCCGACCTCCCCGCCACCGAGTCCTTCCGCGACCAGTGGCAGGAAGTACCGGACAACGGGGAGTTCGACAACGGCTTCAAGGCGCAGTGGGAGCTGTTCCTGCGCCACGTCGTTCTCGACGAGCCGTACCACTGGGACCTCCTCGCGGGCGCGCGCGGCGTGCAACTCGCCGAACTGGGGCTCCGTTCCTCGGCCGAGGGCCGCCGCTTCGACGTACCGGAGCTGACGCTGTGACCATCAGGCTCCCTTCCCCGGGGGGCGGAACGCGCCCCTATACGCCACGTTCGGAACCGGCCGCCTTCGTAGTGGCCGGTGCGGAGGGCGGGACCGCCCTCGCCTCCCGCAGGGTCTTCTCCGCCGCCCATGTCGTCGCCGACCCGTACGCGGACATCAGCCCCGACGGCCCCGCGGCCGTCGACTGGGACGCCACCCTCGCCTTTCGCCGCCACCTGTGGTCGCACGGTCTCGGGGTCGCCGAGGCCATGGACACCGCGCAGCGTGGCATGGGGCTGGACTGGGCGGGCGCGGCCGAGCTGATCCGCCGCTCCGCCGCCGAGGCGAAGGCGGCCGGCGGCCGGATCGCGTGCGGCGTGGGCACCGACCAACTCGCGCCGGGCCCCCGTTCGCTGGCGGAGGTCAGGGCCGCGTACGAGGAGCAGCTGACGCTCGTCGAGGACACCGGCTCGCAGGCCGTCCTGATGGCGTCCCGTGCCCTCGCCGCCGCCGCGACCACCCCCGACGACTACCTGGACCTCTACGCCCACCTGCTGCGTCAGGCCTCGGAGCCGGTCGTACTGCACTGGCTCGGGCCGATGTTCGACCCCGCTTTGGACGGCTACTGGGGCAGCGCCGATCTCGACGCGGCCACCGAGACCTTCCTCCAGGTCATCTCCGATCACCCCGACAAGGTCGACGGAATCAAGATCTCCCTGCTGGACGCCGAGCGCGAGATCGAGCTGCGCCGCCGGCTGCCGAAGGGCGTGCGCTGCTACACGGGCGACGACTTCAACTACCCCGAGCTGATCGCGGGCGACGACCAGGGCTTCAGCCACGCGCTGCTCGGCATCTTCGATCCGCTGGGGCCGCTGGCGGCGGCGGCCGTACGGGTCCTGGACACCGGCGACACGAAGGGGTTCCGGGAACTCCTCGACCCCACGGTCGAACTGTCCCGTCACCTTTTCCGGACGCCCACCCGCTTCTACAAGACCGGTGTGGTCTTTCTCGCCTGGCTGGCCGGCCACCAGGACCACTTCACGATGGTCGGCGGCCTCCAGTCGGCGCGCTCGCTGCCGCACCTCGCGCGGGCGTACGAACTCGCCGACGGGCTCGGGCTCCTCCCGGACCCCGCGGTGGCCGAGGCCAGGATGAAATCCCTGCTCAGCGTGGGCGGAGTGGAACAGTGAGCGGACCGTTGAACACATCACCCCCAGGCGATCTGTCGCGCTTCAGCATCAACCAGATGACGGTCAGGCAGCTCGGCCTGCCCGAGCTGACCGAGACCTGCGTACGACTCGGGGTGCCGGGCGTGGGGCTGTGGCGCGAGCCCGTCCGGGCGTACGGGACCGAGGCCGCGGCCAAGCTCGTACGGGATGCCGGGCTCGTGGTCACCACGCTCTGCCGGGGTGGGTTCCTCACGGCGATCGATCCGGCCCGGCGGGCCGAGGCGCTGGCCGACAACCGCGCCGCCGTCGACGAGGCGGCGGCCCTGGGCACGGACACCCTGGTGCTGGTCTCCGGCGGCCTCCCCGAGGGCAGCAAGGACCTCCACGGGGCGCGGGAGCGCATCGCGGACGCGCTGGGGGAGCTGGCGCCGTACGCGGCGGAGCGCGGGGTGAGGCTGGCCATCGAGCCGCTGCACCCGATGTTCGCCTCCGACCGCTGTGTGGTCTCCACCCTCGACCAGGCGCTCGACCTGGCGGAACGGTTCCCCGCCGACCAGGTCGGGGTGGCCGTGGACACGTACCACATCTGGTGGGACGACCGGGCCCCCGCGGCGGTCGTCCGGGCCGCGGAGCGCATCTTCACCTTCCAGCTCGCCGACTGGACGACACCGCTCCCGGCCGGGGTGCTGAACGGACGCGGCCAGCTCGGTGACGGCGCGATCAACCTGCGCGCTTGGCGCGAACGGGTCGACGCGGCGGGCTACTCGGGCCCGATCGAGGTGGAACTGTTCAACGACGACCTCTGGCAGCGAGACGGCGTCGAACTCCTCACGGAGGTCGCGGAGCGGTATGTGCGGCACGCGTTGTAGAAAAAAATAACTCTGCGGAACCGTGCAACCCTTCCGGGGTGACGTGAGTCGTATACGTCAACAGGGCTTTCGGGGGATGGATCCGGGGGGATGTGGAAGCCCTGTTGGAGGGGGAGCGCGTGGGGCCCGGTCTGTCGGACCGGGCCCCTTGTAGGGCGTGGCGGTACGCGCCGGCCGGTACGCGGTGGCCCGTGGCGCGGCGTCAGTTGTCCACAGGGCGGCCCCGCTGTCCGAGCCCGGCGGTAGCGTCGGATCATGTCCAGTCCCGCAGTGCTCGAAGCCGTGCTCGAACGGATCACGTACGCGAACGAGGAGAACGGCTACACGGTCGCCCGCGTCGACACCGGCCGCGGCGGCGATCTCCTCACCGTGGTCGGTTCGCTGCTCGGCGCGCAGCCGGGCGAGTCGCTGCGGATGGAGGGCCGCTGGGCCTCGCACCCCCAGTACGGCAAGCAGTTCATGTGCGACAACTACACGACGGTCCTGCCGGCCACGATCCAGGGCATCCGCCGCTATCTCGGCTCCGGTCTCATCAAGGGGATCGGTCCCGTCTTCGCCGACCGGATCGTCGAGCACTTCGGCCTGGAGACGCTGGACATCATCGAGACGGAGCCCAAGCGGCTCGTCGAGGTCCCCGGCCTCGGCCCCAAGCGGACGAAGGCGATCGCGGCGGCCTGGGAGGAGCAGAAGGCCATCAAGGAGGTCATGGTCTTCCTCCAGGGGGTCGGCGTGTCGACCTCCATCGCCGTCCGCATCTACAAGAAGTACGCGGACGCGTCGATCTCCGTCGTCAGGAACGAGCCGTACCGCCTGGCGGCCGACGTGTGGGGGATCGGCTTCCTGACCGCCGACCGGATCGCTCAGGCCGTCGGGATTCCGCACGACAGCCCGGAGCGCGTCAAGGCGGGCATCCAGTACGCGCTGTCGCAATCCACCGACCAGGGGCACTGCTTTCTCCCCGAGGACCAGCTCATCTCGGACGCGGTGAAGCTGCTCACGGTCGACACGGGCTTGGTCATCGAATGCCTCGCCGAACTGGCCGCCGAGGACGAGGGGGTCGTAAGGGAACGGGTGCCGGGGCCCGAGGGCGGGGAGGAGGAGATCAGCGCGGTCTATCTGGTGCCCTTCCACCGCGCGGAGCTGTCGCTCTCCGCCCAGGTGCTGCGACTGCTGCGGACGGGCGAGGACCGGATGCCGGCCTTCCGGGACGTGGCCTGGGACAAGGCGCTCGCGTGGCTGGCCGGGCGTACGGGGGCCGAGCTGGCGCCCGAGCAGCAGCAGGCGGTCCGGCTCGCGCTCACGGAGAAGGTCGCCGTGCTGACGGGAGGGCCGGGGTGCGGGAAGTCCTTCACGGTCCGCTCGATCGTGGAGCTGGCGCGGGCCAAGAAGGCGAAGGTGGTGCTGGCGGCGCCCACCGGGCGGGCGGCCAAACGGCTGGCCGAGCTGACCGGGGCCGAGGCGTCCACGGTCCACCGGCTGCTGGAGCTGCGGCCCGGCGGGGAGGCCGCGTACGACAGGGACCGGCCGCTCGACGCCGATCTGGTGGTGGTCGACGAGGCGTCGATGCTGGATCTGCTGCTCGCGAACAAGCTGGTCAAGGCGGTGGCGCCAGGGGCGCACCTGCTGCTGGTCGGGGATGTGGACCAGCTGCCGTCGGTCGGCGCGGGCGAGGTGCTGCGTGATCTGCTGGCCGAGAGCGGCCCCGTACCGAGCGTCCGGCTCACGCGCATCTTCCGGCAGGCCCAGCAGTCGGGGGTGGTCACCAACGCCCACCGGATCAACTCCGGGAAGCACCCCGTCACGGAGGGGCTGCCCGACTTCTTCCTCTTCGTGGAGGACGAGACGGAGGACGCGGGGCGGCTGACGGTCGACGTGGCGGCGCGCCGGATCCCCGCGAAGTTCGGCCTCGATCCGCGGCGCGACATCCAGGTCCTGGCGCCGATGCACCGCGGTCCGGCCGGCGCGGGCACGCTCAACGGGCTGCTCCAGCAGGCCATCACGCCCGGCCGCCCCGACCTGCCGGAGAAGCGCCTGGGCGGCCGGGTCTTCCGCGTCGGTGACAAGGTCACCCAGATCCGCAACAACTACGAGAAGGGGGAGAACGGGGTCTTCAACGGCACGGTCGGCGTGGTCACCTCGCTCAACCAGGAGGAACAGCGGCTGACGGTGCTGACGGACGAGGACGAGGAGGTGCCGTACGACTTCGACGAGCTGGACGAGCTGGCGCACGCGTACGCCGTGACGATCCACCGCTCCCAGGGCAGCGAATACCCGGCCGTGGTCATTCCGGTCACCATGGGGGCCTGGATGATGCTCCAGCGGAATCTCCTGTACACGGCGGTGACCCGGGCCAAGAAGCTGGTCGTCCTGGTCGGCTCCCGCAAGGCCATAGGCCAGGCGGTCCGTACGGTCTCGGCGGGCAGACGCTGCACCGCCCTCGCCCACCGGCTGACGGTGCGCGGCTGAGTGCGCCGGGCCCGTAGAGGGTACGCGGGCATGGGGTTCCGGGTTCGCGGACTTTCGAAACCGGGGCCAAGCGGGCAGGATGAGCAGGTTGGCGGCACTGAGTGCCGCCAATAGGCCCAATGGTCGACCCCGAGTGCACTCTCCTGAGCCAAATGGGGGATGGTAGAGACAGTCAGGGCACCTCGAAGAAGAGGCACTACGTCGGTGAGGGATGACGTGAGCGAGAAACGCGACAACGCGGTAGTACTGCGGTACGGCGACGGCGAGTACACCTACCCGGTGATCGACAGCACCGTCGGCGATACGGGCTTCGACATCGGGAAGCTTCGTTCTCAGACCGGTCTGGTGACCCTGGACAGCGGCTACGGCAACACCGCCGCCTACAAGTCCGCGATCACCTATCTCGACGGCGAACAGGGCATTCTGCGGTACCGCGGTTACCCGATCGAGCAGCTGGCCGAGCGCTCCAGCTTTGTCGAGGTGGCATACCTGCTGATCAACGGCGAGCTGCCGACGGTCGACGAGCTGGCCTCCTTCAAGAACGAGATCACCCAGCACACGCTCCTGCACGAGGACGTCAAGCGGTTCTACGACGGGTTCCCGCGTGACGCCCACCCGATGGCGATGCTGTCGTCCGTGGTCAGCGCGCTCTCGACCTTCTACCAGGACAGCCACAACCCGTTCGACGAGAAGCAGCGCCACCTCTCGACGATCCGCCTGCTCGCCAAGCTGCCGACCATCGCGGCGTACGCGTACAAGAAGTCGATCGGGCACCCCTTCGTCTACCCGCGCAACGACCTCGGGTACGTCGAGAACTTCCTGCGCATGACCTTCTCGGTCCCGGCGCAGGAGTACGAGCTCGACCCCGTCGTGGTCGCCGCGCTCGACAAGCTGCTGATCCTGCACGCGGACCACGAGCAGAACTGTTCGACCTCCACCGTGCGGCTGGTCGGTTCGTCGCAGGCGAACATGTTCGCGTCGATCTCCGCCGGCATCAGCGCCCTGTGGGGCCCGCTGCACGGTGGCGCCAACCAGTCGGTGCTGGAGATGCTGGAGGGCATCCAGGCGTCCGGCGGCGACGTCGACACCTTCATCCGCAAGGTGAAGAACAAGGAAGACGGCGTGAAGCTCATGGGCTTCGGGCACCGCGTCTACAAGAACTTCGACCCCCGGGCGAAGATCATCAAGGCGGCGGCGCACGACGTCCTGTCGGCGCTCGGCAAGTCCGACGAGCTGCTGGACATCGCGCTCAAGCTGGAGGAGCACGCGCTGGCCGACGACTACTTCGTCGAGCGCAAGCTTTACCCGAACGTGGACTTCTACACGGGTCTGATCTACCGGGCCATGGGCTTCCCGACCGAGATGTTCACCGTGCTCTTCGCGCTCGGCCGGCTTCCCGGCTGGATCGCCCAGTGGCACGAGATGATCAAGGAGCCCGGTTCGCGCATCGGCCGCCCGCGGCAGATCTACACCGGAGAGGTCCTGCGCGACTTCGTCCCGGTCGAGGGCCGCTGACAGCGGATTTCCCAGCGCCGGCCGCGTACAGCGCGCCGGAGTCGTGCAGCCGGAGTCGTACAGAGCGAAAAGCGCCCCGCCGCCGATCCCCCCACGGGTCGGCGAACGGGGCGCTTTCCATATCCCCGGTGCGGATTCCCCCCACGGGATCCGGGCCGGGCGTCTGACGTAACCATCAGCGGCTACTCGGGCGGTCGGACCGGGGTACGTACGGGAGGGCCGCTCAAAGCTCCCCGGTGCACGTGCCCCGGCCAATCGCTAGCACGAGACGTCCCCCAAGACATCCCCTGCGATCCCGTCGAACGTCCCCCAAGACGTTCTTCCGGCATCGTCCTCTTAGACTCGCGAGCAGGCCCGATGGTTACCCCATAATCTATGTGATCTAGATCTCTTTGTGAAGGTCCTGTGGTTCCTGTGAAGGACCTTGGGTGCAAAGAGCTCGCGACCACATAAATGGAGGGTACGCCCAGTCCGGGGCCGGGGTGCGGCCGGATCAGAGCCGGCCGGTCAATTCGTATCCCGCCTCGTCGACCGCGGCGCGTACGGCGGCCTCGTCCAGCGGCGCCTGGGATACCACGGTGACCTCTCCCGTGGCGGCCGCGGCCTGTACGGAGGTGACGCCCTCGATCCCGGAGATCTCGCCGGCGACGGCGCCCTCGCAGTGCCCGCAGGTCATGCCGGTGACCTGGTAGACGGTGGTGACCTGGCTCTTCGTCTCAGCGGTCATGACGTGTCTCCTCTTCGGGGCTCGGGTGTGGCGGTCCATGGCAGGCCGGGGGTACGTGGGTGCGTACGCCCCGACCCGTATCTGAACTGTACCCCTAGGGGGTATGAAAACGAAGCCTCGGGCCCGCCGGGCCGCTCAGTGCGCGGATGCCGGCGCGTCCGCGCGGCAGGCGAGCCCCGAGCCCTCGGCGAGCGGTTCCAGGTAGCGGAAGAGGACCCGCTTCAGCTCGGTCGTGTACGCGTCCCGCTCGGCGGGGTCGGCGGTCATGATCAGGATCAGGCCCGCCTTGAACACGGTGAAGAGCATCTGCGCGACCCGGTCGGTGTCCGTCTTCGGCACGTCGGGGAGGTAGGCGCCGAGGATGTCCTCCACGCGGGTGAGCATCGACGAGTGCAGCGCGTCGTGCTCCTGGGTGACCTGGCCGGGGATGTCGGGGCCGTGCATCAGGACCGCGAAGGCCGGATTCTCCCGGTTGAACTGGATCAGGGGGTCGATGACGGCGTCCAGCAGCCGGTCGAGCGGCAGGGCCAGGTGGGTCGGCGTGAGCGCCTGGCCGTAGGTCTCGCGCCAGCGCGTCAGGAGCTGGTCGCCCAGCTCGACGGCGATGGCCTCCTTGTTCGGGAAGAACTGGTAGAGCGTGCCGGGTGACACGCCCGCCTCCCGGGCGATGGAGTTGGTGCTGGCCGCGGTGTAGCCGTTCGCGCAGAAGACGCTGGCCGCCGCGTCGAGGAGCTGGGCGATACGGCGCTCTCCGCGGGCCTGTCGGCGGCGCGGTCGGACCGGCCCGGAGGTCGGGTCCTGGGTCGGCTCCGGCATGGCTGTCCACAGCCTTCCTGGCTCGGTTGACAAACGCGAGCGGTGACTCGCATTCTTGGTCAATGCGAGCGAGGACTCGTGTTTGCCAAGTCTATGGCAACGGCTGACCCGTGCCACGGGTCACGGTGAAGGGGACACCGCACCATGTCCGAAGTCAACACTGGCCCGCGCCCGGGGGGCTGGACCCGGTTCGTCACCGCGCGACCGCGGCTCTCGCTGCTGATCGCGCTGGTGATCACGGCCCTCGCCGTCGTCGCGGGCAGCGGTGTCGCCGACCGGATGAGCAACGGGGGCTGGGAGGACCCGGGCGCGGAGTCCACGTACGCGACCAAGGCGCTGGAGCGGGAGTTCCCCGCCTCCCAGCCCAATCTCCTGCTCCTGGTCGACAGCGGGAGCCGGAGCGTCGACGACCCCGCCGTGGCCGCGGAGGCCAAGCGGCTCACCGACCGCCTCGCGGCCGAGAAGGGAATCATCGGGGTCGGCTCCTACTGGCGGACCGAATCGCCCGCGCTGCGCTCCGCGGACGGCAGGGAAGCGCTGATCGCGGCGCGGATCGAGGGGGACGAGACGGCCGCCTTCAAGGTCCTGGACCGCATCACCCCGGAATTCCGCGGCGAGCAGGGGACGCTGAAGGTCTCCGTCGGCGGCCCCGTCGCCGTGCGGAGCGAGATGCAGAGCACCATCCAGGAAGATCTGCTGCGGGCCGAGCTGATCGCCCTGCCGGTGACACTCGTCCTGCTCGTCATGGTCTTCGGCAGCGCGGTCGCCGCCATGCTCCCGCTCGGCCTGGGCGTCGTCGCCATCCTGGGGACCAACGCCCTGCTGCGCGGCCTCACGGAGCTGACCGAAGTCTCGATCTTCGCCCAGAACCTCACCACGGCCCTCGGGCTCGGACTGGCCATCGACTACGCCCTGTTCATCGTCCGCAGATTCCGGGAGGAGCTGGCGGACGGCGCCGAGGTACGGGACGCCGTGGGCACCACGCTGCGGACCGCCGGCCGCACGGTGCTGTTCTCGGCGCTGACCGTGGCCGTGTCCCTGGCCGCCATGATGGTCTTCCCGCAGCCCTTCCTGCGCTCCTTCGCCTACGCGGGCATCGCGGTCGTCCTGCTGGCCGCCGCGGCGGCCCTGGTCCTGCTGCCCGCCGCCCTGATGCTGCTGGGGCACCGGGTCAACGCACTGGACCTGCGGAAGCTGCTGCGCCGCGGGCGCGGCGGAACGGGGGAGGGGAAGACCGGGAAGACCGGAGAGGCCGAGGAGCCGGGGGCCGGTTGGGGACGTATGGCCGCGCTGGTGATGCGGCGGGCCCCGTTCTTCGCCATCGCCACGGCGGCGGGACTGATCGTGCTCGGGCTGCCCTTCCTGGGAGCCAAATTCGGTACCGCCGACCACCGTCAGCTGCCCCCGGGTGCCGACTCCCGTGTGGTCCAGGAGGAGATACAGCGCGCCTTCCCCGGTAGCCCCGGCGGCGGCCTGGAGGTGCTGGCGGAGGGCGCCGCCACCCCCGCCGAGTACGCCGACTACCGCACCCGGACAGCCGCCCTGCCCGGCGTGACACGGGTCGACGGACCGGTGCCCGGCCCCTCCGGCGAACACGCGTACTTCGCGGTGGCGCTCAAGGGCGAAGCAGTGGGGGAGGGGGCGCAGGAGCTCGTGCGGGACATCCGTGCCGAACCGGCCGCGTTCGACACCTCGGTGACCGGCACCGCCGCCGTCCTGGTCGACTCCAAGGACGCCATAGCCGAGCAGCTGCCCTGGGCCCTGGCCATCATCGTCCTGGTCACCCTGCTCCTGGTCTTCCTGCTCACCGGCAGTGTGCTGATACCGGTCCAGGCGGTCGTGCTCAACGCCCTCAGCCTCACGGCGATGTTCGGGGCGACGGTCTGGATCTTCCAGGACGGCCACCTGTCGGGGGTGCTCGGCTTCACCGCCACCGGGGACATGGAGACCACCCTGCCGGTGCTGATGTTCTGTGTCGCCTTCGGGCTCTCCATGGACTACGGAGTCTTCCTGCTCTCCCGGATCAAGGAGGAGTACGACCGCGGCGGAGACCATGAGCACGCCGTCTCGTTC
Organism: Streptomyces sp. NPDC056987; assembly: GCF_042673865.1. Classification (NCBI taxonomy): domain Bacteria; kingdom Bacillati; phylum Actinomycetota; class Actinomycetes; order Kitasatosporales; family Streptomycetaceae; genus Streptomyces; species Streptomyces sp. NPDC056987. The sequence continues at coordinate 288,508 of NZ_JBHURV010000004.1, forward strand.
GGCCTGCGCCGGACCGGCGGACTGATCACCGCCGCCGCCGTGATCCTCGCAGTCGTCATGGTGGCGATAGGCACCTCGCGGGTCGCCAACACCAAGATGCTGGGCCTCGGTCTCGCGCTCGCCGTACTGATGGACGCGATGGTCGTACGCAGCCTGCTGGTGCCCGCGGTGATGAAGCTGACCGGAAAGGCCACCTGGTGGGCCCCGGGGCCGCTGCGCCGCTTCCACGAGCGGTTCGGGCTGAGCGAGGGCGAGTCGCGGCCGGCCGCCGGAGGACCGGCGGAGCCCCCGGTCCGCGACCGGGACCAGGACCGGGACCCGGCGGGCGTCTGAGCCGCCAGGAGCGGTCCGGCCCCGGGCGAGGTGCCCCGGGGCCGGGCCGGGGCCGGGTCAGGCGCCGCAGCTTCTGAGGAAACGGCGGGTGCGCGTGGCGATCGGGAGGGGCTTGTCGGGCGGGCACGGGTACATGTCCTGCTCGACGATGGCGAAGAGGTCGACGTCGAGCCGCTGGGCCGCCGCCAGGACCGGCTCCAGCGCCGGCACCCCGGCCGGCGGCTCGCACATCACGCCCCGCCCGACGGCCGGTCCGAACGGCACCTCGTTCGCGACGACATCCGCGAGGATCTCCGGATCCACCTGCTTGAGATGGAGATAGCCGATCCGCTCGCCGTACGTCTCGATCAGCTTGACGCTGTCCCCGCCGCAGTACGCGTAATGCCCGGTGTCCAGACAGAGCGAGACCAGAGCAGGGTCGGTCGCGTCGAGGAACCGGCTCACGTTCTCCTCGCTGTCGATGTGCGTGTCGGCGTGCGGGTGCACGACGATCTTCAGCCCGTAGCGCTCCTCCACCTCACGGCCGAGGCGCTCGGTCTGGGCCGTCAGATCCCGCCACTGCTGGGGTGTGAGCGTCCGGTCCTCCAGCACCTCACCGGTCTTGTCGTCCCGCCAGAACGACGGGATGACCACGAGATGGTCCGCGCCCATCGCCCGGGTGAGCGCGGCGATGTCGGCGACATGCGCCCAGGTCTTCTCCCAGACCGCCGGTCCGTGGTGCAGCCCGGTGAAGACGGTCCCGGCCGAGACCTTCAGCCCGCGCCGCGCGGTCTCCTCGCTCAGCCGGTCGGGATCGGACGGGAGGTATCCGTAGGGGCCCAGCTCGATCCACTCGTAGCCGGCTTCGGCTACCTCGTCGAGAAAACGCCGCCAGGGCACCTGCTGCGGGTCGTCGGGAAACCACACCCCCCAGGAGTCGGGGGCGGACCCGACTCGGATGCGGCTCGACGTGGGTACGGAGGAGGTCATACCGGTCAGCTTTCAGCCCGTACGGAAAGAGTGTCAAGCCTTTGGTTCGAATGTAAAGACAAAACGTTGACAGGGTCCCGGGAGGACGGTTAGACCTTGCTGTGACCGCCTCCGGTGCGGAAGCCTGCCTCGCTTTGGCAGGAGCGAGACGCGAGTGAAAGCTCCCCGCTCGTCACGGCACCGTGCCGGAGGTTCGGGTCGCCCCGCCCGGCCGTGCGCTGTATGACTTCGCTGTACGGCTTCACCGTGACCGATGCCCGACCGCCGCCGCTCGGAGTCCAGGAGGACACACGATGAGCAGGGAGGACGCCCGATGAGCAGCCGTACGAGCAGCCGTACGGGCGGTCGCGGACGTGGGCGCCCGAGTACCGCCGCCCGTACCCGCAGGCGCACCGTCGCCCAGGCGCTGATCGCCTTCCTGGCCCGGCAGTACACCGAGCGGGACGGCCACCGGCGCCGTCTGATCGGCGCCACCTGGGGCATCTTCGGGCACGGCAACGTGGCGGGTGTCGGACAGGCTCTCGTCGAGTGCTCCGAGGACATGCGGTACTTGCAGGGCCGTAACGAACAGTCCATGGTCCACGCGGCCGTGGGGTACGCGCGCCAGAGCAACCGGCTCTCCGCCCAGGCCGTGACCACCTCCATCGGCCCCGGCGCCACCAACCTCGTCACCGGCGCGGCCCTCGCCACCGTCAACCGCCTGCCCGTCCTGCTGCTCCCCGGCGACGCCTTCGCGACCCGCCCCGCCGACCCCGTCCTCCAGCAGCTCGAAGTGGCCTCCGCCGGGGACGTCTCCGTCAACGACACGCTGCGCCCCGTCTCCGCCTACTTCGACCGGATCACCCGGCCCGAAGCGCTCGTCCCGGCCGCGCTCGCCGCGATGCGGGTGCTCACCGACCCGGCCGCGACCGGCGCCGTCACCCTCGCGCTGCCCCAGGACGTACAGGCGGAGGCGTACGACTGGCCGGAGGAGTTCTTCGCCGAGCGCGTCTGGCGGGTCCGCCGCCAGCCGCCCGACCCCGACGAACTCGCCGACGCGGTACGGCTCGTACGGGAAGCCCGCCGCCCCCTGCTCGTCGCGGGCGGCGGCGTCCGCCACAGCGCCGCCGAGGAGGAACTGGCCGCGTTCGCCGACGCCACCGGCATCCCCGTCGCCTCCACCCAGGCGGGCAAGGGCTCGCTCCACCACGACCACCCCTGCGATGTCGGCGGCATCGGCCACACGGGTACCGCCACCGCCGACGAACTCGCCGCCGCGGCCGACCTGGTGATCGGCGTCGGCACCCGCTGGACCGACTTCTCCACCGCCTCCGCCACGCTCTTCCAGAACCCGGACGTCCGCTTCCTCAACCTCAACGTCACCGGCTTCGACGCCCACAAGCTCGCCGCCCACCCGCTGGTCGCGGACGCCCGTACCGCCCTGCGCCGGCTCGCCGCGGACCTGGCCGGCCACCGCGTCGAGCCCGCCTACGTCACCGGGTACAGCGGGGCCAAGAAGCGCTGGGAACGGCGCGTCGAGGCCGCGTTCACCGCCGGCGAGGACACCGGGCGCCCCACCCAGGCCCAGGTCCTCGGGGCCCTCGACGCCCTCGTCACCGGCGAGGACATCGTCATCAACGCGGCCGGATCGCTCCCCGGCGATCTCCACAAGCTGTGGCGGGCCCGCTCGCACGACCAGTACCACGTCGAATACGGCTACTCCTGCATGGGGTACGAGATCCCCGCGGCCATCGGCGTCCAGCTCGCCGCGCCCGGCCGGCCGGTCTGGGCGCTGGTCGGCGACGGCACCTATCTGATGAGCCCCACCGAACTGGTCACCGCCGTCCAGGAGGGGCTGCCCGTCAAGGTCGTGATCCTCCAGAACCACGGCTACGCCTCCATCGGCGGCCTCTCCGAGACCGTCGGCGCCGAGCGCTTCGGCACCGCGTACCGCTTCCGGGCCGCCGACGCCACCTACACCGGATCCCCGCTCCCCCTGGACCTCGCGGCCAACGCGGCCTCCCTCGGCATGCGGCTGATCCGCGCCGGGACCATCGGTGACCTGCGCGAAGCGCTGGCCGAGGCGCGCGCCGCCGACGCCCCCACATGTGTCTACGTGGAGACCGAAACGGCAGACACAGTGTCGGGCGTTCCCCCGGCCCAGGCGTGGTGGGATGTTCCGGTGGCCGAGACCGCGACGCGTATCGCCGCGGTCGAGGCCCGCGAGGAGTACGACCGCCACGCAGCGACCCGCCGCCGCCATCTGTGAAGGAGCGGAACACATGAAGACCGTCAGCCATTGGATCGGTGGCAAGAGCGTCGAGGGCGCGTCCGGCAACTGGGGGCCCGTCACCGACCCGGCGACCGGCGCCGTCACGACCCAGGTCGCGCTCGCCTCCGCCGAGGAGGTCGACAGCGCGGTCGCCGCCGCCAAGGCCGCGTACGCCACCTGGGGGACGTCCTCGCTCGCCCAGCGCACCGCGATCCTCTTCCGCTACCGCGCGCTCCTCGACGCCCGCCGCGACGACATCGCCGCGCTGATCACCGCCGAGCACGGCAAGGTGCACGCGGACGCGCTCGGCGAGGTGGCGCGCGGACTGGAGATCGTCGAGCTGGCCTGCGGGATCACCACCCAGCTCAAGGGCGAACTCTCCACCCAGGTCTCCAGCCGGGTCGACGTCGCCGCCATCCGCCAGCCGCTCGGGGTCGTCGCGGGCATCACCCCGTTCAACTTCCCGGCGATGGTGCCGATGTGGATGTTCCCCCTCGCGATCGCCTGCGGGAACACCTTCGTCCTCAAGCCCAGCGAGAAGGACCCCTCGGCCGCCGTGCTCCTGGCGGAGTTGGCGGCGGAGGCCGGACTGCCCGACGGCGTGCTGAACGTGGTGCACGGCGACAAGGTGGCCGTCGACGCCCTGCTCGCCCACCCGGACGTCGCGGCGGTCTCCTTCGTCGGCTCCACCCCGATCGCCCGTCACATCCACGCCACGGCCTCCGCCAACGGCAAGCGCGTCCAGGCGCTCGGCGGCGCCAAGAACCACATGCTGGTCCTGCCCGACGCCGACCTGGACGCCGCCGCGGACGCGGCCGTCTCCGCGGCGTACGGTTCGGCCGGTGAGCGCTGCATGGCGATCTCGGCGGTCGTCGCCGTCGGCGCGATCGGCGACGAACTGGTCGCCAGGATCCGCGAGCGCGCCGAGAAGATCAAGATCGGCCCCGGCGCCGACCCGGCCTCCGAGATGGGCCCCCTCATCACCCGGGCCCACCGCGACAAGGTCGCCGGCTATGTGACCGGAGCCGCCGCCCAGGGCGCCGAGGTCGTCCTGGACGGCACGGGATACACGGTCGAGGGGTACGAGGACGGGCACTGGATCGGCCTGTCCCTGCTGGACAAGGTCGCCACCGACTCGGACGCCTACCGCGACGAGATCTTCGGCCCGGTGCTCGTCGTGCTCCGAGCGGAGACGTACGAGGAGGGCGTCGAGCTGATCAACAGCTCGCCGTTCGGCAACGGCACGGCCATCTTCACCCGCGACGGCGGCGCCGCCCGCCGCTTCCAGCTGGAGATCGAGGCCGGCATGGTCGGCGTGAACGTGCCGATCCCCGTGCCCGTCGGATACCACTCCTTCGGGGGCTGGAAGGACTCGCTCTTCGGCGACCACCACATCTACGGCAACGACGGCGTGCACTTCTACACGCGCGGCAAGGTCGTCACCACGCGCTGGCCGGACCCGGCCGACGCCCCGACAGGCGTGGACCTGGGCTTCCCCCGTAACCACTGATCCGTCACCGCCGATCCGTGGCCGCTGCTCCATAACGACCGATCCGTGACGACCGATCCGTAACGACCGATCCGCGGCCACTGCTCGGTGGTCACTGCTCCGTGAACGCCGGCCGTAACTCGCCGGCGCACGGCTTCGTTGGATGACTGCGGCCCGTACGGCGTTCCTCGCCGTACGGGCCGCAGTCGCTTTTCACGGTTCGCGGAGCAGGAGGACACACATGTGTGGCATCACCGGCTGGGTCTCCTTCGGCCGGGACTCCCTCGGCGCGTCCGACACCCTGGACGCGATGACGGAGACGATGTCCTGCCGGGGCCCCGACGACCGCGGCACCTGGATCGACGGCCCCGCGGCGCTCGGTCACCGCCGGCTCGCCGTCATCGACCTGCCCGGCGGGCGGCAGCCGATGACGCTGACGACACCCCGGGGCACGATCGCCCTCGTCTACTCGGGCGAGACGTACAACTTCACCGAACTGCGCGCGGAACTGACCGGCCGCGGCCACCGGTTCACCACCGACTCCGACACCGAGGTCGTGCTGCACGGCTATCTGGAGTGGGGCGAGGCGCTCGCCGAACGCCTCAACGGCATGTACGCCTTCGCGATCTGGGACGGCCGGCGGCAGAAGCTGGTGATGATCCGCGACCGTATGGGCATCAAGCCCTTCTACTACACCCCGACCGCCGACGGCGTGCTCTTCGGCTCCGAACCCAAGGCGATCCTCGCCCACCCCCTCGCCCGCGCCCGCGTCGGTCTCGACGGACTCCGCGAACTCTTCGCCTTCGTCAGAACACCCGGTCACGCCGTGTGGGAGGGGATGTACGAGGTCGAGCCGGGCACCCTGGTGACCGTGGAAGCGAGCGGACTGCGCCGCCACGTCTACTGGTCCCTGGAGACCCGCCCGCACACCGACGACCGGAGCACGTCGGTGGCGCGGGTACGGGAACTCCTCGACGACATCGTGTGCCGCCAGCTCGTCGCCGACGTACCGCGCTGCACCCTCCTGTCCGGCGGACTCGACTCCTCCGCCATGACGGCGATCGCCGCCCGCCGGCTCCGTGAGACCGGCGAGACCGTACGCAGCTTCTCCGTCGACTTCCTCGGCCGTACGGAGAACTTCGTCGCCGACGAGTTCCGCGCCACGCCCGACACGCCGTTCGTCCACGACGTCGTACGCGCCGCGCGCACCGAGCACCGGGACATCGTGCTCGACTCGCTCGCCCTGGCCGACCCGGCCGTCCGGGCCCGGATGATCAGGGCGAGGGACCTGCCCATGGGGCTCGGCGACATGGACTCCTCCCTCTTTCTCCTCTTCAAGGCGATCCGGGAGCACTCGACGGTCGCGCTCTCCGGCGAGTCGGCCGACGAGGTCTTCGGCGGCTACCGCCAGTTCTTCGACGAGGAGGCCAGGAAGGCCGACATGTTCCCGTGGCTGGTGCGCTTCGGCGAGCACTTCGGGGAGGACGCCGGGGTGCTCCGCCCGGAGGTGAACGCGGCGCTCGGGCTGGCGGCGTTCACCCGGGACAGCTACGCCACGGCCGTGGCCGGGATCGAACGCGGCAGCGGCGAGAGCGACTTCGAGTACCGGATGCGGAAGATCTCCCACCTCCACCTGACGCGCTTCGTACAGGTCCTGCTCGACCGCAAGGACCGCGCGAGCATGGCGGTCGGCCTGGAGGTCCGGGTGCCGTTCTGCGACCACCGGCTGGTGGAGTACGTGTACAACACCCCCTGGTCGCTGAAGTCCTTCGACGGCCGGGAGAAGAGCCTGCTCCGTGAGGCCACCGCCGATGTGCTGCCCAGGTCGGTGTACGAGCGGGAGAAGAGCCCGTACCCCACCACCCAGGACCCCGAGTACGCCGTAGCCCTCCAGGGCCATGCCAAGGAACTGCTCGCCGACCCGTCGCACCGGGTCTTCGATCTGGTCGATCTGGCGCGGGTGCGGAGCGCCGCGGAGCGGGAGACGCCGCAGGTCACCACGGCGAGTCGGCGGGGGCTGGAGCGGACGCTGGACCTTGCGCTGTGGCTGGATCTCTACAACCCGGAGATCACGCTCACCTGATATGGCGGACTAAAAAGGATAATAACGATAGAAAGATGGAGAAGGTGAGATACAGCTAATCCAGAGAGCTCAGGACCTCACATGCCCCGATACTTCGCCGACTCCCCGGAGTCGCTCGTCCCCGACGCGCTCAAGGGGTTCGCCGCCGCCCACGCCGACCTGGTCGAGCACCACCCCGAGCACGGCTACTTCCGCACCCGCCGCACCGCCACCCCGACCCCCACGACGGCCGGCTCGGCCGCCGCGGGCCGCCGTGTCGGACTGGTCTCCGGCGGCGGCTCCGGCCACGAACCGCTGCACACGGGGTTCCTCGGCGCCGGCCTGCTGGACGCCGTATGCCCGGGACAGATCTTCGCCTCCCCGCACAACCGGCAGATCTTCGAGGCCAGCCGCGCGGTCGCGGGCAGCGACGGCGTCCTGCACATCGTCAAGAACTACACGGGCGACCGGATCAACTTCGGCATCGCCGCCGAACGCCTCGCCCATGAGGACATCCGCTGCGCCCGCGTCCTCGTGGACGACGATCTCGCCACCGACTCCGCGGACATCGCCGTCGGACGGCGCGGCACCGGCGCCACCCTGATCGTCGAGAAGATCCTCGGCGCCGCCGCCGACGAGGGCCGCGGACTCGACGAACTGGCGGCCCTGGGCGCCGATCTGTCCGGCCGTACGCGCAGCCTCGCCGTCGCCACCGCCGCGCACACCGCGCCGGGCTCCGGCACGCCCGCCTTCGAACTGCCCCGGGACATCCTGGAGTTCGGCGTCGGCATCCACGGCGAACGGGCCGGCGGAACCGCCCCGCACCCGCCGCTCACCGAACTCGTCGCCCTCATGACCGACCGGCTGCTGGCCGCGCTGCCCCATGCCGGACTGCCCGGCACCGCGCACGGGGCGCCCGGCCGCCGCCGCGTACTGGCCCTGGTCAACGGGCTCGGCGGGGTCACCTCGCTGGAGCTGTACGGCGTCCGGCACGCGCTCGGCGGTGCGCTGAAGAACCGCGGGGTCACCCTGGACCGCTCGCTGACCGGCACGTTCGTCAGCGCGCTGGACATGCGGGGCTTCTCGCTCTCCCTGCTCGCGACCGACGACGAGACGCTGCGCCTCTGGGACGCCCCGGCCAGAACCGCCTCCTGGCCGCGCTGACCCCTCCCTTCCTTCTCTCCCTTCCCTTCCTTCTTTCCCTCGGTCCTCCACCTTTCCTCCGCTGACCAGAAGCAGGAGCCTTCTCCGCGATGTCATCCCAGAACCTGACTCCCGCCACAGCCCCCTCCACCCCCACCCCCAAGGGCCTCACCTACGAGGACACCATCGGCTGGCTCCGCCGCTTCGGCGCCGCCGCCCGGGCCGTCGAGGGCGAGCTGACGGCCCTGGACCAGCGCGCCGGGGACGGCGACTTCGGCGCCAACCTCGTCTCCGGCATGAACGGCGTACGGGACGCGCTCGACGCGCCGACGAGCGGGCCCCGCACCCCGGCGGCGCCGCTCGCCACCGCCGCCCAGGTCTTCCTCGACCATGTCGGCGGCACGAGCGGCCCGCTGTTCGGCCTGCTCTTCCAGGAACTGGCCGCCGCGGTCGCCGCCGCCGACGGCGCCCCCGGTACGGCGGAACTCGCGGCGGGCACGGCCGCGGGAGCGGCCGCCGTCCAGCGCGTCGGCGAGGCGGAGGTGGGGGACAAGACGATGGTCGACGCGCTGGTCCCCGCGGCCGAGGCGCTCGCCGGGACACTCCTGGCCGATCCCACGGGCGGCGACCCCGTCGGCGCGCTCCACCACGCGGCGGTGGCCGCGCACCGCGGCGCCCGCGCCACCAGCGGCCTGCGCGCCCGCCGCGGCCGCGCCAGCTACACGGGCGACCACTCCCGGGGCGTCCCGGACCCCGGAGCCCTGGCCGTGGCCCTGCTCTTCGCCTCGGCGTCGGCCCAGCTCACCACCCTGGACCAGCTCCCCGACGCCTGACCACCCCGGGTTCACCGTTCGCCGGGTACCCGTTCCGCCCCCGTTCGCGCCGGTGTGCGATACCGCGTCCGCTGTACGGGGACGCCCCGGCGTACTACCCGAGGAGGTCACGGGTTCCGACCGGCGTCAGCGTGGCAGGCCCCGGCCGCCGTTTAGGGTTCAAGGATGGAGACCCGAACCCCCCGCCGGTTCCGGCCGCGTGCCCGCTGGCTCGCGGGACTGGCCGCCGCGGCCGTGCTCGTCGGAGCCGGCACCTGGACCGCCGTCGCCTCGGACGACGGCCCGGCCGTGCACCGCGAGGACCAGGTGCTGGACATGCCGGGCGCCCGGATCGACACCTCGTACTTCACCGCCGGCAGCGGCCGCAGACCGGCCGTGCTCGTCGGGCACGGCTTCGGCGGCAGCAAGAACGACGTACGCGCCCAGGCCGAGAAGCTGGCGCGCGACGGCTACGCGGTGCTGACCTGGTCGGCCCGCGGCTTCGGGAAGTCCACCGGTGAGATCGGGCTCAACGACCCCGACCACGAGGTCAAGGACGTCTCCCGGATGATCGACTGGCTCGCCGGACGCCCCGAGGTCGAACTCGACGCGAAGGGCGACCCCCGGGTCGGCGTGACCGGCGCCTCGTACGGCGGGGCCATCTCGCTCCTCGCCGCCGGGTACGACCGGCGCGTCGACGCGATCGCCCCGCAGATCACCTACTGGAACCTCGCCGACGCCCTCTTCCCCGACGGCGTTCTCAAGAAGCTCTGGGCCGGGATCTTCTTCTCCACCGGTGGCGGCTGCGCCGCCTTCGAGCAGGAGCTGTGCGAGATGTACGAGCGGGTCGCCGTCTCCGGGAAGCCGGACGACGCCGCCCGCAAGCTGCTGGAGGAGCGCAGCCCCTCCGCCGTCGGGGACCGGATCGACGTGCCCGCGCTGATCATGCAGGGCCAGACCGACTCCCTCTTCCCGCTCGGCCAGGCCGACGCCATGGCGAAGCGGATCAGCGCCAACGGCGCCCCCGTCGACGTCGACTGGCTGGCCGGCGGACACGACGGCGGCGACCCGGAGAGCGCCCGGGTCCAGAACCGGGTCTCCGCCTGGTTCGACCGCTATCTCAAGGACGACAAGGGCGCCGACACCGGGCCCGCCTTCCGCGTCAGCCGGACCGGCGGCGTGGACTCCACCGACGGCCGGGCCCAGTTGCGCGGCGCGTCCAGCGACCGCTACCCGGGTCTGGCGAACGACACCACCTCCGTCCCGCTGACCGGCGGCACGCAGAGCTTCACCAACCCGGCCGGCGCCAGCCCGCCCGCCATCTCGGCCGTGCCCGGAGTGGGGGGCGGACTCTCCCAGCTCACCTCGTTCGGCGTCGGACTCTCCCTCGACTTCCCCGGCCAGCACGCGCGCTTCGACTCCGCGCCGCTCGACCACTCGCTGCGGATCACCGGGGCGCCGACCGTCAAGGCCACCGTCACCTCCTCCACCGGTGAGGCCGTCCTCTTCGCCAAGGTGTACGACGTGGGCCCCGACGGCACCAGCCAGGTGCTGCCCTCCCAACTTGTCGCGCCCGTACGGGTCGAGGACGTCGCCGAGGGCCGGACGGTCGAGCTGAAGCTGCCCGCCGTGGACCACCGGGTCGTCCCCGGGCACCGGCTGCGGGTCGTGGTCGCCGCCACCGACCTCGGCTACGCCTCACCGGCCACGCCCGCCACGTACAAGATCGCCGTGAACGGCCCGCTGACCGTGCCGACCGTGCCGGAACTCACCGCCGGCTCCACCGCGCTGCCGTGGTGGACCTGGGGGCTGCCGGTCATCGGCGTACTGATCGCGGGCGCGCTGCTGCTCACGGCCCGCCGCCGCACCAGCGCGCCGGAGCCGGACGCGGCGCTCGCCGAGGTGCCGCTCCAGATCACCGACCTGTCGAAGCGGTACGCCAAGTCCAGTGACCGGTACGCGGTCCGGGACCTCTCCTTCCGGGTCGAGAAGGGCCAGGTCCTCGGTCTGCTCGGGCCGAACGGCGCCGGCAAGACCACCACGCTGCGCATGCTGATGGGGCTGATCACCCCGGACGCCGGGGAGATCCGGGTCTTCGGGCACGCGATCCGGCCGGGCGCCCAGGTGCTCTCCCGGGTCGGCTCGTTCGTCGAGGGCGCGGGCTTCCTGCCGCACCTGTCGGGACGCGAGAACCTGGAGCTGTACTGGCGGGCCACCGGCCGGCCCGCCGAGGACTCCCACATGGAGGAGGCCCTGGAGATCGCCGGGCTCGGGGACGCGCTCGCCCGTGCCGTACGCACCTACTCGCAGGGCATGCGGCAGCGGCTCGCCATCGCCCAGGCGATGCTCGGCATGCCGGACCTGCTGATCCTCGACGAGCCGACCAACGGGCTCGACCCGCCCCAGATCCGCGAGATGCGCGATGTGATGATCCGGTACGCGGCCGGCGGCAGGACCGTCATCGTCTCCAGCCATCTCCTCTCCGAGGTCGAGCAGTCCTGCACCCACCTCGTGGTCATGCACCGGGGCCAGCTCGTCCAGGCCGGTCCGGTCGCGGAGATCACCGGCGCGGGCGACGACCTGCTCGTCACCACCGCCGAACAGGTCCCGGCCCCGGTCGTCGACAAGATCGCCGCGCTGGCCGGCGTCGGCTCCGCCGTCCGCACGGACGACGGGCTGCTCGTACGGCTCGACGGCGCGTCCCCCCAGGCGCTGGTCACCGAACTGGTCCGGCTGGACGTCCCGCTGACGGGCGTCGGTCCGCACCGCCGCCTGGAGGACGCGTTCCTCACCCTGATCTCGGGAGGCTCCGCATGAGCGCGCTGATCGAAACGGCCCCCGGCTACCGGGCCGGGCGCACGCTGCCCCTGCGGGTCGAGGCGCTGCGGCAGCTCAAGCGCCGGCGCACGCTGGCCATGGGGCTCATCCTGGGGCTCCTGCCCTTCGTGCTGATCGTGGCCTTCGCGGTCGGGGGCACCCCGGACGGCGGACGGGAAGGCCGGGTGACCCTGATGGACACCGCGACCGCCTCCGGCGCCAACTTCGCGGCGACCTGTCTCTTCGTCTCGGCGGGCTTCCTGCTGGTCGTGCCGGTCGCGCTGTTCCACGGGGACACGGTCGCCTCCGAGGCCAACTGGTCGTCGCTGCGCTATCTGCTCGCGGCGCCCGTGCCGCGGTCGCGCCTGCTGTGGAGCAAGCTGGCCGTGGCGCTCGGGATGAGCGCGGCGGCGATGGTGCTGCTGCCGCTGGTCGCGCTGGTGGCGGGCACGGCGGCGTACGGCTGGGGCCCGCTCGAACTGCCGACGGGCGGCTCCCTCGCCACGGCGGACGCGCTGCCGAGGCTCGCGGTGGTCGTGGCGTTCATCTTCGTCTCCCAACTGGTCACGGCGGGGCTCGCCTTCTGGCTGTCGACCAAGACCGACGCCCCGCTGGGCGCGGTCGGCGGCGCGGTCGGTCTGACGATCGTCGGCAATGTGCTGGACGCCGTCACCGCGCTCGGCTCCTGGCGCGAGTTCCTGCCGGCGCACTGGCAGTTCGCGTGGGCGGACGCGCTCCAGCCGCAGTTGGAGTGGGGCGGCATGGTGAAGGGCGCGGCGGTGTCCTTCACGTATGCCGTGGTGCTCTTCGCGCTGGCCTTCCGGTCCTTCTCCCGTAAGGACATCGTGTCGTAGCGGCCTTGTGTCGCAGGCCTCGTGTTGCAGAGGCCTTGTGTCGTCGGGACGCCGGGTCAGATCCACCCCCTTCGAGCCGCTTCCGCGCCCGCGCGGAAGCGGCTCGTCGTGCCGAGGGCGGCCAGCAGGTCGCCGACCCGGCGGCTGTACGTCCGGCTGGACATGCCCAGGCGGGTCGCCGCCGTCTCGTCCGTCAGCCCGGCGACCAGCGCCTCCAGCACCGGGCGCAGCGGCCCGGGCAGGACTCCGGGGGCGGGGAGTTCCGCCGACGGCAGTTCCTCGCCCGTCTCCCACCAGATCTCATGCGTCCGGATCAGCGCCTGGACGACCACCGGATCCCGGATCAGCAGCAGCCCGTGGTAGTGGAGTTGGAGATCGAGGGGGACCGCCGCGACCGAGCGGTCCACCAGGACCATCTTGAACGGGATGGAGTCCGTCTGCCTCGCCTCGCCGGGGAGGTGGCGGGGCAGGAGATACGGCAGACCGGCCAGCCCGTGCCGGGGAACGATCCGGCGGACCCCGACCGCCGGCCGGCCCCGGCCCCTGCCGCCGGGGCCCTCGTCCGGCCAGGTCTGATCGTCCGCCGCGCGCACGCAGGCCCCGGCGAATTCCAGGAAGTGCTCCGGAATGCACTGGTCGGGGCAGCTCCCGGGATCGTCGAAGACGAGCAGCTCGTGACGGGCCGAGCGGACCAGGGCGGTCAGGGTGGCCGTCACCTCCCGCACGCCACGGATCGGTCGGCCGGGCGGATGAGGTGTGTCGCCCGGGTCGTCCCGCATCGCTCCCGCCGACAGCGTCGCCCTGTTGAGCACAGAACCAGAAACATCCGACACGGCTGACCACCCCCGCCATCCCCTCGGAGCCGTACGCCACTCCATGTACGCACACAATTGCGCACCGTGACAAGTGCAGTTCAGGGAGTGGCGAATCCATGCCAGAGGTTCAAAACGCGTCGACTTTTCGCCGGGTCGGTGATCGGCCCCCGCCGGTCAGCCGAACTTCGCCACGTAGCGGCGCTGCCAGGGCGTCTCGACCGCGTGCCGGGAGTAGTGCTCCCGTACGTACGCGACCGCCTCGGCCGGCGGTACCCCGTCGAGCACCGCGAGACAGGCCAGCGCCGTGCCCGTCCGCCCCCTGCCGCCACCGCAGGCGATCTCGACGCGTTCGTCACCGGCGCGGTCCAGCGCCTCGCGGAGCGCTTCCGCGGCGGCGTCGCGGTCGGTCGGCAGCCGGAAGTCCGGCCAGCGCAGCCAGCGGTTCTCCCAGGCCACGGTGGGCGGTCTGCGCCCCAGCAGATAGAGCGCGAACGTCGGCGGCGGGCCCGCGGGCAGCGGGTGGCGCAGCCCTCGGCCACGGATGAGCCTCCCTGAGGGGAGCCGCAGAATTCCGGGTGTTGTTGTGTCCCACGGTTTGTGCGGTGTCATCGTCACGCGGGCCAGGGTAGACCCGTGGTGTCCAGGTGTCCCGGTGGCGGAGGGGAGCGGTTCCTCAGGCGACGTGGTCGGCGGCGGCCGGCAGCGTGGCGTACTGGATTCCGGCGAGTGCCGCGATCGGGGTGCCGGTCACCGGTGCCGCCTCGTCCTCCAGGGAGTCGGCGCGGGAGCTCTTCAGGGCGGCGAGTTTCGTCAACGACGGTACGAAGTCCTTCACGGCCCGGAGGAAGGGCGTGGGAATCGTCAACTCCGGTCCGGCGGTACCCGGTACGCGGCCCAGCAGCTCGCCGGTGGCGTCCGGCAGCCGCATCAGGGCGAGGGTTTCGGGCAGGACGCGGTCGAAGCAGGCGTCGCGGTAGGCGAACGGGAAGGTCCACTCGACCTGCTCGTCGCCCGCCGGGCGGTAGAAGCGGCGCCCGTACCGCCGGTGGTCGGCCGGGGATGAGCGGGCGGGACAACGTGTGGAGCGAGGCGGACCTCTGGCGGCGCCAGCTCACCGCCGTGACCGGGGCGCCCGCCGGCAGACGAAGAAGGGTTCCCCGTAAGGGTTTCTCCGCAGGGGAAACGGTTGAACGCCCGGCCTTCTCCGTACGTATCCAGGGGGAAGGTGTCGTCCACATTCGACGGCTGTTGCGCGACGGCACGGAGGAAAGGTGGGGTCACGCATGCAGGTGCTGCTCGTCGAGGACGATGTCTCGATCGCCGAACCACTGGTGGACGGGTTGGCGCGGTACGGATTTACGGTGCACTGGGTCTGCACCGGCGACGCGGCTCTGGACGCCCCGCGTGGTGACATGGTCCTGCTCGATCTGGGGCTGCCCGACATGGACGGCATCGACGTGTGCCGTGAACTGAGGCAGGACTCCGATGTGCCGATCATCATGCTCACGGCCCGGGGCACGGAGGCGGACCGGGTGGTCGGGCTCGAACTCGGCGCGGACGACTATCTGGCGAAACCGTTCAGCCTGCGCGAACTGGTGGCCCGGATCAGGGCGGTGACCCGGCGCTCCCGGATGGCCGCGGCGCCCGCGCGCCACGCGATCCCCGCCGCGATCCCCACGGCCGTCTCCGCCGGTCACGCGGTGCCGGCCGGTGTCGCCGCCTCCGCCTCCGGCGGTGCCGTCGCGCGGCCCGCGCTCGTCACGGCGATGCCCGAGACGCCCGGCATGCGCGGGGCGTCCCGTGCCGCGCCGCAGATCGTCGGCGACCTCCGGATCGACCGGCGGACCCGCCAGGTCCATGTGGCGGGCCGGCCCGTCAACCTCGCGCCCAAGGAGTTCGACGTGCTCGCCCTCCTCGCCGAGGACCCGGGCGCCGTGTGCTCACGGCAGCAGATCCTCGGGACCGTGTGGGACCCGAACTTCTACGGCCCGACCAAAACCCTGGACGTGCACATCGCGGCGCTGCGCCGCAAGCTCGGGGATGCCCGCCGCATCGAGACGCTCCGCTGCGTGGGGTTCCGGCTCGTGGTCGCGCCCGGGTACGAGACCCGGGCGGACAAGGTGTCCTGAGGGCGGCTCAGCCGTCCGACGGCGCGTCGGCGCCACGGCTCGTGGAAGCGCGGCTCGCGGCGCCACCGCTTGCGGAGGCGCGGCACTCCTCCAGCATGTGGAGCAGCCCCCGTACCCCGGCGAGTTCCGCCGGGTCGAGATCGGCCAGCACCGTCTCCTCGCCCGCCGTCGCGGCGCGGGCGACCTCCCGGCCGCCGGGCCCGTGGACGGCCGTACCGCCGCCGCAGGGGCGGTGCGGCGGGCCGCCCACCGGATTGCCGAACACCGCGTACACCGTGTTCTCCAGCGCGCGGGCGGCGAGGTAGACGGCCGCCCGGTACTCGTTGCCGGCCGCGAAGGCACTGGGGCAGAGATAGGCATGGGCCCCGGCCAGGGCGGCGGCGCGCCCGTGCTCGGGGAAGGACATGTCGTAACAGACCCCGAGCCCCAGCCGCCAGCCGTCGACGGTGAGGGACGCGCCCCGGTCACCGGCGGAGAAGAGGGCGCGTTCGTCGGCGTGCCAGAGGTGCTGCTTGTCGTAGGCGACGGCAGGAGCGCCGGAAGGGCCGCACGCCACCACCGAGTTGGTCAGCGCGCCGTCCGCGCCGCGCACCGCCGCGCCGGTCAGTACGGTCACCGAGTGGGCGGCGGCGGCCTCGGCGAGCGGGTCGAGACGGGGGTCGGCGACCGTACGGCCGGGGTCCGCGCGCACCGCGTACCGGTCGGGCGCGGCGGCGAGCGCGGGCAGGTCGTACCCGCAGAGGTGCAGCTCGGGCAGGACGACCACCCGGGCACCCCGGTCGGCGGCGCGCACCGTCAGGGCGGCGGCGCGGCGGGCGTTGGCGGCCACATCGCCGGAGACCGCCTCGGTCTGCGCCACCGCCACCCGGAGCGGCGCGGCGGGCAGGGCCGGGGCCAGGGCTGGGGCCGGGGGCGGCACGGGCGGCGGAGGTGTGCTCATACGGGGGCTCCGGGTGATGTCGGCACCCCGGTGATGTCGGCGTATCCGGCCTTGGCACCGTCGCGTTCGACCAGCACGCGGCAGCCCCGCAGCCGCTCCGCCGGCAGCCGGTGCGAGACCGGCACCGGCAGGTCGACGAGGAAGTCGCCGTACGCGGCCGGGGGATGCTCGCCCAGCGGTACGCTCCCGCCGTCGGCGGTCAGCAGCGTCACCCGCCACCGGGCCTCCCCGGCGGAGCGGCCGGTGGCGGGCGGTCCGGTGGCGGCGATGCGCAGCAGCCCGTCGGGCAGCAACTGCGCGGTGGCGACGGCAGCGGTACGCCGTACGGGATCGCCGAGCGTGTGCATCGCCCCGTGCTTGACCAGCGGCCGAGGCGTCCCGCCCGGCCCGCCCGCGTCGCGCGGCGCGTTCGTGGGCAGGTGCGCGGCCACGACCTCACCCGCGTACAGCGTGTGCACGGGAAAGCGGACCGTCTGGCGGAGCACGCACTCGACCGCGACCACACCCCCGGTGACCCACGGCGTACCGGTCGCGGACGGCTCGCCGAACGTGATCAGCTCGCTGCCGGTCTTGTCGATGTCGGCCACGGAGAAACTCCCCGCGAAGTCGGCCAGTTCCGCCTGGTCCTCGGCGCAGAGCGTCAGCGAGAACTCGCCGGCGGCGGCGATCAGCGCCCCGGTGGCCGAACGGGGGCCGAGCACGACAGCCGCGTACAGGGGAGCCTTGTTGACGAAGTAGGACCACTCCGCCGACATCACGTTCGTGGCCGAGCCGTGCCGTACGGAGACCAGGCCCACGGTGCTGGTCAGTTTTTTCCACAACTGGTCGGGAATGGCGGGAATGGCAGGCGTCATGGGATTGCGGGAGTCCTCACGTCGGTCCATCGGTACATCCATAGGTCGCTCCATCGGTCCATCGGTCCGGTGCGTGCCGATGGTCATGACGACGGGCGGGTGCCGGTGGCGAGCCGGAAGCCGACCGGGTAGAGCGGGCTGGGGAACGCGCCGTGCCGGCGCCGGGTCCGCGCGAGATCGCCGAAGCGCGAGAAACTGCCTCCCCGGGCGACCCGGTACGCCGCGGGAGCCTCCTCCGTAACGGCGGACCCGTCCATAACGGCGGACCCGTCCGTACCGGTGAGGTCGTCCGCGACGAACGAGCCGCCCCGGTAGGGCCGGTAATCGTCCGCGACGAACTCCTCGACGTTCCCGCCCATGTCGAACACGCCGAACGGCGACCGGCCGGCCGGGAAGGCGCCCACGGGGGTCGTGGTGTGGACGCCGGTCTCCCGGGTGTTGGCGGCGTCCGGGTCGAACGTGTCGCCCCACGGGAACTCAAGCCCCTGCGGTCCCTTCGCCGCGTACTCCCACTCGGGCTCGCCGGGCAGGCGCCAGGGATGGCCCGTGCGCTCCGACAGCCAGGCCGCGTACGCGTCGGCGTCCTCGGGGCGCACACCGGCGACGGGGTGGTTGGCCCGGTCGTACGGATAGGCGCCCAGGTACCAGGTGGTCGGCCGGTCGGGACGGCCCGTGTCCGCCAGGAAGTGCCGGTACTCCGCGTTGGTGACGGGATAGGAGCAGATCCAGTAGTCGGCCACGACGACCTGCTCCACGGGCGTCTCCTTCTCGATCCACGCCCTCTCGACGCCCACGTGCGCCCATCTGTCCACCACCGCCCGGACGGCCCGTGGCGGCAGCCCGACATGCACGGTGCCGCCCGGCACGGCGCGGGTGGCGGGCGTCGCGCCCGTACGGACACGGGGGTCGCCGAGCAGCGCGAGCAGCCCGCCGGCGGCGAGGCGCACCGCGAGCGGCTCGGCCGGGTCCTCGACGGCGGCGGCCAGTCCGGCGGGGGCGAGGGCGCGCAGCCGGTCGACGGCGTCCGGGCCGGGGTGCAGCAGGCGCGGGTCGGCCAGGGCGGCGTGGTGGGCGAAGTGCGGCGAGGCAGAAGTGCGAGGCGTGGCGGTGTCCGCTGTGGTCATGCCCGTACCCCGCCTTGCGCCGTGCTGTTCCGTACCCCGTCTGCGCACGAGCCGTCCCCGGCGCCCGCACCCGATCCCGTACCGGCGCCGAGCGCCAGCGTGTGGCCGGCGGTGCGCGCCTTCGCCGTGAGGTAGGCCGCGTTGTCGTCGGTGAGGTGCAGGCCGGTCGGTACCGCGGCGGTGACGTCGATGCCGTGGTCCCGCAACTGCCGCACCTTGTCCGGATTGTTGGTCAGCAACCGGATCCGGCGCAGGCCCAGCGCCCGCAGCATCCCGGCGGCCACCCCGTAGTCGCGCTCGTCGGCGCCGCGGCCGAGGAGCCGGTTGGCCTGGTAGGTGTCGGTGCGCGCATCTTGGAGCAGATAGGCGTCCAGCTTGTTGTAGAGGCCGATCCCGCGCCCCTCCTGACGGAGGTAGAGCACGGCACCGCCGTGGTCGGCGAGCAGGCCCAGCGCCTCGTCGAGCTGGGGGCCGCAGTCGCAGCGCGTGGAGCCGAGGACGTCCCCGGTGAGGCATTCGCTGTGCAGCCGTACCAGCGGGACGCTCCCGTCGCGTGGCGGTACGAAACAGGCCAGGTGCTCCCCGGCGTCCGGCAGGCCCTGGAAGGTGACGAGTTCGGCGCGCAGGCCACGGACCCGGCCGAGGGTGACCGGGACGCGTGCCCGTACCCGGGTGCCGCTCGCCGTACTCAACTCGCCACCTGCCCGTACTCCAGGGCGTCGACCTGCTCGTCGACCTGCCCGTCGCCCGCGGCCCGGTCGGCCGCCCCGGCCCGCTCGATCACGTCGTCGACCTGCCACGACCGCAGCTCACGTACGGGAGCGTTCCGCCGCTCCCGTCCCACCAGCAGCAGCCGCCCGTCCCAGCCCGCGACCACCATCCGGTCCGTGTCCCACGGGATCATGCAGGAGAGGCCCTGCCGGAACGTGCTGACGAGGCGGCCCGAGGCGAGCGTGCCGACACTGTCCCGCCAGTCGACCTCCCAGGCGTAGAGGCCGAAGTCGTACGAACCGGCGAGAACGACCGGCGCGTCGGGATCGCCGAGCAGGCCCACGCACTTGACGGACTCATCGGGTCCGAGCAGGGTCTGCACGTTCGCGACCCGCCGGCCACCCGTGCCCGGGGGCGCCAGGAGGCCGACCTTCACCGTGTGGTCCCGGGACGCGGACGCGACCACCCGGTCGCCCAGCCCGGCCACCGCGTTGACCAGGTTCCCGTGCTGCCAGAGCGTGGCCCGGTCGTCCAGGGGCCCGGCCGCGACCGTACGGTCCGTGGCCGCCGACAGGAAACCGCCGTCGAACGCGGACAGCGACTTCACCGACCCCGCGTGCGGCGCGCCCCGCTCCACCTCGGCGAGGGTCTCCGGGTCGAGGGCGATCAGTTCGCCGTTGTACGTACCGGCGACGAGCCGGTCCCCGACGAGGGCGAGCGAGGGCACGGGCGCGCCGAGCGGCGCGCTGACGGTCGGCTCACCGCCGTCGGGGCGTACGGAACGGCGTACGACCTGGCCCCCGTACGTACCGGCGTAGAAGACGCCGTCCCGGCCCGCGGCGAGCGACAGGACCGGGCTGTCCGACACGGGCAGCAGCCGGGCGCCGGAGGGAGCGTCCACGTCCGCGTCCACGTCCGCGTCCAGGATGAGGACGCTCCCCGAGTCGCACCCGGCGAGGAGCCGCCTGCCGGGGATCCGGTCGGCGAGGCGCCGGTCGCTGAGGACCGCGAGCGCGTTGACGCCGTGGCCGGGCCGCCGCGGGGCGGAGAGTTCGGCCCCGGTCGCGAAGTCCAGCAGGTGAGGCGCGTTCCAGAAGCTGCCCGCGGCGATCAGCCCGTGGGCCGCGGCCACCGAGCGCGGCCACAGGCGCGCGTCGTGCGTCCGGCCGATCGGTTCGCCGCTGATGCCGATGTGGTGCAGGGAGCCGTCGTACGCGCCCACGACGATCGAGTTGTCGTCGTCCGCCCAGGCGACGGAGCGCGCCGCGGAGGTGGAGACGTTGATCGTGCGCAGACAGTCCAGCTCCGGCGTCAGCAGATTGACGATCCCGTCGTCCCGGGCGACGGCCAGCAGCTTCCCCGAGTGCGACCAGGCGCACCCCTCGACGGACGACGCGTAGTGCCGCATCTCCGCGGTGGCCGGGCGGCCGGGGTCGCCGACCGCGACCATGCCGTCCTCGCCGACGGTGGCCACCAGCCCCTCGCAGCTCACCGAGACCATCATGCAGTGGGCCGAGTGGGCGCCGATCTCGGCGAGGAGGGCGCCGGTCGGCGTGTCCCACATGGTCGCGCGGCCGTCCTCCGACACGCAGATGAGGCGCCGTCCGTCCGGCATCCACGCCACCGAGTTGATGTCGTCGGTGTGCCGGGCGAGGACCGTGACGAGGCGGTGCCGCCCGTGCTCGGGGATCCGCCACACCCCGACGGTCTTGTCGGCGGACGCCGTCGCCAGCAGGGTGGGCGCGGTGGGACTCCACGCGGCGGCGTTGACGAGGCGGCGGTGGCGCAGCCGCGTCAGCGGGACGGGGCTCGCCGGCTCGCTGGTGTCCCAGACCAGCACGGTTCCGTCGTACGAGCAGCTCGCGAGGCGCTTGCCGTCCGGCCGGAAGGCGACATGGGTGATCGGGGCGGCGTGGCCCAGCGGGTCGGGCTTCAGATCGATCGTGCGCATGGGGCTTCCCTCTCCGGGCGGTCGGTCGCTGGGGGCGTCGGGCGAATGGTCGTCGAAGGAGCCGTCGAAGCGGCTGCCAAGGGCGCCGTCAAAGCGGCTGCCAAAGGGGCCGTCAAGAGGGCCGCCGAAGAGGTCGTCAAGAGGGCCGTCACCGGTCGTGGATCCGCAGGTCGAGGGCGGCGGGCCGGCGGGGCAGCCAGTGGTCGCGCACCTTGACGAGCCGGACCTTCTTCGGGCGGCGCTCGATCCGGTAGAGCGACAGCAGCCCCGTACGGCAGCCGACGAGGAGGTACGGGGTGCCGTCGGCGCCGTGCAGCAGCGAGAGCGCCTTGGGGTAGTCGGGCAGGTCCTCGAAGAGGCCGAGGAAGGTCCCGGTGGTGTAGTCGTAGGCGGCGAGCTGCATGCCGTACGAACTGGCGATCACCAGGCCGTCGCCGACGACGGCGTTCTCGACGGTGTTGGAGAGCAGCTTCAGCCAGCGGGCCACCACGCCCTCGCCGACGACGAGTTCCTTCACCCCGCCGTCGCCGGTGAGGTAGGCCCGGCCGCTCTGGATCCAGAGGCGCTTGGGGTACTCGCCCTGGTCGAACCGCCACCGTACGGACGCGTCCGCCCGGTCGAGTACGACGATCACACCGTTCCTGGTGACCAGGAGGCGGTCGCCGTCCGGCAGGTAGACCGCCGCCCAGACCGGCAGTCCGTCGACGGTGAAGGTGTCCAGCCGCCGCCCGTCCGCGGTGTCCAGCTCGACGGCGCCCGCGTTGGTGGCGACGAGGGCCCGCGCGCCGTCCGGGCTGACCGCGACCGTGTGGGGGAGGGCGGGCAGCTCCACGCTCCAGCGGAGCACCGGGTCCGGCCCGCCGGGGTCGCCGTCACCGTGGTCGGTGTGGTCGGTGCGGTCGGTACGGAAGGCACGGTGGTCGCGGGTGATACCGACCCAGCCGGACCTCCCCGCGGACCGTACGGGGGCCACCCGGCGGGTGAACCCGAAGCCGGTGGTGTGCTCCGCCACCACGTGGGTCATCGGCCCCGCCACCGAGTCCTGTACGCGGACGACGGTGACGCCCGTGTCCGTGGCGCAGTACAGGGTGCCGGGGTCCTCCGGCGACGGCTGGATGTCCCACACGGCCTGCCGGGGGAAGCCCATGGCCCGTACGAAGGTGCCGTCGGCGTCGAGCTGGACGATCTCGCCGTCCTGGCACAGCACGTACACCTGGCCGTCGGAGTCGACGGTCAGATCGGAGAGCTGGTGCGAGAACCCGGTCACGGTACGGGTGATGCGCAGCGCGCGGTCCGTGTTGTCGAAGATGTGGAGTTCGCCGTCGAAGCCGCCCGCGTAGGCCCGCAGGTGGTCGGGGGAGAAGGTGACGAACTCGACGTCGTCGCGGGCGAAGAGGCACTCGTCCTCCTTCTCGCCCGTGGCGCCGACGACCACGACCCCGTTGGCGATGTCCGCGTTCTCGCCCGCGCCGAAGTCCTGGGTGGCCCAGAACCGGTCGTGGCGGGCGTCGTAGCGGACCCGGTGGATGTTGCCGTCGTCCAGCTTCACCCGGTCGGGGAAGTCGGCGTCCCCGTCGAACGAACCGAACCGGAGGTTGCCCTTCTTGTCGGAGACGGCGTGCAGAGTGGGATGGTCGGTGCAGGCCCACTCCATGGGGCTGGTGCCGCAGATGTTGGGGCGGATCTCCAGCACCTCGAACGTGTGCAGATCCACCACGAGCATCTGCCGGTGGTAGCCGCTGCTGACGAAGACCTTGCCCTTCCAGATGCCGATGCCCCGCGAACTGACGGGGGAGGGGCGCTCGTTGGGGAGGAGCAGAGCCGGGTCGCAGACGGTCGCGGGGTCGAGCCGGTCCACGAGCTCCAGCGTGTCGAGCGACCACCGGAACAGCGCGCCCATCCGGTCCTTGCCGATGACCCAGCCGTCGGCGACGGCCAGTCCGTAGAGCGGCCTGCCCTGGGGGACGAAGGGGGACGACCTGACGACCCGCAACCGCGTGTCGAGCAGATGGACCCGCCCGTGGGTGTCGGAGGCGAGAAGGCCCGTGCCGTCCACGTGCACGATCCTGACGATGCGGTCTGCCGGCTTCACGATGACGTTTCCCTGGTGTCGGGGGCAAAGCCTGCCGGGAGGGGCACCACGGTGCGACGGACCCGGCCGGCGGACGGTGGGGACCGTGCCGCCGACCGGGGTATGTGCGCCGCTTTCCTGCCCTTGCCTTGCCTGCTTGCCCTTGCCTGCCTGTCCTTTCCTGTTGTCCGGCCTACTTGTTGGGCTCTACGCCCTCGCGGCCTCCGTCGTCATCGTCGTCATCGTCGTCATCGCTGTCGTCGCCGTCCGTGCAGGAGTCGTCATCGTCGAAGGTGCTGCCACCGGCGATGGCGGGATCGGCGGCGGTCTCCTCGACGACGCGGGTCAGCGCGTCCACCTGGGCCCCGCGCGTCCCCGTTCCGTTGACGAAGACGACCTTCCAGACGGCGCGCCCGTCCTCCTCCTCCAACCCGACCCCGGTGACACGCCCGCCCCCCACCACCCGCAGCACGAGGTCCGCGGCCTGGGCGGCGTTCGTCACCTGGGGAGCCGCGGCCTGCCCGGCGGCCTCCCCCTGCGTTTCGCCCGACCGCAGCGTCCGGCTCTCACCGGTCTGCCCGCTCTGCGCGGCGCTGCCGGGACCACCGGCCCCGGCGACCTCCTCGCCCGCGACGGCCAGCCCCGTACCACCGATCGCCAGACCACCGAGGGCGACCACAGCAACTAAGGATTTCCGCATGATGCCTGTACCTCCTGCGTATCGGGTGCTCCCGACCGGTATAGGAGGCGCCGGAACCCCTTGACCAGGGCATTGTCCGAGTCTTGTCCGCCTGCTGTCGGATTCCTGCCCGGGCCTTCACCTTGGGCGGCGCCGGCTCGGCCCGGACGGCGCCGGCTCAGCCCGCGCGCAGGTGCTGCCCGAGCGTACGCACCACCGCCGCGGCCAGGACGGCCTGGCCGCGGCTGTTCGGGACGAGGCCGTCGGCGCTCCACACCTCTTCGCCCGCCGCCGGGTGCCGCGCGGACAGGTCCACGTGCAGGGACCCGTGCCGCAGGGCCAGGGTCGCGCAGGCCTCCGACTGGGCGCGCTGACGGGTCCGCAGCACCTTCTCGCCGAGCAGCCGCGCGCCGGGCGACCGGGTCAGGTCGAAGGGGGTCACCAGCATGACGTCGTAACCGTGTTCGCGCAGCGGAGCGACGACGCGGACCACCTCGGTCCGGAGCGCGTCCGGGTCGAACGCCGGACGGAGCACGTCATGGCCGGCCAGGTGGACCACCGCCAGATCGCCGCCGAACGCGAGCGCACGCGGCAACTGCCGGGAGCGGACCGCGGCGGCGCTCTGCTCCCGGGCGCCGAGCAGGCTGAGGCAGGCGAGCCGGGGGTGCACCACGCGCAGGGCGTCCGCGACGCGGTCGTACCAGGGCGTGCGGTCGTAGCCGGGGACCCGCTCCACGCGCCGGGGCGCCCTGCCGTCGCCGAGCACCACGATCCGGCGCCGGCGCAGACCGGCCAGCAGCAGGGCGGCCTCACCGTCCCTCAGACAACCGGGGTCGTTCGCCTCGCTGTCGGCGGGTGCGGGCGGTTCGGACACGAGCTCTCCCCTGTCTACGGCTCTACTGCTCAACTGCTCAACTGCTCTACAGCGGGATGCGTGGCGATCTCAGGTCCGTCTCAGCGAAATGTCAGGCCGGACCGGCAGAATCATCAGCACGGCGGGACGGTCCGGGACTTCCGGAACCCCCTCCCACCGTGAGGAGAGGTACCCGAAGCGGCCCAACGGGGTTCCGAGGCGACTCGGACCGGGCGAAAGCCCTCGCAGGTTCGAATCCTGCCCTCTCCGCACCACGCTGTGGTCAGGCGTTCTTCCGCCACACCAGGACCGCCGCCACCGTCAGCAGCGCGAACGCCGCGATGTCGATACGGGCCACGCGCATCGTCGCCTCGTTGAGCCCCGGCGTGGAGTAGGCGAGCAGCAGGAACGTCCCCATGCTGACCGCGCCGGCCGCGAGGGCGGGCACCCGGAGCGATGTGAGGAACGCCGCGCAGAGCAGGCCGATTCCGACGAGCCCCAGCAGCACCGCGCGGTGCCGCAGCAGCACCGTCAGATCGGCGGAGTCGGGGCCGGCGACCGACACCCCGTACGCCGTCGTGATCTGCGACGGGGCGAGCGCGACGAAGCCCGGCAGCAGGTTGATCGCACCGACGACGACGAAGAGCGCGGTGGTGAGTCGGTCGGTCCACATGTCTGGTTCCGTTCATGGTGAGAGTGCGTGACGAGGAACGTGTGGTGCGCGAAGTGCCTCACGGCGTACGGCGGGCCGCCCGGTCCAGGCCGCTCAGATGGGCCCGCAGGAGCCCCCTGGCCGGGCGCGCGGTGAGCGGGGCCCAGGGGGCCCGGTCGCGGTGCCAGGGGTGGGCGGCCGGGCCCCGGGCCGCCGTGCGGTCCGCCACGAGGGACTCCGCGACGTGCGCGCCGTGGGCCACCGACATGGCCAGGCCGTGGCCGCAGCAGCCGCCGATGTACCAGAGGTCCGGGTGGCCCCCCACGCGCCCGACCACCGGAAGGTCGTCCAGCGTCATACCGATCTGGCCCGACCAGCGGTGCCGGACCGGTACCTCGGCGAGGGCGGGATGCAGCAGCCGCAGCCGCTCCTCCAGCCCGCTCCATGTGGCGGCGCGCAGCGCGGCGGCCCGGCCGGGGCTCAGCCCGGGCAGGTGGAGGGCCCGGCCGCCGCCGACCACCAGGCGTCCGTCGTCCGTGAGGCGGAAGTACGGGGCCAGGGGCACGCTGTCGACGACGGCGGTCCCGGTGGCGCCGCCCAGCGCCGCGCGGGTCTCGGCGCCGAGCGGGCCGGTGGCGACGGCATGCACCTGGAGGGGCAGGACCGTGCCGACGGGCAGCCCGAGTTCCCCCGCCGCCGCGTTGACGGCCAGGACGGTCTTACGGGCCCGGAGCGTGCCGCTGGGGAAGAGCAAATCGGTGCGGGCGCGGGCGCCGCTGCCGGGGCGCAGGCCGCGCAGTGGGCTGCCGTCGTGGAAGCGGACGCCCTTCGCGGCGCAGGCGGCGGCCAGCGCACCGCTGAGCGCTGCGGGGTCGAGAGTGGCGGCCGAGCGGTGGAGCAGACCCGCGTGGTACGGCACGTCGACGCGCTCGCGGATGGCGGCGGCGGACAGCACGGGCACGTCCAGGCCGAGCGCGCGGTAGGTCTCCGCCTGCCGGGCGAGGGAGGCCAGGCCGGCCGCGCCGCGGGTCGCCACGATCTGCTCCCCGGTGCGCAGCCCGCACGGCGCGCCCAGCTCCTCGGTGAGCGCGATCACCCGCTCCACGGCGGTGACGGAGGCCAGATACATGCGCCGCGCCGTGGACGGACCGAAGCGGCGGGCCGCCCGGTCGACGGCCGGCCCGATCCGGGGCCCGAGGAGCCCGGTGCCCCGCCCGCTGGCGCCGGCCGCCGGATGCCGGGCGTCCACGACGACGATGTCCAGCGAGGGATCGCGCTCGACCAGGTGGTACGCGGTGGACAGGCCGGCCAGACCGGCGCCGACCACCGCGACGTCGGCGGTGAGCCCGCCGGAGATCCGCGCGGCGGGCGCGATGGGCACGATGGGCACGATGGGCGCGGTGCCGGTGGAGCCGCGGGCGCTTCCCGCGGCGGACGCCCAGCACGGCTCCCCGTCCGCCGGGAACTCCGGCGCCGTCATCGCGCCGCCCCTTCCGCCAGGGCGTGGAATCCGCGGTCGTGCCAGATCAGGGGGCGTCCGGTCGCCAGGTGCAGGGCGGCGACCCGCCCGACGACCAGGCAGTGGTCGCCGTACGCGCGCACCTCCTCCGTCACACAGATCGACCAGGCGAAGGTGTCCGCGAGCACGGGGACGCCGAGCACCTCCTCGTACGACTCGGCGGCGAAGCGCTCGGCGGGGGTGGCGGTGGAGAACAGCCGCGCCCGGCCGCGCTGTTCCTCGGTCAGCAGGTGCACCGCGAAGGCGGAACCCGGCTCGATCGCGGCGAGCGTGCGCGAGGAGTGGGAGAGGCAGACGAGCAGCAGCGGCGGGTCGGCCGAGAGCGAGGTGACGGTCGAGACGGTCGTCCCCACCGGCCCGTCGTCCGAGGGCGCCGTGACCACCGCGGTACCGGAGGCGAGGCGGGCGTAGAAGTCCAGGCAGAGAGCGGCGCCGGGAACGGACATCCGGTCCGCATCCGGCCCGCCGGGGCGCGCGTCGGCTATGACGTGCGGCATGTTGGGGCTCCTTCTGTCCGGGCTGGTGTTCTCTGTACGGTGGGCCGGCGCGATCAGCGGTGCCGCGGACCGGCGGAAACAGCGGTGCCACGGACCGGCGCCATCAGCGGCGCCGGGCCGACGCGACCAGCGGTGCCGCGGGCCGGCGTATCAGTGGTGCCGCGACCCGCGCGTCAGCGCCCCGATTCCAGGGCGTCGCGCAGCGCGACCAGGGTGGTGCGCATGGTCGCCCGGTTGCGGGCCCTGCGCCGCCCGACGCCGGTCACCAGCGGGGTGACGGCGGTGAGCGCCATGCCGAGCGGACCGGCCCGGTGGTCCCGCCACTCCTCC
The DNA here is from genome assembly GCF_042673865.1 of Streptomyces sp. NPDC056987. Lineage (NCBI taxonomy): Bacteria > Bacillati > Actinomycetota > Actinomycetes > Kitasatosporales > Streptomycetaceae > Streptomyces > Streptomyces sp. NPDC056987. The sequence goes on from NZ_JBHURV010000004.1 coordinate 316,363, forward strand.
CGCACCTCGCACCCCTCGGGCAGCGGCGAGAAGCGGTACGTCCAGCCCGCCACCCGGATACCGAGGAAGCTCACGTGGAACGAGAAGACGCGGCCCGGTACGGCCTCGACCACCCGGCACAGGGTGGGCCACGGCAGCCAGCGGGCGCGGTTGCGGCCGACGAACCGCATGCCCGTCCTGGCCGGGCCGCCCCGGCCGATGATCCACGCGCCACGGCACTCGGGGCTCCACTCGCCCATCCGCGCCACATCGCTGACGGCCGCGTAGGCGGCCTCCGGCGGTACGCGGATGACGATGCTCTCGGACATGTACGAGGGGGTGTCGGGTTCCCCCTGGACGGGGGCGGTCCGGTGGTCGGTCACTCGGAGGTCTTCCTTTCGCTCACGCGCGGATCGGGATGCCGTGTTCGCGGTCGTCGGTCAGGATCTCCATCAGGGCGCGGTTGCCCGTCGTGAGCCGCTGGATCGTCCGCGTCGTCTTGTTGAGGATCTCCAGCTCGCAGCGGCCGATCTTGGTGTTCAGGCAGTGCTTGATGCCGCCCGGCGGGTTGTAGTAGTTGAGCCCGACGAAGTCCTCGGGGGCCGCGGTGAAGCGGCCCCGGACGGCGGTCGTCTCGTCGGAGCTGGCGAAGTCCCAGTAGAAATACCCGAAGTCGGCCTTGGCCTTGAGCCCCTGCCGGATGGACGACAGGGTGTACTCGCGGTCGTCGTGGCGCAGCACCAGGAACGTGATCTTCGGGGTCTTGACCGGGCCCACCAGCCGCGTCGTCGCGGTGACGATCTCCAGGAAGCTGTCCGGGTGGCCGTCGAACCCGGCCACCTGGCCGAAGGCGTAGTGATCGGTGTGCCGACTGCCCCAGTTGTGGTTCTGGCTGCCGGTCCAGCCGTCGACGTCGATCGTCTCGCCGTCGACCGTGAGCTTGCCGCCGTATGTCGCCGAAGGGACCCCGACCAGGCTCTTCGCCTTGGGGAATCCGCCCTGGTACAGGCCGGGCGGCAGCAGGAGCAGCGGCGGTTCCGTGCCCTCGTAACTCAGGTCCCAGCCGATGCTGCCGTTGGTGCCGGTGGCCTCGCCCTTCAGGCTGCCCGGCTCCAGGACCCGGTCGCCGATCCGGGCGCCGAAGGAGTCGGGGCTGAAGTGGCAGTCGGAGATCGGGTACTCCTCCTTGGCCACGACATGGCGGCCGGTCGTCCCGTCGAAGTAGACGGCCCACAGCTCGCCGATGGCGGCGTCGGGCATCCCGGCGGGGCTGAAGACCGTGTAGCGGATCCAGAAGGCCCGGGGCTCCGTCGGGTGGTTGCCCCGCTGGTAGAAGCTCTCGTAGTGGCCCGCCTTCTGACCCGGACGGTACTGCGTCCAGTTCAGGCGATCGGCGTCCGCTGTGCGGGGGTCGTGGTTCATCGGGTCCGTCTTCCCATCGTGGCAGGGTTCTACCGGGCTCAGGGGCTCCGGGCGGCTCACCGGGCGGTGCCGGCGGCTCCCGTACGCGCGTGTGCGGTCATGGACATTCCGTAGCGGGGCCGCAGGGTGATCGACGCCTGGTTGACGACCCGGTGCCCGGGCACGTGCCGGAACTCGTACCGCCGTACCAGGGCGGCGAGCAGCAGGTGTGCCTCCATCAGCGCGAAGTGCTTGCCGATGCACAGGTGGGGACCCGCGCCGAACGGCATGTGCGCGAAACGGTGGCGTCCCTTCCTGGCCCCGGCGGTGAAGCGGTCCGGATCGAAGCGTTCCGGATCGGTCCAGTGCCGGTCGTGGCGGTGGATGTTGTAGAGGTTGACCAGCAGCCGCGACCCGGCCGGTACGGTGTGGCCCCCGAGCACGGTGTCCTTGAGGACGAGCCGGGGGACGATCGGCGCCGACGGGTAGAGCCGCAGCGCCTCCTCGAAGACCTGGAGGGCGTACGGCATGGCCGCCAGGTCCGCCATGGTGGGCATCCGGTCGCCGAGGGCCTCGTCCACCTCCTCCTGCACCCGGCGCAGCACCTCGCGGTTGCCGGAGAGCAGGTAGAAGGCCCAGGTGAGGGTGATCGCGGTGGTCTCGTGCCCGGCGCCGAACGTGGTGATGACCTCGTCCCGCACCTCACGGTCGCTCATGCCCTCGCCGGTGTCGGCGTCCCGTACGTCCAGCAGCATGTCGAGCAGGTCGGGCTCGCCGCCGGCACGCCGGTCACCGGAGGCCGCCGCCCTGCGGCGCTCCTCGATGATCCCGTACGTCATGGTGTCCATCCGCCGCATCACGGCCTGGAAGCGGCGGTTGCGCGGGGTGGGCCACCGGGTCGGCGGGCTGAAGGGGTTCTGCAGCCGGTCGAAGGCGTAGTTGACGGCGAGTTCGACGGCCTCCGGGCTGATGTCCCTGGTCCGCTCGACATCGGTGCTGAACATGCACCGGCTGACGATGTCGAGGGTGACCCGCATCATCTCCGCGTGGATGTCCACCACGTCGCCGGTCCGGTACGCGGTCGCCATGTGCGCGACCTGGTCGGCGGTCGACGCGGCCATCGACTCGAACATGCGGGAGATGGCCTGCTTGGTGTAGATGGGCTGCATCATGCGCCTGTTGCGCATCCAGCTCTCGTGGTCGTCGCTGGTGAGCAGCCCCTCGCCGAGGATCAGCCGGAGCGGGTTGTCCGCGCCGAGCTTGCCGTACGTCGCGCTGTCCGTCAGGACCACGCCGGCCAGTTCGGGGCTGGAGACGCCGTGCACGACGACGGGGCCGAGCCGGTAGCGGACCAGATCGCCGTGATCGCGCCAGCCCTGGTGCATGGCGTCCAGGATGTCCTTGCGGAAGTCCAGCACGCTGCCGAGCACGGGCAGGGCGCGCGCCTCGGGCGCGGCGGGTGCGGTGGCGGTGGGAGTGGAAGCGGGAGTGGTGAGGGGAGTGCGGGCGGCGGTGTCGCGGGCCGGGGTCATGGGCGGTTCCGTCCCCTTCACTTCCGGGCCAGGGCGCAGACCCAGCCGAACGAGCGGGTCGGCTCCGCGACGTACCGGCCGTCCCGGAAACCGGCCTTGCCCAGCATCTCCACCAGATCGTTCCCGGAGAGGATGCGCAGGCCCTCGCGCTCGGAGCGTTCCGTGAACCGCTTCCCGAGGTAACGCTGCTTCGCCGTGGGCCGCTCGGCCGCCTCCCGGCTCATCTCCAGCGTGATGGACACCTGGCCGCCGGGCCTGAGCACCCGGTACGCCTCGCCGAGCCCACGCATCGGGTCCGGCCAGAAGTAGAACGTCTCGATGGCGCTCACCTGGTCGAAGGATGCGTCCTCGTACGGCAGTTCGCCCGCGTCGCCCTGTTTGAACTCCACCCGGCCCGCCGCGACACCGTCGACGTTGCGCCGTACGGACTGCCGGACCATCTCCGGCGCATAGTCCACCCCGGCGACGAACCCCTGACTCGCCCGCTCCGAGAGCAGTTTGACGGCCATTCCGCCGCCGCAGCCGATGTCCAGGACGCGCTCGGAGCGCCGTACCCCCATGTGCTCGATCGCCCACACCGTGAGCGTACGGTGCTGCTTGGTCATCACGTGGCCGATCAGCCGACCGGCGCGCCCGTCGGGCCGTTTGAAGTTGTTCTCCACCAACTCCAGCGGTGCCTTGAGCAGTTTGTCGATCATCCGGACTTCCCTTCACGGTTCGCAAGGTCTGGGTGGCGCCACGGAACGGGCTGCGCTCCGGAACGGGCCGGAGCCGCGGCCCGGCGCGGGTCGGGCCGTCGGCCCGGTCAGGCCGCCGTGAAGAGCAGGACGGCGTTCTGGCCGCCGAATCCGAAGGAGTTGCTGACGGCCACCTCCGCGCGCAGATCGCGGCCGGCCTTGAACACCACGTCGATCTCCAGCTCCGGATCGAGGCTCTCCAGATTGGCGGTGGGCGGGACGCGGCCCTCTTCGAGGGTGAGCGCCGTGGCCACCGCCTCGATGGCGCCGGCCGCCGCCAGGGAGTGGCCCACCACCCCTTTGACGGAGGTGACGGCGGGCCGCTCCCCGAGCACCCGGCGGATCGTCCTGGCCTCGGTGGCGTCGTTCAGCATGGTCGCGGTGCCGTGCGCGTTGACGTGGTCCACCTCGCCGGGGCCGACCCCGGCGTCGCGCAGCGCGGCGCGCAGGGCGAGTTCGGCGCCGCGGCCGTTCGGCTCGGGGGCGGTCGCGTGGTGCGCGTCGGCGGAGGCGCCGTAACCGCTCACCATGGCCCGGACGGTGGCGCCCCGCGCCCGGGCGTCCGCGGCCCGCTCCAGGACGAGGACGGCCGCGCCCTCCGCCGGTACGAAGCCGTCGCGGTCGGCGTCGAAGGGGCGGGAGGTGGCGGACAGGTCGTCGCGGCGCCCGGCCAGGGCCCGCATCTGGCTGAACCCGACGATCATCGAGGGGACCAGCGGCGCCTCGGTGCCCCCGGTGATCACCACGTCGCAGACCCCGGTGCGCAGCAGTTCGCGCGCCATGCCCACCGCCGTCGTCCCGGACGCGCAGGCCGTCGCCGTCACCAGGCTGGGGCCCTGGGCGCCGAACATCATGGAGACGTATCCGGCGCACATGTTGGCCGACAGCATCGGGACGAGCAGCGGGGAGACCTTGCGCGGTCCCTTCTCCAGCAGCACATGGTGCTGCTTCTCCCAGGTGGCGGCGCCGCCGATGCCGTTGCCGAGGATCACCCCGACCCGGGTGGCGTCCCAGGAGTCCCGGTCGAGGCCGGAGTCGGTGACGGCCTCGTGGGCCGCGACCAGCGCGAGCTGACTGCTGCGGTCCAGCCGCCACCTCTGCTTGCGGTCGATGAGCCCGCCGGGGTCGAAGTCCCCTACGGCGCAGGCGAAGTCGGCGGGTATGCCGGCCAGCGCGGGGACGTCGGAGGCCGCGGTACCCGCCCCGGCGCGGATCCGCTCCCAGCTCCGCTCCACCCCGACCCCGGCCGCGGTGACCATGCCGACCCCGGTGATCGCCGCGTCGAACGGGGCCCGGGCCGGGGCGGTCGTCGGTTCCCGGCCCATCAGACGACCGCCAGCTTGCCGGAGATGATCTCGGCCGCCTCTCCGACGGTCGACTCCGGGCCCATCTCGCTGTCCTCGATCGCTACGTCGAACTCCTCCTGGGCCGCCACGGAGAGCTCCACGAGGGCGAGGGAGTCGAGTTCGAGGGCGCTGAGGGTGCTGGTCGGCGAGATGGAGTCGGCGTCCAGGCCGAACGTGCTGGTGAGCAGGGTGACGAGGCGCTGATAGGTGTCTTCCACGAGAGGTTCCTTCCGGAGACGGGTGGTGGGCCGGGATGGGCGCGTCAGCGGCCCGGGGCGGCCAACTGGTCGGTGAAACGGGTGTACGCGGGATGGGCGACCGGTTCGAAGCTGAGCGCGAACGGCTTGAGGAAGTTGCCGAACAGGGCGCGGTCGCCGAAGAGATGGATGGGGACGACCAGCAGCGCCCACTCGGGGCCCCACAGCCAGATCCACGCCAGCACCACGAGCGTCTGGGTGATCAGGCTGTGCATCACGTTGTAGGCGACGTAGTAACCCCGGTGGATCCGCTTCGACGTGCTGCGGTGGTAGGCGATGGCCCCGGGGAGGTAGCCGATGAGGTCGATGTAGACGAACAGCCCGATCGCCGGGAGCCATCTGACCTCGTCGATGTGGACGAGGAAGAAGACGGCGGCGATCACCAGACCGAGCCCGTACTCCAGCCGGATCAGCCGGTAGGTGGTCGCCGTCTCGAAGAGGTTCTTCCCGTCCATCAGCGCGGTCCCGCCACGGCGACGGTGCTCGCCCCGGCGACGGCGCGGGCGACCGCCTCGTCGCCCGCCACGGCGGCGTCGCCGCCGAAAAGGCTGATGACGACCCGGGCGATGGTCTCCTTCAGGACCCGCTCCGCGACCGGGTCGAGGATGCCCGCGAGGCTGGGGATGCCGAAGTCGAACTCGGCGTCGAAGGCGACCAGGCAGTCCGGACCGTCCTGGGTGAGCCGCCAGGCGCCGCTGAACTCGGCGAAGTCACCGTCGATCTGCTCGAAACCGATGGTCAGCGACGCCCGGTCGAACAGGTCGGTCTCGCTCCAGCTCAGGATCCCGTTGCGGAAGTGGACCTCCCAGTCGCTGACCTCCTCCCGGTCCGAGACCCGGCGGGAGGTCACGGAGCGGATGACCTCGCTCAGTTCCGGGTACCGGCCGAAGGCGCCGACCCGCTCGTACGCCGCCGCCGCGTCGATCCCGTGGACACGTACGGTCACATGAACGCTACGCATGGATGGTGTCGCCTTCCGCTGTGGGTGCGTACCGGGCGCCCTGCGCGCGGCACGCGCGGTCGACCGCCTCGTAGAAGAAGTCCAGGTCGCCCCTGGTCAGTACCGCGGGCGGGGTGAAGCGCAGGACGAGATGCGAGTTGAGCGAGTGGTTGGCGATGACGCCGTTCATGATCAGCTCGATGAGCAGATCGCCCGCCGGCCCCGGGTCGGCGAACTCGATCCCCAGCAGCAGCCCCCGGCCCCGCACCTCACGGACGGCGGCGCCGTAGTGCGACCGGACGATACGGGTCAGCTCCGGCAGGATCTCGGCGCCCAGATCGCGGGAGCGGGCCACGAGGTCGTCCTCGTGCAGCGCCGCGAGCGACCCGCGTACGGCGGCCATCGCCAGCGGCGCCCCCGAGAAGGTGGACGTGTGCAGATACGGGTCCCGGTCGAAGGCGCGGAAGGCCTCCCGGGTGGCGACCACGGCCGACACCGGGACGACACCCCCGCTGAGCCCCTTGCCGACCAGCAGGATGTCGGGGGAGACCCCCTCCCGGTCGGCGCCCCACCAGGAACCGAGCCGGCCGAGACCGGTCTGGATCTCGTCGAGGACGAGGAAGGCCCCGTACCGGTCGCACAGTTCACGCACCGCACGCAGATAGCCCGCCGGAGGGATCACCACCCCGGCCTCTCCCTGCACCGGCTCGACGAAGACGCACGCCTCACCGGGGGCGGCCGCCAGCAGCGGTTCGAGGGCGGCGGCGTCACCGTACGGGACATGGGCGGTCCCCGGGAGCAGCGGCCGGAACGGGGCCTGGAAGACGCTCCTGCCGGTGAGGCTGAGCGCGCCCATGGTCTTGCCGTGGTACCCGTTCTCCGTGGCGATCAGCCGGTGGCGGCCCTGGGTGCGGGCCATCTTGATCGCCGTCTCGGCCGCCTCCGCCCCCGAGCCCGCGAAGTGGACCCGCTCCAGTCCGGCCGGCGCGACCGACACCAGCGCGTCGGCGGCCAGCGCGGCCTGCGGTTCGAGGAAGAGCCGGGTGGCCACGGGATGGGTGGCCAGCTGCTCGGCGACGTGCCGGATGACGGTGGGATGGCGGGCGCCGGTCAGGAAGACCCCGTAACCCCCGCAGTTCAGGAAGGACGCGCCGTCCGAGGTGGTGACCCAGGCGCCCTGCGAGGCCACCTCGATATGCCCGCCGAACAGCTCGCCGAGGGTGGCCCGGCCCTTGCCCAGCCGGGACCGGTAGAGCAGGCCCAGGGCGTCGCGGCCGGGCACGGGCGTCCGTGGTGCCGAAGCCGGCGTTGATACGGGTGCAGGTGCCGATGTGGGCGTGGAAGTCGATGGCATGGTTCCCCCTCAGGTCAGCCGCAGCGGGGCGCCCGCGACATGGTCCAGGTACGGGCGGGTGAAGCTCGCCCGCGAGGGCGGGTGGAAGGAGAGCCCGTGGGCGGCCCCGGCCAGGTAGGCCACGTCGGAGGAGGACATGAAGGCCGTACCGCCGAGCAGTTCTACGGCCTGGCAGAGCGCGTCGCCCAGCGCGTCCTGGGCGGCGTACCGGGCGACGAGCGCCCGGGCCAGGTCCTTGTTGCCGGTGTCACCGTCCCTGATCATGCGGGCGGTGCCCTCCAGCAGCAGGGCGGCCGTCTCCAGCCGGGTGAGCACCCGGGCGCGGTCGGAGTCGCTGCCCCGGCCGCCGTCGACGACCCGCTCGACCAGCCCGCTGACGATGCCGAGGTAGCAGGCGGAGATGAGCAGTTCGAACCAGATCAGCCCGACGGTCTGGAGGTCGTCGAGATTCCCGGCGTCGCCCGGCTCGGTGCGCATGATGAGCTGCTCGTCGACGAAGACGTCCTTGAGCCGTACCTCGTCGCTCTCGGCGCCCGCGAGGGTCCGGCTCCCCCAGAACGGGTGGACGCTGATCCCCTCGGTCTCCCGGGGTATCAGCAGCACCGCCATCCTCGGCTCGCCGCTGTCGGCCGGCAGCGCCACACTCGCGGTGAGCAGGTCCATCGAGCGCGACAGGCTGCACGGCTTCTTCGCGCCGTTGATCACATAACCGCCGTCGGCTTTCGTCGCCGTCATCATCGGCGAGAGGATGCCCCGGCCCGGCCTGCCCTCGGCGAAACCGGAGGCGATCAGCAGCCGCTGTTCCGCGACCCCTTCGAGCAGGGCCCACTCCATGCCGCTGCTCTGGATGGACTCGGCCAGGGTGAACAGGGTCGCCACCGAGAAGTGGTGCATCGTGGTGGCGATGGCGAGGGACGGCGCCCTGGAGGCCAGGGCCCGTACGACGGCGAGGGCCTGGAGTGGGTCGGCGCCCGCCCCGCCGTAGGTCTTGGGGATCACGAGGCCGGGGCCGCCGGCCGCGCGGAAGTGGTCGAGCGCGGGGTTCTGCGGCGCCTCCAGCTCTTCCAGCGGGGTGCCGGCGAGCTGATCGAGCAGGCCGGGCAGGAACGCTTCGCACGTCTCGCGTGCGGCTTGCGACGAGCGCATGGATCCTCCTCAGTTCGGTTCGGGTGGCTTCGGACCTCCGGTACGGGGAGGACCTGCCGGTACGGGAACGGTCGGTGGCCGCGGGTACGGGGCCGGTCGGTGGCAGGCGACAGCCGGACCGGTCGGTGGCCGCCGTTACGGGAGCCGTCAGTGGCCGGCGGCGGCCCGCAGCGCCTTCCACGCGTCGAACACCGCCTCGGAGGGACGCGCGCCGGTGGCGACGCTCACGCCCTGGATGTGGGAGGTGCGCAGGATCGGGTAGTTGGCCTCGCCGAACACGCCCCCGGTGAGCCCGGTCCCGCCGTGCGACGGCAGGTAGGGCAGGAACCCGATGTGGGAGTCGTTCACCTTGAGCAGCCCGCCCTGGGTGATCCGGGTGACGATCCGGTCGACCACGGCGGGGTCCCGGGCCCACGCCGAGTTCCGCAGCCCGTAGGCGTTGCTGTTGACGAAGTCGACGAACCGCTCCAGCAGGACCTCGTCGGGGGCGGGCTCGGCCACGATCACCGGGAGAAGCGGGAAGAACGTCTCCTCGCGGACCGCCTGGACCTCCCTGGCCCCGGCGAGGCCCCGGACCCGGACGACCGTGGGCTCCAGGAAGATGCCCGCCGTGTCACGGGTTCCGTCGGCCTGGATCGCGTGCCCGCCGCACACCACCTCCGCGCCCCGGTCGACGGCGTCGCGCAGGCAGGCGAAGAACTTCTCGTTGCGCAGCACCGGGGTGAGCAGGACGCCCTCCTCGGAGGAGCGTCCCGGCCTGATCCGGGCCGCCTTGCCGGCGAGCACGGCGATCAGTTCGTCGGCGATGTCCGGGTGGGCCACCACCTGGTTGGGGATCATGCAGAGCTGGCCGGAGCCGTAGAAGCTCTCCGTGATGGCCTCGGCCGCCAGGTCCAGATCGGCGTCCTTCCACACCAGCACGACGTCGTTCCCGGCCAGTTCGAGGATCGGCTTCTTGCCCGCCGCGATGCAGCGCTCCTGGAAGCGGATCCCGTTCTCGCTGCTGCCGAAGTACATGATGTCGTCGACGTGCGGGCTCTCCAGCCAGGCGTCCAGCATCGGGGCCGGATCGCCGCACACCACGCCGAGGGTGCCGGGCGGCGCGCCCAGCTCCGCCAGGACCGGGGCCACCACCTCCTGGAGGACGTACATCACGCCGAGCGGGGCGCTGCGCGGGGCCCGTACGACGAGGGCGTTGCCCGCCATGATCGAGGTCACGCCGAGCAGCGCGCTGGAGAGCGGGGCGTTCTGCGGCGGGTTGAGGCAGACCACCCCGTCGGGGCGGCGGCGTACGGAGATCTCCCGCTCCCCGTGCCGGTACTCCTGGAGCATCTGGCTCCGGTAGAAGCCCAGCGACTGCGGGCCGAACCCTTCCAGAATCCCGGACACCTGCCAGCGGGCCAGCGCGAGCGGGTGCCCTTCCTGGACGAGGACCTCGGTGATCCGCCCGGCCTGCTCGGTGATCCTGCGGTGCAGCAGCGTGCCGAACCGCTCGATCCGGGTCTCCGGGGGGAACGCGGCCCACTCCGGGGCCGCCGCGGCCGCCGCTTCGACCGCCAGGTCCGTGGTCCGGCGGTCCGCCCTCGCGACCCGGCCGACAATGGTGGCCGGCAGATTCTCCGCGGGAATGCGTCCGCTCTCCAGCTTCCGCTTCAGGGCGAGCGTGGAAAAGGCGTCGTCGAGCAGGGCGTCCGAGTCGACGACATAGACCCAGGACTCGCCCGGAACGTTCTTCCCGTCAATGAGAGAAAGATACGTGGGGACTTCCGAACGGGGTGTTCCGGAATCTACTTTTCCGGACGCCGAAGGCGTCGCGACATCGCTGCTCACGCAGTCCCTCCGTCTCTCCATTTCCCGTCTGCCGACGGGAAAGTTCGCAGTTCCAAGTGGTGCTACGACCATCACATGCCCACCTGAAAATCCCCGGAGACGGTGCTGAGACGCCGCTGAGACGGCGCTGAGACGGGTGTTTCAGGGAAATGGAAGAGACATGGCGGAGAGTCTGGGGAGCACGGCACCGGGCACCAGGCGACGGGAGTGGGATGACGACGCTCAGCGGAGTGACGACCGACGAAGAAGTCCTCGACGTGCTGGAAAGGCTCCGCGCGGGCGGTGACAATCCCAGCGCCTTTCTCGCGCTCAACTCCGGTAACGGGTACTTCACGGATCCGGCGACGGACGGGGTCGTCGCCTATCGCGAGGCGGGCTCGTACCTGCTCCAGTTCGGCGGTGTCCACGCCCCGCCGGATCAGCGGGAGACGCTGCTGAGGGCCTTCCTCGACCACGCGCGCCGCCGGCGCCGCAAGGTGGTCGCCGTCCAGGTCCTCTCCCCGGACGTCGACCTCTTCGTCCGGTGCGGGTTCACGGTCAACCAGATCGGCTCGTCGTACTCGGTGCACCTGCCGGACTTCGCGCTGCGCGGCAGCCGCTTCATGAAGCTCCGCAACAAGATATCGCGGGCCCGGCGCAGCGGACTTGAGGTGACGGAGGTCCCGTACGGGGAGTGCGCGGCGGAGATCGACGGGATCGACGGCGCCTGGCTGCGGAGCAAGGGCCGCCACGTCAAGGAGATCGAGTTCCTGGTCGGCGAGTTGGGCGGACCGGCGCAGCACGCGCGCCGGCTGATGCTGGGCCGCCTCGACGGGAAGCCCGTGGCCTACATCTCGTACTCACCCGCGTACGGCTCGCGCCCCGGGTGGCTGCACGACCTCAGCCGACGGCTCCCGGACGCGCCGCCCGGGGTGATGGAGGCCATCAACCTCACCGCGCTGGAGAGGTTCCGTGAGGAGGAGGCCGAGTGGCTGCACTTCGGCTTCACCCCGTTCACCGGACTCTCCGCCGAGCACGATCCGGCCGGGGCGGGGAAGGCCACCCGTAAGATCATCCGGCTGCTGGCCGACCGCGGCGACACGATCTATCCCGCGGCCAGTCAGCTCGCCTACAAGGAGAAGTGGGGCCCCCAGCTCGTGCTTCCCGAGTACGTGGCTTTCCACGGCCGGGCGAGGCTGGGGGCCATCTGGCAGATCCTGCGGGTCACGAAGTCGGTGTGACCCCGGTGGCAGGTTCCGTCCGGACGGTTCTGCCCGGTCGGTTCTGCCCGTTCAGTCCTGTCTGGTCAGATGCGGTGCCTGCCGCAGGATGTCCTGGAACGTGTCACGCAGCCCGTGTCCGGGTTGCAGTCCCAGATGCTGCGACAAGTACTCCCGGGTGCGGTGGTACGTGTTGAGCGCGTCCGCCTGCCGGCCCGAGAGGTAGAGCGCGGTGATGAGCTGTTCGCAGAAACGTTCGTGCAGCGGATATCTGGCGTGCAGGTGTTCCAGCGCGGGGATGACGGCCCGGGGGTGATCCAGCCGGAGCCGCAGGTCGAACAGCCTTTCGTACGCGCCCAGTCTGACCTCTTCCAGCTGGGTGTAGGCCACCTGGCAGATCATCCCGTTCCCTGCGTCGATCAGTGCCGGACCGCGCCACAGGGCCACCGCCTCGTTCAGCAGATCGACTGCTCCCCGGAGGTCGTACGCGCTGATCGCGTCGGCCCGGGACACCAGTTGGGGCAGCCGGGAAGCGTCGACGTTCTCCTCGGCCAGCTCCAGGACATAGCCGGTCGGAGAGGTCTGGATGACATTCCGCAGCGCCGCCTTTCCTCCGTGTGCGACCAACACCCTTCGTAGTCGGGCGATATGGCCGTGCAGTGAATTTTCCGCGCTGTTCGGGGGTGCTTCGCCCCACAGCTCGTCGATGAGCTCACTCCGTGAGACGGAGCGGCCGACGGACAGGGAGAGGGCTGCCATGATCGAGCGTAATTTCTCCCCGGGTATCCGGACCTGGGCCCCGTCGTCGATAACTTCCATCGGTCCGAGAAGTTTGATCTGCAATTGTCGCCCCGTTGCCTTCCTGATGCGACCGATGAGTGGGTCTCTACCTCAGCGATGATGACCGCCTACTCGTAGGTAGGGCGACCGAGTATGGAAGCTTTGATCTTCCGGCTGGGAACTTGGCTCATTCTCGACCCTCGGCACCGGACATCACGCCACGACGAGACGAGAGCGCGCCAAAGTTCCGGCAATTTTTCGTCACAGCAAACAAAAGGCGGCAGGCTCTCGGCAGTGCCTGCCGGGAGCCCCGCCGGGCACCGCCGGTGACCGGATCCGATGCCCCGCCGCCTGTCCGGGCTCCGAACAGACATCGCGCCGCCCGCAAGGAACCGGTGTCCGGCGCTCCCCATCCGCGAGGATCCCGGCCTATGCACATGCCGAGGCGTACGGCATCGACGAGCCGCACTGTTCCAGCCGGTGACTCCGCACGTCCTGGGTGTCGAGAAGGGTCCGCGGGCCCTTGGTCATCGGCTAGGACACGGCGGAGGGCGAAACAGTTCCGGGAGGGTGTGGTCGAACAGTTCTCGGGGTGCGGGACCGAACGGTTCTCGGAGGGGGCGGGCCGTAACGGGCCGTGCCGGAGCGGCACTTACGCCATCGCTACAGCACCCCCGCTAGGCTGCGGAGACCTGTGCGAAGGCCCTCCCGTGGGAGGGCCGTGCACCGCGCGTAGAAGAGCGCCCCCGGCAGGACTCGAACCTGCGGCCAAGTGCTTAGAAGGCACCTGCTCTATCCACTGAGCTACGGGGGCCGAAAAGGTGGCCTCGGTGACCTGGAGCCCCTTGTGGGTGGTTCCGTGACCTTGCCGGGACAAGGATAGGGCTCCGATCACCCTGACCCGGTTGCTTCACGTGCGTGGCACGTTGTGGAGGTTCAGTGAAGCGAACCGATAATCGCAGGCAGGTGCGATTCGTGCATCGCTTTTGGGCTCTGGCGCACCGGGTGTTGTGCACTCGTTATGCCTGCGCCCCACTCGTCCCGTCTGTCCCGAAGCATAACCGGCGCGCAGAGGGGTTCATACGCTTCAAAAAGGCTCCAAAATTGGGCATTCTTCGCATGTGGTGACCTTGGATGTACGGCCCCAGCTGATCGACGCACTTTCCGCACTGCGCGACCGTGTCGCCGCCGTGCGTCTGCCACTGCCCCTCACCGGGGCACCACGCGCCCGGCAGACCCGGGCCGAGCTGCTGGCGCAGCTCGACGACTATCTGCTGCCGAGGCTCCGGGACCCCGAGGCGCCCCTTCTCGTGGTCGTCGGCGGCTCCACCGGGGCCGGAAAGTCCACGCTGGTCAACTCCCTTGTGGGGCGGCGGGTCAGCGAAGCGGGGGTGCTGCGCCCCACGACACGTACCCCCGTACTGGTCTGTCATCCCGAAGATCACCACTGGTTCGCCGGTATGCGGGTGCTGCCCCATCTCACCCGCGTCTGGCTGCCCCAGCAGGAGGAGGACCCCGGCACGGGACCCGGCGGCGACGGCGCGCCCGGCACGGAGCAGAACGCCCTGCGCATCGACACCGCCACCGCGCTGCCCCGCGGGCTCGCCCTGCTCGACGCCCCCGACATCGACTCCCTCGTCGTGGAGAACCGGCTGCTCGCGGCGGAGTTGATCTGCGCCGCCGACGTGTGGGTGATGGTGACCACCGCCTCGCGGTACGCGGACGCCGTGCCGTGGCACCTCCTGCGTACGGCCAAGGAGTACGACGCGTCCCTCGTCACCGTCCTCGACCGGGTACCGCACCAGGTGATCGACGAGGTGTCCAGGCAGTACGGGGCGCTCCTCAGGCGGGCCGGGCTCGGCGACGTGCCCCGGTTCACCATCCCCGAACTGCCCGAGTCGGCCGGTGGCGGGCGCGGGCTGCTGCCCACCACCGCCGTCGCGCCGCTGCTCGCCTGGCTCGCGCACCGGGTGCAGGACCCGGCCGCCCGCCAGCAGGCCCTGGTCCGTACCGCCGCCGGGGTCATCGACTCGCTCAACGCGCGCATGCCGGAACTGGCGGGGGCGGTCGCCGCGCAGTACGCCGCCGCCGTACGGCTGACGGGCGCCGTGGAGGACGCGTACGCGGCCGAGGGGGAGCGGGTACGCCGACAGCTCCAGCGCGGCGCCGTCCTGGCCGGGGACGCGCGCACCCGGTGGCGGAGCTACCCCCGCGACAGCTCGGCGCGGGAGCTGCTCGACTCGCTCGTGGAGAGCCTCGGCGCGCTCCTCCAGTGCGCCGTGGCCGCCGCCGAGGAGCGCGTGGAGGTGGCCTGGCGCCACGAACCGGCCGCCGGGGCACTCCCCGCGCCGGCGGCCGACGGGGAGGCCGTGGAGCGGGTCGGGATGGCCGTACGCCGCTGGCGCCGCGTCCTGGAGGAGCTGGCCGACGAGGAGGTGCGGCAGCACGAACGCAACGCCGCACCCGACGCCGAGACGGTGGCCGCCCTCCTCGCGGCGGCCCTCCTCGGCGGCCGGCGGGCCCGGCTCGCGGGGGAGCGGCTCGCGGAGCGGATCGGGGCGCAGGGGGCGCTGCGGCTGCGCGACCGGGGCGGCGAGCTGATGACCACGTACATCGATCGCGTACTGCACGGGGAGCGCGACCGGCGGCTGCGAGCCCTCGACGCACTTGAGGTGAGCCCGGAACCGCAGGCCGAGTTGATCGCCGCGCTGTCCGTACTCCAGAGGGAAAGGTGATCCAGGTGACCGAGGCGAACGAGGCGAAGGACACGAAGGACGCGCAGGGCGTGACGGACACGAAGGACGGTAAGGGTTCGAAGGCGTCCAAGGCGTCGAAGGTTCCGCGGCGGACCAGGGGCTTCAGAAAGGATCCCCATGGTTCCGGGGACTCCGGGAACTCTGGAGAATCCGGGGCGGAAGCCTCCCGGGAGAGCGCTCAGGAGGCCGCTCCGGGGACCCTTCCGGAGGCCCCGGGGCCGGACGGCGAGGCGTCCGGCCCCGGCGCCGCCGGCTCCTGGGACGACGGGCTGATCGCCCGGCGCGCCGCCGGGAAGGGCGCCACGGAGGACCTGGCGGACCTGGAGGGTCTGGAAGGCATCACCTCCTTCGAGGAGCTGGACGGGCCGCCCGGCGCCTCCGCGGGCGGCGGCGGGGCGCACACCCCCATCGGCGGCGCCTACAACGGGCCGCTGCGGGCCAGGCTCGACGCGCTGGGCGAGCTGGTGGGGCTGTCCAGGACCCGTGTCGAGGGCACCGTCCTCGCCGAGGCGGGCCGCGTACTGGACGAGGCGGCGGCCCGTCGGCGGCTCTCCGCGTTCCACACCGTCGTCGCCATCGCGGGCGCCACCGGCAGCGGCAAGTCGACGCTGTTCAACGCGCTGGCCGAGGTGCCGATCTCCGAGACCGGCCTGCGCAGGCCCACCACCTCCGCCCCCATCGCCTGCGTCTGGTCCGACGGCGCGGCCGGGCTGCTCGACCGGCTCGCCATCCCCGGACGGCTGCGCCGCAGGCCGCTCGCGGGCGGCGACGGCGACGAGGAACTGCACGGCCTCGTCCTCGTCGACCTCCCCGACCACGACTCCGCCGTCGTACGCCACCGGGACCAGGTGGACCGGGTGCTCGCCCTAGTCGATGCCGTCATCTGGGTCGTGGACCCCGAGAAGTACGCGGACGCCGCGCTCCACGAGCGCTATCTGCGGCCGCTCGCCGGGCACGCCGAGATCACCTTCGTCGTCCTCAACCAGATCGACCGGCTCCCCGGCGACGCCGCCGACCAGGTGCTGGACGATCTGCGCCGCCTCCTCGACGAGGACGGCATGGCCCTCGGCGAACACGGCGAGCCCGGCGCCACCGTCCTCGCGGTCTCCGCGCTGACCGGACAGGGCGTGGGCGAACTGCGCGAGATGCTCGGCCGGTTCGTCCGGGAGCGCGACGCCGCGGTGCTCCGGATCACCGCCGATGTGGACGCGGCGGCCCACAAGCTGCGCTCCGCGTACGTCGCCGAGGGGCGCGCCGGGCTCGGGGAGCGCTCCCGCGAGCAGTTCACCGACCGGCTGGCCTGGGCGGTCGGCGCCGTCGCCGCCGGTGAGGCGGCGGAGCGCGAGTGGCGCAGGAACGCCGGGCGCGCGTGCGGCACACCGTGGCTGCGCCTGTGGCGGTGGTACGAGCGGACCCGCACCCCGGGCGGCGGCGCGGCCCCGGCCGCCCCGGTCGTCGTCGAGGACGAGCTGACCGCGCGCCAGCGCGTCGAACAGGCGGTGCGCACGGTCGTGGAGGAGGCGTCGGCCGGTCTGCCCGAGCCGTGGGCGCACTCCGTGCGCGAGGCGGCCGTACGGGGCGCGGAGGGGCTGCCCGAGGAACTGGACGAACTGGCGGTGACGGCGGGCCCGCCGCCGGGACGGCCGCCACGCCCGGCCTGGTGGCCCGCCGCCGTACTGGCCCAGGCGGCCATGACCCTGCTCCAGATCTACGGCGCGCTCTGGCTGATGGGCCAGATCATCGGCGTGCTGGAGCCGGGACTGCTGCCGCCCGTGCTGGTCATGCTCGCCGGGATCGTCGGCGGTCCGTTCGTCGAGTGGGCGTGCGGCGCGGCGGCCCGGGGGCCCGCGCGGCGGTACGGGCAGGACGCCGAGCGGCGGCTGCGGGAGGCGGCGGCGGGATGCGGACGGGCGAAGGTGCTCGACCCGATCTCGGCCGAGCTGATGCGCTACCGGGAAGTGCGGGAGCAGTACGTCACGGTCTCCCGGGGCGGCGGCTGAGCCCGGCGCCCACGGGCCGTCGCCGAGCCGTCGCCGAGCCGTCGGCGGGTCGTCGGCGGGTCGCGCGCGGGTCATGAACGGGAGCGCCGTCACTGGATCGAGTGACGGGGTTTTCCACAACTGACAGGTAATACACAGGCGCCAGCACATTCTTTCCGTCCGGTCCAGCATGGGATCAGTCGAATGCGGCCGGACGGGAGGCAGATTATGAACGACACGGTGGTAACGGTGGTGGGGAATGTCGCCACAGGGGTGGAATTCAGGGAGTCGGAGACGGGCGGGGCCGCGCGGTTCCGATTCGCGGCCACCGCGCGCCGCTGGGACCGCGCGCGCGGCGCGTGGACGGACGGGCCCACGAGCTTCTACACGGTGTGGGCGCGGCGGACACTGGGAGTCAACCTGGCGGCGTCGGTCTCCGTGGGCGAACCGCTCGTGGTGCACGGCAGACTGCGGGTGCGGGAGGACGAGTGGGACGGGCAGCGCCGGACGTCCGTGGAGATCGACGCGGTGGCGGTGGGCCACGACCTCAGCCGGGGCACCTCCGCGTTCAGGCGGCTGACCAGGACGGCCCCGGCCCTGACCGAGCGTCACGGACCGGCGCCGGAGCGGCAGGGGACGGGCCACGAGCCGCCGGGGGAGGAGGCGCGGCACGGACCGCCGCGGGGCGCGCCCGACCCGGTCGCCGTCCCGACTCCCGTTCCCTGAGGGGCGGTTGTGGAGATTTTTCGATACTCTCGGTCACCTTCCATGTGTGAATCGGCCACTGGATAACGATTCCGATTCGGAACGGGTGCCCCGGGGCTTGGGCGCCTTCCGCGGTTCTCGGCGTCCATAGGATTCACGGGTACTCACTGGGCACTTGAGTCTGCAGGCGAGGCGACCCCCCACGCGTTCCGCGCGAAAGTGCCTCGCCCGAAGGGGAATTCTGTGTTTTCTGCGATATCTGAGTCCTCCGCGCGGCGGCGGGTCGTGGCTCGTCTCGCCGCCGCGGTTCTCGCTTCGGGTCTGGTGGCGCTGACCTCGCTGACCGGTGCCGGTACCGCCGTGGCCGACGACGGCTCCCACTACCAGGGGGGCGCCGCCGCGACCCTCGACGGGCTGAAGACCTACGACGAGGCCGTACTCCACACGGGCGGCAAGGAACAGCGGTTGCCCGCCGGGCTGTTCGAGATGACCGTCGACGGCGGCGGCAAGCTCAAGACGTACTGCATCGACATCCACAACCCCACTCAGGACCAGGCGAAGTACCTGGAGACCCCCTGGGCCGAGACCTCGCTCGACGCCAACCCGGACGCGGGAAGAATCCGCTGGATCCTGGAGCACTCCTACCCCCAGGTCGACGACCTCGCGGCGCTCGCCGAGACCGCGGGGACCGGCCCGCTGACCCAGCGGACCGCGGCGGCCGGCACCCAGGTCGCGATCTGGCGCTACTCCGACGGTGTCGACGTCGACGCGAGCGACCCGGCGGCCGAGAAGCTCGCCGACTGGCTGGAGAAGAGCGCGCGGGACGGCGCCGAGCCCAAGGCGTCGCTCACCCTGGAGCCCGGCGTCATCTCCGGCCGGGCCGGTGAGCGGCTGGGCCCCGTGACCGTACACACGGACGCCGCCGGGGTCACGGTGACCCCGCCCGCCGACGCCGCCGCCACCGGCGTCCGGATCACCGACAAGGACGGCGCGCCCCTCGCCACCGCGGTCAACGGCACCGAGCTGTACTTCGACGTGCCCGAGGACACCGCCGACGGCACCGCCTCCCTCGGCGTGCAGGCCACCACCTCCGTGCCCGTCGGCCGCGCCTTCGCCGGGGTGACCAGGAGCCAGACCCAGATCCTCGCCGGGTCCAGCGACTCCACGGTCTCCGCTACGGCGACCGCCAACTGGGCCGCGGGAGGGCCGATACCCGCGGTCACCGCGCGTAAGAACTGTGCCAAGAGCGGGGTCGACATCACCGCCGCCAACGAGGGTGACCAGCCGTTCGTCTTCGAGATCGCCGGCGAGGAGCACACCGTCACGCCCGGCGGGTCCACCACGGTCGTCGTCCCGGTCGGCGAGGACGAGACGTACGGCATCACCGTGACCGGCACCAACGGCTTCTCGAAGACCTTCGACGGCGTCCTGGACTGTGTAACCACGGGCAACTCTGACACCGTCACCCAGCAGGCGTCCGGTCAGCCCGTCCCGCTCTCGGCCGGCGGCTCCTCGACGGGCGCCACCGCGACGGCCGGCGCCACCGGTGCCGTGACCGCCACGGGCGACCTGGCCGAGACCGGCTCCTCCGCCGCCACCCCGGTCATCGCGGGCGTCGCGATCGCCCTCGTCCTCGTCGGCGGCGGAGCCGTCTACTTCCTCCGCAAGAAGAACGACCCTGCCGGAGAGTGAACGGCGCGGAGTGAACGATCGCGGGCTCTGAGTGACCCGCCGCAGGTGATGGCCCCCAGGACGCGCGGACGCCCCGGGGGCCATCCCCGTGCCGTCACGGAAAACCCGCCGCCGTACGCGCCCGGACGGCCGCGCCGGCGCTGTCCGCGCAGCGGTACTGGTTTCCTTCGGGGGATGGACGTACGGCAAGATGGGGTGTATCTGCCCTCCCGCGGCGGAGCCGCACATTGGCCCTTCTCGATTGCCGGACGGTTTCTCTTGGCTGAGTACATCTACACGATGCGCAAGGCGCGTAAGGCGCACGGCGACAAGGTCATCCTCGATGACGTGACGCAGAGCTTCTTGCCGGGTGCGAAGATCGGTGTGGTGGGACCCAACGGCGCGGGAAAGTCCACCATCCTGAAGATCATGGCCGGTCTGGAGCAGCCGTCCAACGGTGACGCGTTCCTGACCCCGGGGTACACCGTCGGCATGCTCCTCCAGGAGCCGGAGCTCGACGAGTCCAAGACCGTGCTGCAGAACGTCCAGGACGGCGCCGCCGAGATCATGGGCAAGCTCAACCGCTTCAACGAGGTGGCCGAGCTGATGGCGACGGACTACTCCGACGCCCTCATGGAGGAGATGGGCAAGCTCCAGGAGGACCTCGACCACGCCAACGCGTGGGACCTGGACACCCAGCTCGAACAGGCCATGGACGCGCTCGGCTGCCCGCCCGGCGACTGGCCCGTCACCAACCTGTCCGGTGGTGAGCGCCGTCGCGTCGCGCTCTGCAAGCTGCTGCTCGAAGCCCCCGACCTGCTCCTCCTCGACGAGCCCACCAACCACCTGGACGCCGAGTCCGTGCAGTGGCTGGAGCAGCACCTCGCCAAGTACCCCGGCACCATCGTCGCCGTCACCCACGACCGGTACTTCCTCGACAACGTCGCCGGGTGGATCTGCGAGGTCGACCGCGGCCGTCTCCACGGCTACGAGGGCAACTACTCCAAGTACCTGGAGACCAAGCAGACCCGCCTCAAGGTCGAGGGCCAGAAGGACGCCAAGCGCGCCAAGCGGCTCAAGGACGAGCTGGAGTGGGTCCGCTCCAACGCGAAGGGGCGCCAGGCCAAGTCCAAGGCCCGTCTCGCCCGTTACGAGGAGATGGCCGGCGAGGCCGACAAGATGCGGAAGCTGGACTTCGAGGAGATCCAGATCCCGCCGGGCCCGCGGCTCGGCAGTGTCGTCGTCGAGGTCGAGAACCTCTCCAAGGCGTTCGGCGACAAGGTCCTCATCGACGACCTGTCCTTCACGCTGCCGCGCAACGGCATCGTCGGCGTCATCGGCCCGAACGGCGCCGGCAAGACCACGTTGTTCAAGATGATCCAGGGCTTCGAGGAGCCGGACTCCGGCACCATCAAGGTCGGCGACACCGTCAAGATCAGCTACGTCGACCAGGGCCGCGGCAACATCGACCCGAAGAAGTCGCTGTGGGCGGTCGTCTCGGACGAGCTGGACTACATCAACGTCGGCCATGTCGAGATGCCCTCGCGCGCCTACGTCTCCGCCTTCGGCTTCAAGGGCCCGGACCAGCAGAAGCCCGCAGGGGTGCTCTCCGGCGGTGAGCGCAACCGCCTCAACCTGGCGCTCACCCTCAAGCAGGGCGGCAACCTGCTCCTCCTCGACGAGCCGACGAACGACCTCGACGTCGAGACCCTCTCCTCGCTGGAGAACGCGCTGCTGGAGTTCCCGGGCGCGGCCGTGGTCGTCTCCCACGACCGGTGGTTCCTGGACCGCGTCGCCACGCACATCCTGGCGTACGAGGGCGACTCCAAGTGGTTCTGGTTCGAGGGCAACTTCGAGTCGTACGAGAAGAACAAGGTCGAGCGGCTCGGCGCCGACGCCGCCCGCCCGCACCGGGCCACCTACAAGAAGCTCACGCGGGGCTGAGATGGCGCGTCACTTCTACAGCTGCCCCCTGCGCTGGTCGGACATGGACGCCTTCGGGCACGTCAACAACGCGGTCTTCATCAGCTACCTCGAAGAGGCCCGCATCGACTTCATGTTCCGGCTCGCGCCGGGGGACGGCTCGCCGTCGTTCTCCGGCGGGTCCGTGGTCGCCCGGCACGAGATCGACTACAAGCGCCCGCTCGTCCACCGGCACCAGCCGGTGACCGTCGAGTCCTGGGTGACGAAGATCAATGCCGCGTCGCTGACGATCGCGTACGAGATCAAGGACGGCGACCAGGTGTACGTACGGGCCTCGACGGTCGTCGTGCCCTACGACCTGGAGGCGGCCAGACCCCGGCGGATCAGCGCCGAGGAGAAGGCTCACCTCCTGCGCTACCTGGACGACGGCGCCGACGGCAAGGACGACGACGGCAAGGACGCTCTCGCGGCATGACCATGCCTGTCAGAACCCTGGAGTTCGCCGATGCGCGGGAGGCCGCCGACCTCGGTGCCTTCCTCGCCCGGCTGATCCACTACGACCGTGCCGCCGCCGTCCGGCTCCAGGCCGGCGGCGGGGCCGCGGGCGGCGGCGCGCTCGCTGTCTTCGGCCGCCCCGCCTCCTTCGAGGTGCTGGCCATCCGTACGGCCCGGCTCGGCGCCCCGTACGTCCCACGGGCGGAGGCCCCGCTGGACGTGACGGTCTCCGCCGGGGAACTCCTGGACGCCATCGACGCCCCGGCCTCCCCCGGCTCCGCCGAGGACACCATGCGCACGGCGGTCGTTCCGGCCGCCGTCACCGGTCCGCCGTGGGCCGGGGTGCTGCCGCCGCGCGGCGGCTGGCGCCAGGTGGCCGGGCTCCCCGGCGCCGAGTCCGTCCGGCGCGCGCTGGCCGTGGCGGTCGCGGAGTTCCGCGCCAGGGACGAACAACTGGCGCCCGGCGACCGGACGCGCTCCGCGCGCGACCGGATCGGCCGGGAGATCTGGTCCCGCACCCTCGGCGACACCCATCTGCCGCTGCGCGCCGTGCACGCCGCGCAGTCGCTGGGCTTCCTGCGCCCGGTGCGCGCGCTGGTGCCCGCGGGAGCCGCCCCCGAGGAACCGTGGGCGCTGCTGGAGTCCAGCGGCTGGCTCCGGCTCCGTACCCCCTTCGGTTCGATCGCGGTACGGCGGTCCGGACTCGGCGGGCTGACGGTCACGCCGGCCTGAGCCCGCCCTCCCGGAGGGCGGGCACGGGCGTCGCGGGCGGGCACGGCCGGGACGGGCCCCGGGCCGGGGCGGTCAGCCGGCGGTGTTCACCATCGAGGCGGCGGCGTACGTCATGTAGTCCCAGAGCTGCCGCTCGTGCGCCTCCGACAGCCCCAGCTCGTCCACCGCCACCCGCATGTGCCGCAGCCAGGCGTCGTGCGCGGCGCTGTCCACCGCGAACGGGGCGTGCCGCATCCGCAGCCGCGGGTGGCCGCGCCGGTCGCTGTAGGTGCGGGGGCCGCCCCAGTACTGCATGAGGAAGAGCGCGAAGCGCTCCTCGGCCGGGCCCAGGTCCTCCTCGGGGTACATCGGCCGCAGCAGCGGGTCCTCCGCGACCCCCTGGTAGAAGCGGCGGACCAGGCGCCGGAAGGTCTCCTCGCCGCCGACCTGCTCGTAGAAGGTCTGCTCCTGAAGCGTGCCGTGCGGAATATCGTTCACCCGTCCATCGTCTCAGACGCGACGGCCGAGGACCCTGGTCCTAGGACCACCGGTCCCGGGGGGCCTGGGACCACCGGCCCCGTACCGCCGCGGGTCCGCTCGCTTCCCGGGCCGCCAGCCAGGACAGTGGAGAGATGGGCGCACACCGGGCAGAGCCGTACGGCCCCGACGACGCGGCCGCCGCCGAGGCGCGCGCCGGGCTGGTCCGGGAGATCGCGGCGACCGGCGCGCTGGACGATCCGGCCTGGCGGGCGGCGTTCGAGGAAGTGCCGCGCCACCTCTTCGTGCCGTACTACTTCACCAGCCGCCCCGGCGGCTGGGACCGGCTCTGGAGCGGCGACCCCGACCCCGTACGCCGCCGGCGCTGGCTGCGCGGCGCGTACGCGGACGCCCCGCTCGCGACCCGGGTCCGCGACGGCGAGCTGATCTCGTCCAGCAGCCAGCCCTCCCTGATGGCCAGGATGCTGGTGGAGCTGGACGTACGGGACGGCCACCGCGTCCTGGAGATCGGTGCGGGCAGCGGCTACAACGCGGCCCTGCTCTCCCACCGGGTCGGCGACGCGAACGTGACCACCGTCGATCTGGAACCGGAGATCACCGAGTCGGCCCGCAGCCATCTCGCCGCGGCCGGATACCGGCCCGCCGTCGTCACCGGCGACGGGGCGCGCGGCTGCCCCGGGCGCGCGCCGTTCGACCGGATCATCGCGACCTGCACCCTGCCGTCGGTGCCGCAGGTCTGGACGGCGCAGTGCCGCCCCGGGGCCCGGATCCTGGCCCCGCTCGCCACCGGGCTGATCGCGCTGGAGGTCACGGACTCGCCGCACGGCCGGTACGCGGAGGGGCGCTTCCTGCACACCTCCGCCTACTTCGTACCGCTGCGGGGCGTTCCGGCCGGGCGGGCGGGCACGTACCGCTCCCTCGGTGGGCTGCCGCGCCGCGCGAGCGAGAACGATCTGTTCCGCTTCCTGCTGACCCTGACCGCGGGCCGGCTCGATCCGCGCGAGGCGCTCTCGCTCTGGGAGCGCGAACGGCGCCCGGAACGGGAGCGGTACGGCGTCACCGTCGGCGAGCGCGGCCAGTGGGCCTGGCTGGACGACCCGGCGGGCCCGTACGTCTGGCCGCTCGGGCAGACGTACGGACCGGGGACCGGAAGGGTCAGTCGCGGCGGATCGTGATCGTCGTCCAGGC
Organism: Streptomyces sp. NPDC056987; assembly: GCF_042673865.1. Classification (NCBI taxonomy): domain Bacteria; kingdom Bacillati; phylum Actinomycetota; class Actinomycetes; order Kitasatosporales; family Streptomycetaceae; genus Streptomyces; species Streptomyces sp. NPDC056987. The sequence continues at coordinate 340,790 of NZ_JBHURV010000004.1, forward strand.
GCCGACATGCACCCGGTCACCGTCCTTGAGCGGGACGGGGACGAAGGGCTGTATCGGATCCTCGGCGCCGTTCAGCGTCGTGCCGTTGGTGGAGTTCTGGTCGACGACCGCCCAGCTCCCGTCCGGCTGGTGCACCAGGACCGCGTGCTGGTGCGAGACGCCCGGGTCCTCCGGCGGCACGGACAGATCGATCTCGGGGGACTCGCCGGTGGAGTGCCGGCGGCGGCCGATCGCGATCTGGTTGCCGGTCAGCGAAAGACGCTGCTCGGGGGAGTACGCGGGCAGGTTCAGCCCGGTGGCCTCGGGGCCGCTGCGCTGCATCATCGCCATGAAGTAGTCACGGTCGGGACCGATGACCGCCGTCCAGGTCGCCGGGCGCTGGTACTGCGGCGCCGGCTCGTGCCGCTGGGACTCCTGCGGGCCCTGGGGCGCCGGTGGCTGGGACACCGAGGACGAGGGCGGCGGGAGCATCCAGTCGTCGTCGCTCCGCTGGGGTCCCGGCGGGGCCGGGGGAGCGGACGACTGCTGGAAGATCGGCGAGACCGGCAGCTGCGACGCGCTCTCCTGCTGGTACGGCGACGGCGCGCCCTCCTGCTGGTAGGGCGGGGGCGACTGCTGCTGGTACGGCGACGGGGGCGGCGGGCCCGGCTGCGGGTAGTCCGGCTGCGGGTAGTCCGGACGCGCGTAGTCCGGTACGGGACGCGGCGGCGCGGAGGGTCCGCCGGGCGGCGCCGACTGGTCGGGCGACAGGGGCTCGGCGGGCCGGTTGAGCTGCGAGGGGCGCGAACTCTGGTACTCGAACGGATCCTGCGGCCGGGACGGCGGCTGCGCCTGGAAGCCGGGCGGCAGATTCAGCCCGGGCACCGGGCCCCCCGCCCCGCCGGGACCACCAGGACCCCCCGGGCCACCGAAGCCGCCGGGGCTCTGGTGCTGCGGGGCCAGCGGGGTGTACGACGTCGCCGTGTTCGTCAGGAAGTTCCAGCGGCACTCCTCGCAGAACGGCGCCATCTGCTCCCGGGGCGTGCGGCACTGCGGGCACAGCTCCGCCTGTCCGGTGGCGTCGGCGCCGCTCGGCGGCGGATAGCCGTAGCCGGGCGCCGGGGGCGGTGGGGGAGGCGGCGGCGGGACGGCGCCCGCCGGGGCGCCGGGGCCGGCCATGCGATGGCCACAGACCTCGCACCAGTCCTCGGAACCCGACTGGTGTCCGTTCGGGCAGGTCGGCATGTCGGCGCTTCCTCCTCTCGTCCGGCCCTCGGGCCGCGTTCTCATCGGGCCCGCAGGCCACTGTCCGGTCCGGCCACGGGGCCGCTGCCGGCGGTCATTTCTTGACGCGAACCGTCTTGGTGGAGCGCGTTTCGAGGGTCATCTCGTCCGCATCCGCGACTTTCGCCTTCAGTCGCACAGTACCTGTCGCCGCGTCGACCACGTCCACCACCTTCGAAAGCAATTTCGCGGTATCGGCGTTTCCGGAGGACGCGGCGAGCTGGACGGCCCGTCCCAGCTTGGCGGTGGCACCATCGAAATCGCCCGACTTCCGGGCATCCAGGCCCTGTTGGATGACCTGGGCCAGCTCGGCCTGGCCCGTGTAGTGGGCGACCTGGGGGTTGATCGAGGTGGAGGCCGCCATGTCGTCCGTCCACACCGCCCGTACCAGCCCCTGGGACAGCACCTCCGGGGAGCCGCCGCCTGGCGCGGGCAGGATCAGCGAGACCCGCGCGGCCAGCATCTCCTGGCCGATGCCCGCCTCGGGGACCCGTACGCACACGTGGTAGTCGCGGGACTCGTCGCCCCAGGAACCGGTCGGGTAGTCCCCGGCCCGCGGCCCCGACTCCGTACGCCTGCCGGTCAGTTCCTCGACGGTCGGTGCCACCTGCTTGACGAAGACGATCTCCACGCCGACCGGCGTCCAGAGCCGCAGGGCGACATCCGCGACCTCCTTGCCCATCGCGTTCTCCATCATCCGCGTGAAGTCCGCGGCCAGCCCGGCCGGATCCGCGACGATGTCGGCCGTCCCGAGCAGCGCGGAGGCGATCGCCGTGACCTCCTTCACCTCCCAGTCCGTACCGACACCGCGGGCGTCACAGGTGAACCGGCCCGCACAGCTGTCGAGCGCCGCCCGCAGATCCTCCGGCGACTCGTGCTCGTTGCGGCCGTCGGTGAGCAGGATGCCGTGCCGGATCGCCACCTCGGCCGAGGCCAGCAGCCGGTCGGTGAGACGCAGCCAGGTGCCGATCGCCGTACCGCCGCCCGCGCTCAGCCTGCGCAGCGCCTCCTTGGCCGCCGCCCGGGTGCGGACGTCGGCGACCGCCAGCCGTCCGTCGCCGGGGTAGACCTCCTTGGCCACATGCGTACCGGCGACGATCGCGAAGGCGACACCGTCGCGCAGCGTGTCGACCGCGGCTGCCGTGGCGTCCCGCGCGTTCCGCATCTTCGTGGGCGGATAGTCCATCGAACCCGAGCAGTCGACCATGATCACCACGGCCGCGTTCGGGCTCTGCCCGGGGAGGGTGGCCGAGGCCGGCGAGGCTCCCGCGAACGTCACGCCGCCGGTGGTCCCGCCACCCGTCGACGTGACCGTGACGATCGCGTTGACCTCCCGCCCGCCCTCCGGCAGGTAGGCGTTCTGGTACACGTCGACGGAGAACTGCGGCACGTTCGACTTGGAGAAGTTCGCCATCTGTATCGGCTCCTTGACGCTCCACACAGCGGAGATCCGTGGGAGAAGTCGGTGAGTGAGATCGGTGGGAGAAGGAAATGAGTCAAGGGAGTCAAGGGGGAGTCGACGGGGAGTCATCGGGGGAAGGGAAGCGCGTGGCGGCACGTACGGCGGGTGCGGTGACGGCGCGGGCAGCGCGGGGCCCGCACCGCGCTCAGGCGGATCCTGCCCCTTGCGGTGGTACGGCGAACGGCACGACGGCCACTGTTACGTTGTCGTGGCCCCCGCCGTCGAGCGCGTGCCCGACCAGCACCTGGGCGGCGTGCAGCGGGCGCTCCGCCGCGTCGGCGGGCAGCGCCCGCGCCATCTCGTCCGCGCCCTCCGCGTAGTTCCACAGCCCGTCCGTGCAGACCACGACCACACCGGGCCGGTCCGGCTTGAACGACGCCGTGTGCGGCTCCAGTTCGTACGCGTCGGCGCCGAGCCACCCCGTGATCGCGTGGGCGCGCTCGTCCGCGTACGCCTCCGCCTCGCTCATCAGCCCCGCCGCGACCATCTGGGCGGCCCACGAGTCGTCCTCGGTGAGCCGGGCGGGCGGTCCGCCGCGGTCGTCGGGGACCCAGTAGGCCCTGCTGTCGCCGATCCAGCCGATGACCAGCAGCCCGTTCGCCACCACCGCGCCGACGATCGTGCAGGCCGGGGCGTTCTGGTGGTGGTGCTCGTGCTCCGTGGCCACCGACCCGGCGAGGGAGTTGACGGCCTCGGCGGCGGCCACGATCGCGTCGTGCATCGCCTGCTGCGGATGCGTACCGCGCTCCAGGGCGCCGAGCAGCGACTCGTTGGCCGACGACGACGCCGCGGCCGACGCCTCGTCCGGGCGGGTCGCCGACGACACCCCGTCGCAGACGACCGCCACCACGGCGGGCGAACCGTCCGGCAGGGCGGCCGACGACACGGCGAACGCGTCCTCGTTACGGTGATGGCGCAGCCCGCGGTCGCTGACCGCGGCCACCGAGCAGAGCTCCTGCTCCATGTGGTCGCGTTCGCGCGGCTGGGCGTGGCCGCAGTTCTCGCAGTAGCCGTCCGTGTCGACGCGGCCCGCGCGGCAGGCGACACAGATCTTCACCCCGGACGGCGCCGCCGCGGCGCCCCTGCGCGGATCGGCCGAGGGGACCGGCGGGGGCTGCGGGGCGGACGGAGCCGGCGGGGCCACCGGGGCGGGTGGTACGGCGCCCGCGGGCGCGGGGAGTTCGAAGTCGCCCGGGTGCTCGGGCAGCCGCGACCCCGCCGAGTCGACACCCGGCACCTCCTCGGGCAGATGGACCGGTACGGGCGTACCGGAGCTGTCCACGCCGGTCGCCGGGGGCCACTCCACCCCGCCCACCGGCCCGCCGGGGCCGGCCGACGCGGCCGGAGTACCGGGAGCGCGCGGCTCCGTCCGCCCCACGCCGTGCATGACCAGCGTGGGGTGATCGTCCGGGCGCTCCCTGACAGCCGACAGGTCGTAGCCGCACCCGCCGCAGAACAGGTCGCCGGACTCCAGCGGCTCCTCGCAGCTCGGGCAGGTCGGCTGGTCGGCCGACCGGTGCATCTGGGACATCAATCACACCCACGTCCGGGGGCGGAAACGGTTGGCCCGCTCCACCAGTTCGATCCTCTCCTCGCCGGGCTCAGCGAGCCGGGCGAGTACCCGGTACGAGCGTTCCAGTCCAAGACGCAGACCACGCTCGTCCAGTTCGCTGCCGAGCAGCGCGCTCCGGGCGGGGCCCGACCCCGGTCCACCGGAGAGTACCCAGTCCAGAGCGGTGCCCAGAACCTCCGTCGACAACTGCTCCCGCCGGACGGCGTCCAGATCGAACTGCTGGAGCGCGGAGACCTGCTGCGCCGCGGCCGTCAGATCGTCGATCAGCGCCGGTTCCCCGCCGAAGCCCCGCCCCTGCCCGGACGGTTGACCCGGGCCGGGGGCGACGGCGGGCGCGGGCGCCGGTATGCCCCGCTCGCGCAGCCGCGCCCGTACGGCGGCGACGCGGGCCGCCGTGTAGTGGATCGACGCCTCGGGCACCGACTCCAGGGTCCGTACGGCGCCGGTCCGGTCCCCGGCGGCGAGCTGCACCCGCGCCAGCCCGAACGCCGAGCTGACATAGCTCGGGTCCGTCGTCCACACCAGACGGTAGTACTCGGCCGCGTTGTCCAGTTGACCCAGCACCTCGGCGCAGACGCCGAGCGCCAGCTTCGGCGCGGGCTCGCCGGGGAACGCGTCGTAGATCGCGTCGAAGGAGAGCGCCGCGACCTCGTGGTCGCCGCTCGCCAGCGAGGCGATCCCCCGGTACCAGACGACCCGCCAGTCGTCGGGGCGGCGCTCCTCCAGTACGTTCAGCGCCTCGGCGGCGGTGGCCAGTTCGCCCATCTCCAGCCGGGCCCGCAGCTCGCGCAGCCCGCGCTCCACGGAGTCGGTGGGAGCCGCGGCCAGCGCCGTGATCAGCTCGGCGGGCGCGGAGGCCAGCAGACCGGCGAGGAACCCGGCGTTCGGATCGTTCGGGTCGACCCGCGGCACGGGCAGGGCCAGCGCGGTCGCCGCCGCGTCGAGCGGCGCGAGCCGGGGCGCGCCGCTCCCGCCCGCGGGCGCGCCGAAGTCGGTCTCCGTGCCGAAGGCGGCTTCGGCGGGACGCGCGGCCTGGGCGGGCAGGGCGGAGTGCGCGGGCAGGGGGGAGTGCGCGGGCAGGGGGGAGTGCGCGGGCAGGGGGGAGTACGCCGCCTGTGCGGGCAGCGCGAGCGGTGCGGGCGCCGGCGGTCCCGCGGGCGCGGCCGGCAGCGCGGCCGGGTCGAGGCCGCCGTACCCGGCGGCGCCCGGTCTGGCGCCCGGAGCGGGCAGCGGGGGCAGCGCGGTCGCGGGGGGGGGGGGGGGGGCCCCCCCCCCCCCCCCCCCCCCCCCCCCCCCCCCCCCCCCCCCCCCGACCCCCCCCCCCCCCAC
>NZ_JBHURV010000005.1:0-50315 GCF_042673865.1 Streptomyces sp. NPDC056987
GGACCCGGTTGCGCGGGCCCCGGCCGGTGAGCCGGCCTGGGTCTGAACGGGTCAGGTGCGCCCACGCGGGACCGGGTTCCGGACCGGCCCCGGCAGAGGCGCTGAGGCGTTAAGGCGCTAACGGTCGCAACTGGTACGGCCCGGATACCAACGGCACGCCATCGCCGCGAAGCCGCCGTCCGCGACCACCGGCACGGACAGCGTCGCGTCACCGCGCACGGTCCTGCCCTCGCGTACCAGTCCGCCGGGACCGTCCGTGACCGTCTCCACCAGCCATGTGCCGTGGCCGAGGCGCAGCGGGACCTCGGCGGTGCGGGCCTCGCCCGCGAAGATGCCGCCGATGAACCAGCGTCCGCCGTCGCGCCGGGCCAGGACCGCGCTCCTGCCCGGGTCACCCGCCAGCAGCTCCGTCGTGTCCCAGGCCGCCGGGATCTGCTCCAGGAAGCGCCGGGCCTCGGGGCGCGCGTCGTACGACTCCGGCGTGCCCGCGAGATTCTGGATGCCGGACTCGTAGAGCACGGCGAGCCCCACCTCGCCGGCGTCCGAAGCCGCGTTGGGACGCTCCGCACGATGGAAGGCGCCCGGCGTGTAGTCCATCCCGCCGATGACATTGCGGGTGAAGGGGAGCGTCGCCAGGTGCTCCGGGGTATTGGTCCTCTTCTCCTCACCGCTGACGCCCTCCAACGTCATGACCTGCGGCCATGTGCGGTGGATGCCCTTGGGGATCGTCGAGCCGTGGAAGTTGACGAGGAGGTGGTGCTTCGCGGTTCCGGCCAGGATCGCGTCGTACCAGCGGAAGGTCTCCTGCGCCTCGGAGTCCATGAAGTCGATCTTCACGCCCTTGACGCCCCACTTCTCCAGTGTCGGCAGCCACTGCTGCCGCTCCTCAGGAGTGTCGAGGTCGCGTTGGTGGATCCAGACCTGGATGCCGACGCCGCGCTCGCGGCCGTATCGCACGAGCTCCGGCATCCAGCTGTTCGTCTGCCAGTCGGGGTCGGTGACATCCCACTGGTCCGGGTCGAAGTACCAGCCCGCGTCGACCACGGTGTACGGCCAGCCGCGCTCAGCCGCGTAGTCCACGTACGCCTTCTGCTTCTCCAGGCTCTGCCCGGCCGGCCTGCCCCCGGCGAGCCAGGTCCACAGCGCGGGCGCGGGCTTGATCCAGGAGGTGTCGCGGACCTTCGAGGCGGGGGCTATGTCGTCGACGAACGTGGATTCGGTGACGGTCGCCAGATCGCCGGTGATCACGGCACGCCAGGGGGTGGTGAGAGCCCCGTCGACCCGCACCTGTTCGTCCCAGAGCCTGACGCGGTAGGTGGCCGATCCCGCGTCGTGGGAGAGGCGCGCGCCCGAGTAGGTCCCGGTGAGGTCGGACTCCGCGACCAGTGCGTAGGTGTCACCGGTCCTGAAGAGCGCCTGCATCATGTACTCGCCGGCGGGCGCGTCGGCCGCGTCGTACCGGGCGAACAGATTCTCGTTGTCCTTCCGGTACTTGCCGAGCCAGGACGCCGAACCCGCGGGCAGGGTGAAGGCGGAGGTCTCACCGAGCACATCGCCGGTGTCGCCGGGCAGGACGTAGCGGTACGCGACCCCGTCGTCGGAGACCCGCACGAGCAGATCGAGCCTGGCGCCCTCCGCGGTGCCGAAGCGGAAGCGCGCCTCGGTCATCCGGGCACGGCGGTCGCGCTCCTTGCCGACGGTGGTGCGGTACGACTCGGAGACCGTGCGTTTTCCGAGCCCGAGGAAGTGCAGCCCGGCGGAGAGGTCGGCTCTTTCGGTGACGATGCCGACGGGAGAGGGCTCGATGACGGTCTCCCCGTCGTGGGTCACCTCCAGCGACGGACTGCCGCTGGAGGGATCGAGTCTCAGCATGGCGCCGGGACCGTGCCCGGCTCGCGCGGACGGGGCGGAAACCTTCCAGGCGGCAGGCTCGGCGCGGGCCGGGAGCGCGGTGACGAGCGCTGCGGCGAGGCCGAGACACAGCATCAGGACTGTCGCACGGATACGGTCATGGACCGCCATAGGGATCCATCCCTTCCTCCATAGACATCGGATGAATGGGAGGGTGGCGGGGATTTGAGGGCCTGTCAATGAATCTGACGCGCAATTCATTGGATGGCTGAGAAGCCGTTGCCGCCCCGATGGCGCGGTCTCTCTTGATCGAAATGGATCGCGATCTGGTTGTGCCGCAGCCGGTGCGGCGCGGACCTCGGCCCCCGGCGACCCCGCTTCCCCGGTGCGGTACCTGTTAGGTACCGTAGGTGTATGCCGTCACTCAACATCAGCTTCACCGACGACGAGCTGGAGGCCGTGCGCGCCGCCGCCGCCGCCGAGGGCAAGTCGCTCAAGCAGTACGTCCACGACCTGCCTCTGCGTGAGCAGCAGCGGCTGCAGTTCCTCCGCTACGCCGTCACCTGGGGCGAGCAGCACAAGGGCGAGTTCGACGAGGCGTTCGCCGGCGAGGTGCCGCCCGCCCCGGGCGGCAGGCAGCAGGTGGAAGCAGCCTGATGCCGGTCCTGTACATCGATGTGGCCTGGCTCCTGGATGTACAGGAGCAGGCCGTTCCGGAGGACGTGTCCGTGGCCGACTACTCGGCGCTCGTCGCGGCCGTCGCCCGGCACAAGACCCGCATCCCGCGCCCGGCCACGAGCGAACCCGACGTGTCCTGGCGCGCCGCGGCCCTCATCCACACGCTGGTACGGCTGGAGCCGCTGCCGTACCGCAACAGCCTGTACGCCTGCCAGGTGGCCGCCGCGTACATGCACGCCTCGGGTGAGGGCATCGACCCGCCGTACGGGGCGCTCGTCGAGCTGGTGCGCGCCATCCAGTCCGGCAAGGCCAGCGTCTACCAGGCCGCGGACCGGTGTCCTGGTCGGGGACACCGGAGCCCGGCCGTCCCGCCCCCCGGCCCGGGGCGGCCGGAAGCGCTGCCGGGAACGAGTACACCGCGACCGCCCGCCCCGGGGAAAGCGAGTTTCGGTGGTCACGACGCCCAGAACACGGTCCGGAGTGCGCACGGTGCACGGTCCGGGGCGGATCCCGCGCTCCGCCCGTGGCGGGCGGGCCGCCTCCTGGTCACGGCGCACGGTCGGCGTCGGGCGCCGGATCGCACCGGCCCAGCCGCGGGCCCTCGCCCGAGAAGTGGAAGGCGTACACGAGATCGTGCACGCCCGAGCCCGTCGCCAGCAGATCCCGCCCCAGCAGCCGCTCCGCGGTGCGCAGCCGGGCCGCGACCGTGGTGCGGCTGCCGCCCAGGCGCCGGGCGGTCCGGCGTGCGTCGGCGTTCGACTCGATCCAGGTACGGAGCGTGTCCCGGACGCGCTGATGGCGGGGGTCCCGCAGCGGGCCGAGGAACTCCGCCGCCCACGCGGCGGCCGGGGACGGGACGGCCACCGGTGCCGGGCCGTCGGCGGGTGCGCCGTCCTGGTGCAGTGTGGTGACGGCCAGGGCCAGCGCGGCCCGCGCGCGGATGTCGCGGAGGTCGAGGCCGAGCGCGGCCTCGGACCGCTTGAGGTGGGCGGTGACCGTGTTGCGGCTGATGCCCAGCAGGGCGGCCACCCCGGACCGGGGGAAGGAGAGGGCGAGGCGGGTGGTCTCGGCGGTCAGCTCCGGCAGGAACCGCAGCGGTCGCAGCAGGGCGTGGGCCCAGGCGAGCGTCTCCGCACGCGGCAGCAGCCGCTCCAGCGGCTCCTGCCTCCGGTAACCGGCCACCCTGCCGGGGGTGTTGCCGGCGACCGCCAGCGCGTGCCGGGCCTCTTCGTACGCCGCGGCCGTCGCGCGCAGCGGATGCGGGGAGCTGACGCCCAGCGCGTACTCCTCGCTCTCGGCGACCAGTTCGCGCAGGACGCCGCCCAGCTCCGGCGGGGCGTGCTCGTCCTCGGCGACGAGGCAGATCAGATGCTCGTCGTAGACCGGGCAGCGCACCATCAGGGCCCGGCCGTGGTAGCCGGCGGGGTCCTGGTGGGCCTGGGCGATCCGGTCCCGTTCGCCGGGCCGGCAGCGCAGCAGATGCACCCGGATCCGGTCGGCGCCCAGCAGCTCGGGAACGGCTCCGGTCGTCATCCGCCGGGCCAGGACGGGGTCGCCCGCCATGAGCGCCATGAAGAGCGCCACCCGCATCTGGTGGGCCTTCTCCTGGTAGTCGCGGAAGACCGTGCCAGCCGCCCGGGCGCGGTGCAGCAGGGCGATGATGTGGCCGGTGTGCGAGGCGGCGGCCGCCTCCTGGCTGGTGAGCCGGTCGGCCCCGGCCAGGATGAGCACCCGGTGCGGGCTGTCCGGGCCGACGCGCTCCAGCCGTACCCGTACCGCGCCCACCTCGGTGGCCGCGGCGGCCATCCGGCCGGTGGCCAGCCGGGTGAGCACCGGTGCGAGCGCGGGCAGTATCTCCCGGGGAAAGCCGGGCGTCGACAGCTCCACGGTGTGCCCGCGGCCGACCAGGGCGACCTCCGCGCCGAGCTGCCGGTGGAGCCAGTCGACGACCCCCTCGACCCCCGCGTCCGGCCGCCAGGCCTGCCGGCCGACCAGATAGAGCAGTTCGTCGAGCCGGCCCGCGGGCGGGGGTGTCTCGGGCCGGCCACGCATACGTACTCCTGACAACTCCGCCGACGGCCCCCTGAACAGGGACAGTTTACGGCGTGGTCACCCCGCCTTCTTCACGAACTCCGTGGTGTACGTCTTCTCCAGGTCGACCTTGGCGTTCTTGAGGTTGGGGTTGAACGCCTTCAGGACCCGCTCGACCGTCGCGGGCCCGTCGGCCGGCATCACCCCGTCCGTCGTGAACATCGGCAGGGTGCTCCTGATCGACTGCGCGTACAGCTCCTTGCCGCCCTGCGCGTAGTCCGCCGGCATCTTCGCGGCGATCTCCTCGGGGGTGTGCGAGGACATCCAGCGGAGCGTCTTCACAAAGGCGTTGGCCAGCTTCTGCACCGTCTCCTTGTTGCCGTTCACCCAGTCGGTGTTCATGTAGAGACTGGAGGAGGGGTACGGTCCGCCGAGCGCCTCCTTCGACCCCTCGGGCGTCCGCATGTCGACGAGGACCTTGCCGAGCTTCTTGTCGAGGATCTGCGCGACGGTGGGGTCGGTGGTCATACCGCCCTCGATGGAGCCCTGCTGGAGCGCGGAGATGAAGGTCTGCCCCGCCCCGACCGCCACCGTGGAGAACTCCTCCGTCGACACCCCGTCGTTGACCGCGAGGTACTTCGTGAGGAAGTCGGTGGACGAGCCGAGCCCGGTGACCCCGAGCTTCTTGCCCTTGAAGTCCTTCGGGGAGGTCAGCCCGGCCGCCGCCTTGTTCGAGACGACCTCGACCTCACCGGGGGCGTGCGAGAACTGCACCACGGACTCCACCTGCTTGCCCTTGACCTGAAGATCGAGGGTGTGGTCGTAGAAGCCCACGACGCCCTGGACGTCCCCGGAGACGAGCGACGTGGTGGCCTGCACGCCCGCCGGTTCGGTGAGGAGCTGCACGTCGACGCCCTCCTCCTTGAAGTAGCCCAGTTTCTGGGTGAGCATCGCGGGCAGATAGATGACCTTGTCCAGGCCGCCCACCATGATCTTCACCTTGCCGCCGGAGCTCCCGCCGGCGGCGGAGTCGCCGCCGCAGCCGGTGACGGTGGACAGGGCGAGCAGCGCGGAGACCGTCGCCGCCGACATTCTGAGATACGTACGCATGGCCGGTCACGTCCTTGTGAGGAGAAGCGGGGGAGTTGTCGGGTGGTGGTGGGAGCGGGAGGAGGGGCGCCGTCAGCGCTCGGCGCCGGACTCGGCCGGCTTCCAGCGGAAGAGGCGTTTCTCCAGGAAGGTGAGGAGCGCCTCGGCGAGCAGGGCGACGACCGCGAGGATCACCATCGCCGCGTACACCCCGGCCGCGTTGAAGGTGCCCTGCGAGGCCGAGACCAGCAGCCCGATGCCCTTGGTCGCGCCGATGTACTCGCCGACGATCGCGCCGATCAGCGCGAAACCGAAGCTGACGTGCAGGCTGGTGAAGATCCACGAGGTGGCGGAGGGGATCACCACCTGAAGGGTGACCTGACGGTTGCTCGCGCCGAGGATCCGCGCGTTGGCCACCAGGTTGCGGTCCACCTCCCGCGCGCCCTGGAACGCGTTGAAGAAGACGGGGAAGAAGACCAGCACGACCGCCGAGGCGACCTTGGAGGCCGGGCCGAGGCCGAACCAGATGAGGAAGATCGGGGCGAGGACGATCCTCGGCAGCGCGTTGAGCACCTTGATGTACGGGCCGAGCACATCGGCCAGGAAGCGGACCCGGCCGAGCGCGATCCCGAGGACCACACCGCCGGTCACCCCGATGACCCAGCCGAGCAGCGCCTCGTACAGCGTGTACCAGATCTGCTCCCACAGGGGGCCCTGCGGGGTGCCGTGCACCGCCCACTGCACGATCTGGTCCCAGATCTTCGACGGCATCGAGAAGTTGAAGGGATCGATGACGGCCGCCCTGGCCAGCCACTCCCACATCCCGATCAGGGCGATGAGCAGCAGGACCCGGGCCCCGTACACCAGGACCTGCCGGTTGCGCGCGGCGCGCGCCCGGGCGCGGGTACGGTCGCCGCCCCCGTCCTGTGCGGTGGCGGCGGGCTTCGCGGGGACCGCGCCGGCGGTCACGGTCTCAGGCGGCATCGGCCGCACCCCTCTCGCGGGTGATCCGGACCTCTTCGCCGAGCGACGACCAGATCTCCCGGTAGATCTCGATGAACCGGGGTTCCAGCCGTACGGACTCCACCTTGCGGGGGCGCGGCAGGTCGACGGTGAAGACCTCCTTGACGGTCGCGGGACCGGCCGTCATGACCACGACCTTGTCGGCGAGGGCGATCGACTCCTCCAGGTCGTGGGTGACGAAGACGACCGAGGCGCCCGTCCCGGCCCACAGCTCCAGCAGTTCGTCGGACATCAGCGCGCGGGTCTGGACGTCGAGGGCCGAGAACGGCTCGTCCATGAGGAGAAGTTCGGGGTCGTTGACGAAGGTCGCGGCGAGCGCGACGCGCTTGCGCTGGCCGCCCGAGAGCTGGTGCGGGTAGCGGTCCTCGAAGGACGCGAGCCCGACCCGGGCGAGCCACTCGCGGGCCCGCTCCCTGGCCTCGGCCTTGGGCACACCGCGGAAGCGGGGGCCGGCCATCACATTGGACAGGACGGTGCGCCAGGGGAACACGGCGTCCTGCTGGAAGACGAATCCGATCTTGTCACCGATGCCGTCGACCGGCTCGCCGGCCACCAGCACCTCGCCCTCAGTGGGCTCCTCCAGACCGCTGACCAGGGTCAGCGTCGTCGACTTGCCGCATCCGGTGGGGCCGACCACGGCGACGAACTCGCCGCGTTCGACCGTCAGATCCAGATCCCTGACGGCGGTGTGAAGCGCACCGGACGGGGTCCGGAACGCCTTGCTCGCTCCCCGCAGCTCGATGGCTGGGCTCGTTCTGCTGCTCATGGGCCGGGAGGCTAGGAGTGACCCGGACCACAGCGGCAGTCTTGTGGGCGCAACCCGTCGTTGTGCGCGCAAACCGCGTTCTGCTCATTCTGCTCACGCCCGGACGACAAAAGAACCGCACAGGGCTGGGCAGCGGCGCCCCGGCGGCTTACGTTTCGTTCACAACGGTGTTAAACGGAGACAGCCGTTCCCCGCGGCGGGACGGATCCGGGAGCAGCGTGATCCGGGCGGAACAGGATCCGGGAAGAGCGGAACGGCCGGCGGGCCGGACATGAGGAGGACCTATGCGTGTGCGCTGGCCCCGCCGTGTCTTCGCCCAGGTGCTGGCCGCGCAGCTCGCCCTCACCACCGGGGTGATGACCCTCGCCACCTGCCTCTTCCTGGCTCCCCTCGGCTCCGAGCTGGACGACGAGGCGATGCACCGCGCCCTCGCCATCGCCCAGACGACCGCCGCCGATCCCGACATCGCCCGGGAGGTGCTCACCACCGCGCCGAGCGCCCGGGGCCCGGTGCAGACCGAGGCCGAACACATCCGGCGGGCCACGGACGCGCTCTACGTCGTGGTGATGGACACCCGCGGGGTGCGCTGGTCCCACACCAACACCGCCGAGATCGGCCGCCATGTCTCCACCGACCCGAGCGTCGCGCTCTCCGGCCGCGAGATCCGCCAGATCGACGACGGCACCCTGGGCCGCTCCGCCCGCGCCAAGGTGCCGCTCCTGGACCCCGGAGGGAAGATCGTCGGCGCGGTCTCCGTCGGCATCGCGTACGCCAGTGTGCGGGAGCGGCTGCTCGACGCCGTGCCCGCCCTGCTGCTCTGCGCGGGCGCCGCGCTCGCCGTCGGGGCGCTCGCCGCCTACGCGGTCTCCCGCCGGCTGCGCCGCCGCACCCACGGGGTCGCCTTCGCCGACATCTCCGCCCTGCTCGACGAGCGCGAGGCGATGCTGCACGGCGTACGGGAGGGGGTCGTCGCCTGCGACCGGTACGGCAGGATCCGGCTGGCCAACGACGAGGCGGCCCGGCTGCTCGGGCTCGGCGCCGACGCCACGGGACGCCCGCTGGACGAGGTCCTGCCGCCCGGCCGGACCACGGACGTGCTGGCGGGGCGCGTGACGGGGACCGATCTGCTGACCGTCAGCGGCCGCCGGGTCCTGGTCGCCAACCGGATGCCGACCCGGGACGGCGGGGCCGTCGTCACCCTCCGGGACCGGACCGAGCTGGAGCAGCTCGGACGGGAACTCGACAGCACCCAGGGACTGCTGGACGCGCTGCGCGCGCAGGACCACGAACACGCCAACCGGCTGCACACCGTACTCGGACTCCTCGAACTCGGGCGCCACGAGAAGGCCGCCGCGTTCGTCGCCGAGATCGCCGACACCCACCGCTCCTCCGCGGAACAGATCGCGGAACGGGTGCACGACCCGCTGCTGTCGGCGCTCCTCGTCGGCAAGGCGGCCGTCGCCGCCGAGCGCGGTGTGTCGTTGCGGGTCTCCGCCGCCACCCTGCTGCACGACCGGGTGGTGGACCCGCGCGACCTGGTGACCGTGCTCGGCAACCTCATCGACAACGCGCTCGACGCCGTCGCCGGGCACCGGGACGCCGCCCCGGGCGGTGCGGAACACACCGGCCCCCGCGCCGAACCCTTCGTGGAGGTCGAACTGCGGGCCGAGCACACCACCGCCGTCCTCCGGGTCGCCGACACCGGACCCGGTGTGCCGCCCGCGCTGCGCGACCGGATCTTCGCCGAGGGCTGGTCCACCAAGCACACCGGGCATCCCGCCCACCCGCCGCTCCCGGCCGGCCGGGAGCACCTGACGCCGGGGGAGACGGCCGCGCCGGGCCCGGTCGCCTTCCACCGGGGCAGAGGGCTCGGCCTGGCCCTGGTGCGCCGGCTCGCGGAACGGTACGGCGGGATGGCCCGGGTCACCGCCCGCGCCGGGGGAGGAGCGGTCTTCACCGTCGTCCTGCCCGAGGCGCTCACCCCGGCCCCCGCCGAGGGGGACGACACCGTGGGGGACGACACGGCCGGGGACGGATTCGCCGAGCGTCAGCTCATGGCAGCAGGAGAGCCCCAGTGATCGATGTCCTCGTCGTGGACGACGACTTCCGCGTCGCCGAGATCAACGCCGCGTACGTGGCCCAGGTGCCCGGCTTCCGGGTCCGGGCCCGTGCCCATACCGCCGCCCAGGCGCTGGCCACCCTGGAACGCGACCATGTCGATCTGGTCCTGCTCGACCACTACCTCCCGGACGAGACGGGCCTGACCCTGGTGCGCCGGATGCGCCAGCTCGGCCACCAGGCCGATGTGATCATGGTGACGGCCGCCCGTGACGTGGCCACGGTCCGGGCGGCGATGCGCTACGGCGCGCTCCAGTACGTCGTCAAACCGTTCAGCTTCTCCGGGCTCAGCGCCAAGCTCGACGGGTACGCCGCGCTGCGCCGCACCCTCGACGGCGTCGGCGGCCGGGGCGAGGCCGGCCAGGAACAGGTGGACCGTATCTTCAGCGCCTTCAAGACGGCGGACACCCCGCGCTCCGAGCTGCCCAAGGGGCACTCCGCGGCGACGGTCGGCCTGATCCGCCGGGTCCTGGGCGCGGCGGGCCGGCCGCTCTCCGCGCACGAGGTGGCCGAGCGCACCGGGGTCAGCCGCTCCACGGCCCAGCGTTATCTGAAGTACCTGGAGCGTACCGGCCATATCAGTCTCACACTGAAGTACGGCGACACCGGGCGCCCGGAACACCGTTACGCCTGGGCCCCGGTGCCGTGACCCGGGCCGCCGCCTTCCCGCGGCCCGGGTCCGTCCCCCCGGCCCTGGGCGGCCGGAGGGACGGACCGGGCCCGCGCCGGGCTCAGTTGACGTACACGCTCGGGCTGCCGGACTGGCTGGTGTCCTTGACCGGGCCGTACTTGGCGGAGAAGTAGCTGGAGGCGGGGCAGGTGATGGGGCCCGACGACCGGCTGAACAACTGGTTCGCGAACGTGATGGAGTTGTCGGTGTTCGACGTCGTGCCGTTCAGCCCCGTGGAGGTGTAGACGCAGGTCGTCGTGCCGAGGATGGTGCTGAGTTTGACCGTCGTCTGCACCACGCCGGCGCTTCCCGCGGTCACCGTGAGCGCGCCGGCCGAGGCGACCGAGGTGGTGAACGGCAGGTGCTCGACCGTGATGCTCTGCACCCCGGTGGTGCCGATGATGTTGCTGGTGCACCCGCCGAAGGTGTGCGCGGTGAGCGACTCGGTGGCGGTGCCCGGGGCGGCCGGATTCCCGGTGACCGTCGCGGTGAACTGCGAGGCGGTGCAGGTGATGCCGGTCGTGCCGCCGGAGGTGGTACGGATCGCGACGGTCGTGCCGGAGCTGAGCGAGGACGTGAGCACATCGCCGACGGCGACGGCGGAACCGGCCGCGCTGCCGTAGGTGAGCACATTGCCCGCCGCCGCCGAGGTCCCGGCGGCGGCCGCCGGACCCACGGCGAGAAGGGCGGCGGCGGTGGTGAGGCCGGCGGCGGAGAGAAGAGTGCGTCGTGCGCGCATGCGAAGTCCCTTTCGCGAAGGCGGGTGGGGAGAGTGACGCGGAGACATGCCCGGGTGGGGCGGTGGGTGCGGTGACGGGTACGGCGGTGCCGAACGCCCCGCCGCGGCTCGGCCACGGGGCGGAGAACGGGTGGGAACGGGGCCGGCGCCACGGACCCGTTCCCGTGCCGGGGACGAGCCGCGGCACAGGAATCCGCGGACGGGAATCCGCGGAAGGAAACGGCGGAAGGAAACGGCAGAAGGAACCGCGGAGGAGAACCGCGGAAGGAGAACCCAAGAGGGTTGTAGACCTGTCCGGGCGACCGAGTCAAGGTTTCAAGTGTCAACCGGCAGAGGAAAGTTACCCACGGTACGCCGACGTCGGCGGGGGTGTCCGGACGCGCACCCGCCGTGAGCTGCCGACGGTCCGCCCGGGACCCGGCGAGACCGTGACCGTACCGCGCACACGATCAACACCCAATTTTCACAAGGCTGTTGACCCCGACCATACCTGGGAGTAACTTCACCTCGACTCCCACGGCCGCGCCGTCGCCACACCGGGAAAACCCGTCGGCGCCGGGAGTCGTCCGCGCCAGGACCCCGCCGCGCAAGCTCGTTCCGGTCACCACACCCTCAGGAGCAGCTCATGGCCACGTCCGAACTCACCGGTGGTGAGGCAACGCCCGAGGGCGACGAACCGCGAGGAAGGGTACGGCTGCGCCGGGCGGCCGTCATGGGCGTACCGGCGTTCGCGGTGGCCGCCGCGCTGGTCGTCCTCACCGCCCAGGGCGCCATCGCCGCGCAGTTCGCCATCTCCGGCATGCCCTTCGTGGTCACCGCCGACCGCCTGGAAGCCGAGGGCTTCGAGCAGTTCGGCGGGATGGACGAAATGGCTCCGGGCAGCCCCAACGCCGGTGACACCGGCGGGCAGGTGCTGGTCGTCATCTCCGCCATCAAGAAGGCCGAACTCACCAAGCTCTGCCAGAGCGTCGAACTCGGCGGCACCTACCTGCACATCACCGCGGGCAACAAAGGCACCCCGGTCTCCGCGACCGATCTGGCCACCGACTCCACCGAACTCAGCGGAACGCAGGCGGACTTCAAAAACATCGAGATCGGCGGGGACGCCAGCACCTTCACCAAGGCCGGCGTCAAGGGCCCGCTGGGCGTCTTCGGACAGCAGGCCGACACCGTCGTCATCACCAACCTGCGGCAGACCAACTACGCCACCACCGCGGCCCGGTTCACGCTGCCCAACCTGAAGCTCAACTTCAGCTCGAAGGGCTGCTGAGCGTGGTTCCGCCGCCCGGGGCGGCGGAACCCCCGGCGGGGACCGCCGCCCCCGCCGGGGAGGACCGCCCGCAGCGCAGCCGGGGGCGCTTCGCCACCTGGCGAGGCCGCCGCCCGTTCTGGGGCGGTTTCCTGCTGCTGCTCGGCGGGGGCGAGATCCTCCTCACCGAACAGGCCTCCATCTCCGTCGTCCTCCAGGCGGGCGCGGGCGGCATCGCCGCCTATGTCCTCCCGCTGATCATGGTGGTGTGCGGGCTGCTGCTGATCCTCAACCCCGCCCAGCGGCTCTTCTACTCCGTCATCGGGGTGCTGACCGCGCTCGGCACCTGGGTCACCTCGAACCTCGGCGGCTTCGTCATCGGTCTGCTCCTCGGCGTCATCGGCAGCTCCCTGGCCTTCGGCTGGCTGCCCGACCAGCAGCCGCGCCGCCGGCGCCGCTCCGGACGGCGGCCCGCGGCCCCCGTCCCGGCCTCCGCGCCCACCCCCGCGACGGACCCTCCCGCCTCCTGACCCCGTCCCGCCCCGCCCCGATCCGACCCCGGCCGCCACCGGCCACCCCTCCACACACGAGCGGCCCCGAGCGGGCCCGGCCCCACCGGCCGGGCCCGCTCAGTCATGCCCGGGGGCCCAGCACGGCAGTCCGTCGAAGCGCTTCGATCGACCTATGGACAGGTCATCGGCATGCCAACTACCCTCGAACACAGTGTTGTCGAAGCGCTTCACCCCACAACGGCCCGCCTTGGAGAGCTGAATGGTCACCCTCGCCGATGTAGCTCAGCATGCCGGAGTCTCCGCCAGCACGGTGAGCTATGTCCTCAGCGGCAAGCGGTCCATCTCCGCCACCACCCGCGAGCGGGTCGAGCGCAGCATCGAACAGCTCGGCTACCACCCCAACGCGGGAGCCCGCGCCCTCGCCAGCAACCGGTCGAACATCATCGCCCTCATGATGCCGCTGCGCACCGACATGTATGTGCCGGTGATGATGGAAATCGCCCTCGCCGTCGCCACCACGGCCCGCACCTTCGGATACGACGTCCTCCTGCTCACCGGCGAGGAGGGGCCGACCGCGGTGCGCCGCGTCGAGGGCAGCGCCCTCGCCGACGCCATGATCCTGATGGACGTGGAGCTGCACGACGACCGGCTGCCGCCGCTGCGCGAGACACACCGGCCCGCCGTCCTGATCGGACTCCCCGCCGACACCACCGGACTGAGCTGCGTCGACCTGGACTTCGCCGCCGCGGGCGCCCTCTGCGCCGAGCACCTCGCCGGACTCGGACACCGGGAGATAGCCGTCATCGGCGAGGCGCCGGGCGTCTACGAACGCCTCACCGGCTTCGCCGAACGCACCCTGAGCGGACTGCGGGAGCGCAGCGCCGAGCTGGGCCTGCGGGTGCTGCACCGCCCGTGCGAGGGCAGTTACGCGGCGGTCTCCGCCACCGTCGGCCGGATCTTCGACGAACGCCCCGGCACCACCGCCTTCATCGTCCAGAACGAGGCCGCCACCGACCCGCTGCTCGCCCTGCTGCGCCAGCAGCGCCGCGCGGTGCCCGAGGACGTCTCGGTCGTCGCCATCTGTCCCGACCAGGTCGCCGTGCACGCCTCGGTCCCGCTGACCTCCGTCGCCGTCCCGGCGCAGGAGATGGGGCGGCGCGCGGTCGAGCAGGTCGTCGCGAAGCTCGCCGGACGCGGCACCGACGAGGTCGTCCTGATCGGGCCGGAGCTCACCGTACGGGAGAGCGCGGGCCCCCGGGCCACGCCCGGGAACCCGCTCTAGTACCCGACGCGTCGTCAGTTGCCGCTGACCGAGAAGCTGTTGGTCACGAAGTCCAGGCCGCCGGAGGACGAGGTGATCTCGTACCCGAACTGGACGTCACCGACGGTCACATTGCCCCACCACCCCTTGGTGTCCTTGATCCACTTGAGGATCGGCAGGACGTCGACCGTCCCGGAGGTGGAGTTCGAGGTGCGCAGGAACGAGAACACCTCGTTGGAGCCGTTGGACCCCTTGTAGACGTTCCAGGAGTGGCCGCCCAGCGTGACCGATCCCTGCGAGGTGCCGAGCGGGCCCACCGCACCGCGGTAGTTCACCCACAGCATGATCTCGTAGTCGTAGTTGCTGTCCCAGATGTCGTACGAGGTGTTGTAGGCACCCGACGACGGCACGGTGACGTTGTAGCTGCTGCGCAGCGAGGAGAGCGAGTTCAGCGGCTTCCCGATCACCTTCTTGGCGTTCGGGTACGACTTGATGCCGCCGGTGTTGGGATGGTTGGCCCACACCCCCCAGTTGGACGAGGAGTTGGCCCAGATGGTCTGCGGGCCGGTGCCCGAACCCCAGATGTTGTTGTAGAGCGTGTAGCCGTCGGACGTGGTGTAGTTGCCCCACTGGTCCGACGAGGACCAGATCGCCGCCTGCGCGGGTGCGGCGGCGAAGCCGACGAGCGCGGCGAACGCGACCACGGGGGCGAGCAGCAGCCGTTTCCAGATGCGCAGTGCCATGGTTCCCTCCATGGGTGGGGGAGTACCGCGGCCCCGGGGCGGAGCCGCGGCCTCGCCAGCCTCGTAGCCCCGTGGAGCGCGGGGACCGTGGGGGTGCCGGCGAAGGTCTTCGGTCGTGCGGTGCGCTCGTGGTGCGGTGTCCGGGGCACGGCGAGGGCTCCCTCGCGGGTCACACGGCGCGGGCCCCGGCGCGGGCCGGTGGACTACCCGGGGAGCGGGCGGAGCACGGCGACCCCGAAGCGGTCCAGCTCGACCGCGCCGTCCACGGGCCGGCCGCCGAGCACCTCGTGATGACGGCCGTCGACCGGGACCGTGACGGCCTTGCCGCCGTGATTCAGCAGGAAGAGGAGATCGCCGCGGCGCACCGCCTCCACGCCCTCGGGCAGCCCCTCCAGTGTGGGGGAGACTCCGGCCTCCCCGGCGATCCGCGTCAGCAGCGCGCGCAGGGCCGCGGGTTCGGGGAGCGTGGAGACGTACCAGGCGCGCCCGTGGCGTACGACGGCCGGCAGACCGGCCAGCTCCCCGCTGCGGTACGAGGCGACCGCCTCGCCCGTGGACAGCTCCAGCTCCTCCGACCAGAGCCCCGCGCGGAACCCGTCGCACTCCACGGTCTCGTCCGCGTCGAGCGGCCACCACTCGTGGAGCGTGCCGATGCCGAACAGGGTGCGGAGCCGGGCGTCCATGCCGCCGGCCCGCACCCGGTCGTCCTCGTCGGCGACCCCGGTGAGGAAGCCGCACACCAGGGTGCCGCCGCGCGCGACATGGCCGAGCAGGTTCTCGATGGCGGTGTCGTCGAGCAGGTAGAGATGCGGGACGACGACCAGCCGGTACCCCCGCAGATCGTGGTCGGGCCGGGCGAACGCGGTGGGCAGGTTCGACTCCCACAGCGCGCGGTGCCAGTCCCGTACGATCCGCGCATGGTCGAGGCGGTCGGAGAGCCGGCCGTCCTGCTGGTCCGCCCACCACGAGTCCCAGTCGTGCAGGACGGCGATCTCCTCCGCCCGCACCCGGGTACCGGACACCTCAGGGCCCAGCACCGCGAGATCGGCGCCGATCCGCCGGATCTCGCGGAAGGCGCGGCCGCTCTCGCCCGCGTGGCCGAGCATCCCCGAGTGGAACTTCTCAGCGCCCTGCCGGGACTGGCGCCACTGGAAGTAGCAGATCGCGTCGGCCCCCCGGGCCACGGACTGGAGCGACCAGAGCCGGTTCAGCCCGTACGGCTTGGGAGGGTTGACGCCCCGCCAGTTGACGGCCCCGGCCGCCTGCTCCATCACCGCCCAGGGTCCCTTCGCCTGGGAGCGCGTCATGTCGCCGATCATCGCGCCCAGCTGACCGGCGGCCGGGTCCTTCGGATCCGGATAGATGTCGACCGAGACGACGTCCTCGTGCTCCGCCCACTTCCAGGCGTCCTGACCGATCCAGAACGGCATGAAGTTGGTGGTGACCGGGATGTGCGGGGTGTGGCGCCGGACGATGTCCCGCTCGGCGACGTAGCATTCCAGCAGCGCGTCGGAGGTGAAGCGCCGGAAGTCCAGGGCCTGCCCCGGGTTCTTCATGTACTGGGCCCGCCGGGGCGGGATGATCTCCTCCCAGGAGTCGTACCCCTGGCTCCAGAACGCCGTTCCCCAGGCCTCGTTGAGGGCGTCCAGACCGCCGTATCTGGCCCGCAGCCAGGCCCGGAAGTGCCGGGCCGTCCCGTCGCACCAGCAGTGGGTGCAGTACTCGTTGTTGATGTGCCACAGGTGCAGCGCCGGATGGCCGCCGTACCGCCGCGCCAGGTCCTCGGTGAGGGCGGCGGCGTACTCGCGGTAGACGGTGGAGCTGGCACAGAACTGCTGGCGCGAGCCCCACCACACGGTCCTGCCGTCCTCGTCGCGCGGCAGGGTCTCCGGGTGTCGTGCGCCCATCCACGGCGGCGGGGAGGCGGTCGGGGTGGCCAGCACCACGCCGATGCCATGGCTGTCCATGAGATCCATGAGCCGGTCCAGCCAGCCGAAGTTCCGTGCGCCCGGGCGCGGTTCGAGCTTCGCCCAGGAGAAGACGCCGAGGGTCACGGAGTTGACCCCGGCCTCCCTCATCAGCCGGGCGTCCTCGTGCCAGGTCTCCTCGGGCCACTGTTCGGGGTTGTAGTCACCGCCGAACAGGACCCGGCCGCGGGTGGAGTCGTCCAGGGAAGGCATCAGGCGGGGTCTCCGTACTGGATGCCACGGCCGTTGGTGCCCAGATAGACCCGGCCGTGGACACGGGGGTCGCCGGTGATCGTCTCGCCGGTCCATCCCCACTGGTGTGCGTCGTCGTTGATCCTGGTCCAGCTGGCGCCGGTGTCGTCGGAGCGGTACACACCGACGAAGTTCTCCGTCGCGCCGGTCTGGAAGACGGCGGGGTACGAGGCGCCCGGGGCGGCCTTGCCGAAGCCGAGGGCGTACGAGCCCCAGCAGCTCGTCAGTTTGGTGAAGGTGGTACCGCCGTCGGTGGACCGGTACAGGCCGTTCCACTTGGCCGAGAGCCACAGGTCACCGGTGCGGCCCGGGGCCGCCGCGATCCGGAACTGGACGTCCCCGGAGGGCAGCCCCGACGCGCCTTTCGTGAAGGTCGCGCCGCCGTCCGTGGACCGGTACACCGCGCCGCCGTCGGTGTCGTACCCGTAGAACCGCCGGGGGTCCGCCGGGTCCGCGACCGGCACCGCGCCCTTGGGGAACGTGGTCACCTCGCTCCAGGAGGCGCCGTTGTCCGTGGAGCGGAAGCCGGGGTGCTTCGTACCGTCCCAGTGGACGAACGACCACAGCAGGGTGGCGCCGTCGGCGCTCACCGCGATCGGCCCCGGCGCGGTCGAGGCGATCGCGGGCTGCGCGGCGAACGGCGCCCAGCTCCGCCCGCCGTCGTTCGAGTAGGCCCCGTTGCCCGCGTCGCCCCAGCCGGTCCGCACGACGTACGCGGGCTTGAGCGCGGCCAGCGCCAGTCCGGTGGCCGAGCCGAAGACCGGATTGGCGGCCATGCCCCGGGACGGGGAGGCGGTCAGCGAGTCGTGGTACATCACCCCGATGTCCCCGAGGCCGCTGAGCAGGGGCGCGGTCCCGGTGGGCGGCGAGATGAGCTGCCGTACCGCGGACTCCTCCAGGCCCCGGATCTGCGGCGCCCAGCGCACCAGGTCACGGGTGCCGTACAGGGTGGCGCCCGTTCCGAACACCAGGTGCCTGGAGTCGTACGGGTCGAGCGCGACGGCCTGGATCCACCAGCCGAACTTCGGTGCGGAACCGCCCCAGTTGAGGTACGGGGTCTCCCGCACGTCCAGGACCGCCGCCTCCTTGAGCGAGGTCCAGCTCCGTCCGCCGTCGGTGGACCGGTACAGGGTGTCGACCGGCCCCCAGCGGTTGTTGGTGGAGACGACCACCGTTCCGGCGACCCGGGCGTCGACGGCCACACCGCCGTAGCCGAAGGCGTCGCCCCCGCCGGGCCTGACCGGGGTCACGTCCGTCCAGGCGCCGGTGGCGGTGTCGAGCCGGCGCACCGAGCCGTCGGTCTGGTTGTTGGGCCCCGGCGTGTTGGCGTACGTGACGTACAGCGCCCGGGTGTTCGCGTCGTAGGCGGCCCGGACCGGCACCTGGGCGGCGGAGCCGGCCGGTTGGCCCGGTACGGCCTCCCAGTTCACCCCGTCGCCCGTACGGTAGAGGGCGCCGCCGCCGTCGCCCCACCCCGCGTACACCACCCGGCCGGCGGCCACCAGCAGGGTGATGCCCTGGCCGGAGGGGTTCGGGGCGGGCGGGAAGGCGGCGGCGGACCAGGTGGCGCCCCGGTCCGCCGACCTGAGGAGCCCGTTGTGGCGGGTGCCGAGATAGAGCGTGTCGCTGTTCAGCGGCGAGACGAGCAGCCGCTCACCGGTGCCGCGCCCGTCCTCGTTGGCGCCGAGCTTCACCGTGAGATCGCTGCGGCTCCAGGTCGCGCCCCGGTCCGTGGAGCGCAGCACCGCGCCGTTGCCCGCCCAGGACTGCGTGTAGGCGCCCAGCGCGAGATAGACCCGGTCGGGCTGGGCCGGGTCGACGGCGACGGCCTCGACACCGAGCAGGTTGTAGTCGTCCCAGCCGATGTGGTCGGTGAGCGCGGTCCAGGTGGCGGTCGCGTCGTCCCAGCGGTACGCGCCGCCGATGTCGGTACGGGCGTACGCCAGGCCCTTGACCGCCGGGTGGAAGAGCACCCCGGTGATGAACCCGGTCCCGCCGATGGCCGCGGTGCGCCAGCGGTACGCCTGCGCGGCCACAGCCGCGCCGGCCCGGTCCGCTGCGGCCGCCCCGGGGGCGGCGGCGGGCGCGGCGCCCGGCCGGTCAGCGGCGGCCGCGGCGGGCGCGCCGGTCAGGGCGAGCGCCGCGGCGGCTCCGGACGCGGTGGTGAGCACGGTACGTCTGCTGTGTCCCTGGTGCGGCTCGGACATGACGTCACCTTCCGTCGGTGGGGGGCGTGACGAACGGGGTGCTGTGCTGTACGGGCGGTGCTGTGCGTGGGGGAGGGCACGCGGCACGGCGGGGCGCGGTCAGCCCTTGACGGCGCCGGTGAGCATGCCCTTCCTGAAGTGCTTCTGGACGAACGGCGAGACGACCGCCACGGGGAGCAGCGCCAGCACCATGACGGCCATCTGCACCGAGAGCGGCGAGAGCTGTCCGGTCTTGATCTGCTGGCCGAGTCCGGCCGGCGGCTCCTGCTTCTGCACGAGCTGGATCATCACGTTCTGCAGCGGCATCATCTCCTGGTCGGTCAGGTAGATCGACGCGTTGAACCAGGCGCTCCAGTAGCCGACGGCGTAGAACAGCGCGATGACTGCGAGGACGGCGCGGGAGAGCGGCATGACGATCTGCCAGAGGATCCGCAGGTCGCCCGCGCCGTCGATGCGCGCGCTGTCCATCAGCTCCGGCGAGATGTTCATGAAGAACGAGCGCAGCACCAGGATGTTGAAGACGCTCACGGCGCTCGGCAGGATCAGCGCCAGATAGCTGTCGGTCAGCCCGAGCGCCTGCACCAGCAGATACGTGGGGATCAGGCCGGCCCCGAAGAACATCGTGGCGAGGAGGGTCAGCAGGATCCAGCGGTGCCCGAGCGAGTTGGTACGGACGAGCCCGTACGCGCACAGGACGGACACCGTCATGCTGAAGAGCGTGCCCACCAGGGTCACCCCGAGGCTGACGAGGGCCGCGCGCTGCACCTGGCCGCCGCCGAGCAGTTCCTGGTAGGCGATGAAGGTGAGGTCCTTGGGGACCACCACCAGCCCGCCGGCCTCGGCGATGGTCTCCCGGGAGGAGAGGCTGGTGACGATCACGATCCACAGCGGGAAGAGGATCGCGAGGCAGGCGGCGGTCAGCGCGATGCCCTTGCCCGCGAGGCCCGCCCTGGTCGGCTCCTCCTCCCAGACGGGGCGCGGCGGGGCGGCCCAGCGGCCCGGCGGACGCGGCGCCCCGCCGCCCGTGCCGGAGGCCCCGGGGTTTTCGGCGCGGGTGGCCATGTCCGTACCGGGGTCGGTGAGACTCACTTCTTGTACACCCCCTGCTCACCCATGAGATGGGCGACCTTGTTGGCCGTGAGGACCAGCCCGAGGCCGATGACGCCCTTGATCAGGCCGGCCGCCGCCGCGTAGCTGAAGTCCTGGTTCCTGATGCCCGACCACCACACGAAGGTGTCCAGCACTTCCGCCGCGTCACGCCCCACGGCGTCCCGCTGGAGGAGGATCTGCTCGAAGCCGACGGTCAGCGCGTCGCCCACCCGCAGCACCAGCAGCAGCGCGATCACCGGGCGCAGGGCGGGCAGCGTGACGTGCCACATCCGCCGCCAGCGGCCCGCGCCGTCCATGGCCGCCGCCTCGTACAGCTCGTGGTTGACGGAGGAGAGCGCGGCGAGGAAGACGATGATGCCCCACCCGGCGTCCTTCCAGACGCCCTCGGCCGTCACCAGGAACTTGAAGACGCCCGGGTCGGTCATCAGGTCGAAGCCGTCGATCCCGTGCCGGCGCAGGGTCTGCGCGATGATCCCCGCGCCGCCGAAGATCTGCTGGAAGACGGTGACGACCAGCACCCAGGAGAAGAAGTGCGGCAGATACATGACGGCCTGCGCCACCGCGCGCACCCGGGGCCTGATCACACTGTTGATGAGCAGGGCCAGCGCGATGGGGACCGGGAAGTACAGCACGAGCTGGAGGA
The DNA here is from genome assembly GCF_042673865.1 of Streptomyces sp. NPDC056987. Lineage (NCBI taxonomy): Bacteria > Bacillati > Actinomycetota > Actinomycetes > Kitasatosporales > Streptomycetaceae > Streptomyces > Streptomyces sp. NPDC056987. Next base: position 20,910 of record NZ_JBHURV010000005.1, read on the forward strand.
AGAACAGGACCAGGGTGTTCCGCGCCGCCGCCCAGAACGCGGAGTCGGCGAAGATCCGCTGGAACTGCTCGAAGCCGACCCAGGGGCTCTGCACCATCGCGATGAAGCCGTTGTCGCTGAGATACGGGTCGTAGTCCTGGAAGGCGACGACATTGCCGAGGATCGGTACGTAGGCGAAGACCAGGACCAGGAGCAGCGCCGGCAGGGTCATCAGGAGGAGCGTCCGGTCGCGCCGCAGCCGGATCCGCCACCCGAGCTTCGGCCCGCTCTCCTTCCGCCGCCCCGGCTTCCGCTCCACCACCCGGGGCAGTGTCCCGGCCCGGGACCGCCCTGCGTCCGCCGCTCCGGCCGGTTCGCCGTCCCCGGCGGGCGGCGCGTCCGGCACTGTGCTGTGCGACACGATGAACTCCTCGTTCTCTCGCGTCAGTTCGCGGCCGGTCCGGACGCGTCGAGCAGCTTCTTGTACCAGTCGCGCAGCTTGTCGCCGCCCTGGCTCTTCCAGTCGGAGACGGCCTGCTGCATGTCGCCGACCTTCTTCCGGCCGCGGACGACGTCGTCCTCCAGTTGTTCGAAGTTGTCCGCGAGATTGGTCCAGCGGCCCGGCTCGGTGACGGTCAGCCCGTAGAAGGGGGTCTTCTTGGTGAAGGCCCCCATCCGCTGCTGCCACTCGACCTGGGCCTTCGCGATCTCGGGGCGGTCCGGGTGGGCGATGTACGCGGCCGGGTCACCGGTGTAGTCGAAGGCCCCGACGATGTCGATGTTGCCCTGGTCGTTCTTGACCGGCAGCCCGTCCTTCACCGAGAAGTGGGTGCCCTCCACCCCGTAGTCGGTGAGCATCCGCTCCGTGGTGCCGTACGGCGCGGCGGTGAAGTTGGAGACGGCGAGCACATCCCGGACGAGCTTCTCCGGCGATCCCTTCCTGACGAAGGCCCACATCCCCGCGGGCTGCTGGGCGTAGAGCCGCGGATCCCCGCCGTCATGGCCGAAGATGTCCATCGCGCCCATCTCGAACTCGGCCTTGGACCTGCCGGTCTGCTCGACGGACTTGCCGTACCAGCTCGACAGGTCCTGGTTGTAGATCAGCACCTGCCCCGAGACGAACCGGTTGCCGCCGTCGCCCTGGACGGCCCTGGCGTCCGGGTGTACGACATCGGCCGCGTACAGCTTCCTCATCCACTCCAGCGCTTCGAGGTACTCCGTGGTCTCGATCCGGTTGACGAGCTTGCCGTCGACCAGGTCCCACCACAGCGCCTTGTCGCTGCCCGGCGGCACACCGAACACGTTGAAGGCGGTCCACTTCAGGTCGTCGCAGGCCCAGACCTTCGACCGGGCGCTGGTGATCTCCTTGGCGAAGGAGAGGAACCCGTCCGCCGTCGTGGGGAGTTCGTAGCCCTCCTTGTCGAAGATGTCCTTGCGGTAGAAGGGGGCGATGTTCACGACGTACGAGGCGGGCATCGGGATGCCGCGCAGCGCGCCGCCGAAGATCGAGCGCTGCCACGCGTCGGTCGGCACGGCGGCGAGGTTCGGGAAGTCCTTGACCTTGTCACCGGACAGATAAGGGCCGAGATCCTCGAACTTGGCGTTGACCGCGCCGGGGATCTTGCCCGTCAGATTCCAGCTGGGCACGATCACCACGTCGGGGATGTCGCTGGAGGCGAGCACCGCGCCGAGCTTCTCGTCGTAGGTGTTCCCGTCCTGGTTCTGCCAGACGGTGCGCACCCCTATCGCCTCGTTCATCGCCCGGTAGTACGCGTTCGAGCCGGCCGGCGGTGTGCCCCAGAACGGGGACATGATCTTGATGGTGCTCCCCTTGCCGAGCTTGCCGGCGACGGAGGACTTCTGCTCGGCGGCGGGGATGAAACGGGTGAACCCCGCCGAAGACCCGTTCCTGGACGGGATGTCCGGCGGCACGACACTCCGCGCCGCGAAGGCCGGAAGGATCTTCCGCGCGTCCTTCCCGGAGGTGGCGCCCTCCTTCTTGCCGCTCTGCCCACCGCCGCAGGCGGTCAGCAGCGGGGCCCCGCCGGCCACCGCGGCGGCGGCGACCGCCGTGGAGGCGAGGAAGCTTCTCCGGCTGGGGGCGGAGGAGGACTTCGGCGTCATTGCGTCAACCCTTCGTGGTGCGCCGGAACACCCGGCGGAGGGCCGCCGGTCGGCTGCGATGTCGTACGCGGGTGCGAGGTCGTACGGGGTGCGTGTCGTACGGGGGACGAGCGTGAGCCGAGGATCCGGCCGATCCGAAGCAGCTGGTGAACGACCGGGCCATCCCGGAAATCGGCCATGAACTGTCGAAGCGCTTCGATGTTGCTGCGAGGTTAAATCAACGCCCCGAGGGGCACAAGAGTCGGTCCCAAGATTCCTTGACGGCGCGTCGTGCCTCATCAACAGGGGCATGACGGAACCGTGTTGAGGCACCCAGGAGCCGGCGGATCGGTGCTGAGGGACGCCTTGACATGCGACGAAGAGACTCGGAGCATCGAAGCGCTTCGAAAGTCCGACAGTCCCCTCGATCCAGGAACCCGTCCCGCCCTCCGCCAACTCCGCCAAGAGGAACCGCCCGTGACGCCAGTCCAGCCGCCCTTCCGCGACCCGCAGTTGTCCCGTGCCGAACGCGTCGACGATCTCCTCGGCCGGCTCACCCTCGACGAGAAGACCGCCCTGCTGCACCAGTACGCTCCGGCGGTGGAGCGCCTGGGCGTCGCGGCCTTCCGTACCGGGCAGGAGGCCCTGCACGGGGTGGCCTGGATGGGCCCGGCGACCGTCTTCCCCCAGGCCGTCGGGCTCGGCGCCACCTGGAACGAGGACCTCGTGCGCCGGATCGGCGAGGCCGTCTCCACCGAGGCACGGGCCATGCGCACCCGCGACGACCGGGTCGGCCTCAACGTCTGGGCCCCCACCGTCAATCTGCTGCGCCACCCCTGGTGGGGAAGGAACGAGGAGGGGTACGCGGAGGACCCGTGGCTGACCGCCGCCACAGCCGTCGCCTACACCCGGGGCCTGCGCGGCGACCACCCCGACTTCTGGCGCACGGCGCCGGTGCTCAAGCACTGGCTCGCCCACAACAACGAGACCGACCGGGACACCACCTCCTCCTCGGTCCGCCCCCGCGTGCTGCACGAGTACGACCTGAGGGCCTTCCGCGCGGCCGTCGAGGCGGGCTCCGTGGCCGGTGTCATGCCCGCGTACAACCTGGTCAACGGGCGCCCCAACCATGTCTCGCCGTATCTGCGCGAGCACCTGCGCACCTGGACCGGCCGGGAACTGCTCGTCTGCTCCGACGCGGGCGCCCCCAGCAACCTCGTCGACTCCGAGGCGTACTTCGACACCCACGAGGAGGCCGCCGCCGCCGCGCTGCGCGCCGGTGTCGACAGCTTCACCGACCACGGCACCGACCCCGCCCCGACGGTCGCCCGGATCCGGGGCGCCCTGGAGCGGGGGCTGATCGGCGAGGACGACATCGACACGGCGGTACGGCGCCAGCTCACCGTCCGCTTCTCGCTCGGCGAGTTCGACCCGGGCCTCGACCCGTACGCGGACATCGGGCCCGCGGGCGGCTGGGACACACCGCACCACCGCGCGCTCGCCGAGGAGGCCGCCGAACAGGCCGTCGTCCTGCTCAAGAACGACGGCCTGCTGCCGCTCACACCCGGCCGGCGGATCGCGGTGGTCGGACTCCTCGCCGACGAGTGCAAACTCGACTGGTACAGCGGCACCCTGATCCACCGCGCCACCCCGCTCGACGGGATGCGCGCGCGGTTCGGGACGGACCGGGTCACCTTCGCCGAGGGCACGGACCGGGTGCGGCTGCGGGCCACGGAGTACGGCGGCTGGGTCGCCGTACCGGAACCCGCAGGCCCGGAGGCCGAGGGGCCGGCGCGCGGCGCGGAGGGCGCGCTCGACCCGGCGCTGCTCGCGGGCCGCACGGACCTGCCCCCGCTGACCGGCGGGGCGGACGACCCGGACGCGGCCGAACTCGCCCTGATCGACTGGGGCGGCGGCGTCCTCACCCTGCGCGCGCCCGACGGCCGCTACCTCTCGGTCGCCGAGGACGGATACGTACGCGCCGCCGCGGACCAGCCGGGCGGCTGGGTCGTCCAGGAGACCTTCCGGTTCGAGGAGCATCGGGGCGGGCACCTCCTCCTGCACCTGGGAACCGGCCGATACGTCTCTGTCGCCGCCGACGGCCTGAAGGTTGCCGACCGGGGCGAACCGTTCGAGATCGAATACACCGAGCGCGGGGAGGAGGCGGTCGCCCGCGCGGCGGCCGGGGCGGACGTGGTCGTGGTGGTCGCGGGCAACGACCCGCACATCAACGGCCGCGAGACCGAGGACCGCGACACCCTCGCCCTGCCCGCGCAGCAGGACCGGCTGTGGCGCGCCGCCCACGCCGCCAACCCGCGCACCGTCCTCGCCCTGACCTCGTCCTACCCCTACGCCGTGTCCGACGCGCACACCGCACTCCCGGCACTGCTGTGGACGGCGCACGGCGGCCAGGCCGCGGGCACCGCGCTCGCCCGGATCCTCGCCGGTGACGTGTCACCGGCGGGCCGGCTGCCGCAGACCTGGTACGCGGCCGACACCGATCTGCCCGGCCTGCTCGACTACGACATCATCGGCGGCAGGCAGACCTATCTCTACTTCGACGGCACACCGCTCTACGCCTTCGGCCACGGCCTGTCGTACACGTCCTTCGACTACGACGACCTGGTGGTGGACCCGCCAGGACCCCTCGATGACACCGTCCGCGCCCGCGTCACGGTCACCAACACCGGCGCCCGCGCCTCCGACGAGGTCGTGCAGCTCTACGTGCGCGAGGCGGGTCCCCGCCCGGGGAGCCCGCACCGGCGGCTGATCGGCCACGCCCGGATCCGGCTCGCCGCCGGGGCCTCCCGTACGGTCGGACTGACCGTTCCCGCGGCCGCGCTCGGCCACTACGACGTGGCGCACGGGGCGTGGACCGTACCGGCGGGGACCTATGTCTTCGAGGCGGCGGCCTCCAGCGCGGACATCCGCTGCTCGGTCCCGGTCGCCGTCCCGGGGCAGGCCCCGCGCCCCCGCTCCGTGCGCGAGGACGGCCTGGCCGCCGCCGACTACGACGAGCAGACCGGTACCGCGCTCGTCGACCGGACGAAGACGTCCGGCGACGCGGTGACCGCGCTCGACGGCTCCGGCGAACTGCTCTTCAGGGCATGCGATTTCGGGGACGGGGTGCGCACCGTCTCCGTCGAGGTGGCGGGCGAGGGCTCGGTGGAGATCGCCCTCGCGGGCGGCGGGACGGTGGCGCTCGTGGAGGTGCCGCCGCCGGGGGGCGGTCCGTACGACTACACGACGCTCCACGCGGAGGCACCGCTCACCGGGGTGGCGGATCTGCGCCTCACGCTCAACGGGTCGGTGCGCCTGGCCCGTGTCGGGTTCGGCGGCTGACCCGGACGCGCCGACGCCCGCCGCCGGAGAGGCGACGGGCGTCCCTGGGTCACCGTTCGGGCCGCCGGACCCTTACGGTACGAGCCGCAGCAGCTTGTTGGGCGAGCCGCTGCCCGGTCCGGTCACCACCCCCGAGGTGGCGCCGTTCACGAGCGCCGTGGCGACCTGCGCCGGGGTGGCGGCGGGGTGCCCGGCGAGATAGACCGCCGCGGCCCCGGCGACGTGCGGGCTGGCCATCGAGGTCCCGGAGATCGAACTGGTCGCCGTGTCGGAGGAGTTCCACGCGCTGGTGATGGAGCTGCCGGGGGCGAAGAGGTCCACCCGCGCGCCGTAGTTGGAGTAGCTCGCCCGCGCGTCGGTGCTGGTCGTCGCCCCGACGGTGATCGCCTCCGGGACCCGGGCGGGTGAGTAGTTCTGCGCGTTGGCGTTGCTGTTCCCGGCGGCGACCGCGTAGGTCACCCCGCTCGCGATCGAGTTCTGCACCGCCGTGTCCAGCGCCGCGCTGGCGCCGCCGCCGAGGGACATGTTCGCGACGGACGGGCCGCTGTGGTTCGCGGTGACCCAGTCGATTCCGGCGACCACCCCCGCCGTCGTCCCCGATCCCGCGTTGTTGAGCACCCGGACGGCCACGACCTTGGCCTTCTTGGCGACACCGTACGCGGTGCCGGCGGCGTTGGCGGCGACATGCGTGCCGTGGCCGTTGCCGTCCTGCGCGGTGTTGTCGTTGTCGACGGCGTCGTACCCGTAGGACGCCCGGCCGCCGAAGTCCTGGTGCGTGATGCGGACTCCGGTGTCGATGACGTACACGGTCGTGCCCTCGCCCGCCGAGTCGGGGTAGGTGTAGGAGCTGTCGAGCGGCAGCGACGCCTGGTCGATCCGGTCGAGACCCCAGGACGGCGGGTTGGTCTGGGTGCCGAGGGCGCGTACGGTGCGGTCCTGGAAGACCTGGTCGACCGCCGGGTCGGCGGCGAGTCTGCGCGCCTGGGCGTCCGAGAGGGTGGCGGCGTAGCCGTTGAGCGCGGCCGTGTAGGTCCGCTTGACGGTGCCGCCGTACTCGGCGACCACCCCGCGGCCCGAGGCCGAGGCGGCCTTGAGACCGGAACTCTTCTTGAGCGTGACGATGTAGCTGCCGCTCACGGCGTCCTGGGCGCCGGCGCCGACGACCGTGCCGACCGCGGGCGCCGCCTGGGCGGGCAGGGAGAGTGCGCCGAGAGCGGCGGTGGCCGCTACCGCCGTGAAGACCGCGGTGATCCGGTTCCTGGTGGTACGTATCACTGCCATGGTGAGGGGTCCTCCTCATCGTGGTGCGCGGGGGTGTGCGTAGAGAAACGATCGCGGAGAGCGGCGTTCCGGAGCAAGGGAAGTGACGGAATGTCATAGCCATGACATGACAAGGAAATGAACGGGAATTGAGAATCAACCCGCCTGCGGACATAACGACTTGGCGCACGCCCGGTGGAGAAGGCGCGAGGCCCCGGTCCCGGGCGGTGTGGGCAGCGCGGGACCGGGGCGGTCAGGGTCTGCCCCTAGGGGGCAGCTCTCGTCAGGGAGCGGTGATCAGGTGGTGCGGGGGCACGGTCACCGTGCGGGCGCCGGGCTTGCCCTTCAGGACCACCTTGCGCAGCGCGACGTTGTTGGACAGGTCGGTCTCGTGCAGCCGCTGCTCGGGGTTGGCGATCACCTGGATGTAGTAGGTGCCGTTCGGCAGGTCCGTGACGTCGAAGGACTGGCCGGGACGGTACTGGGTGTACGTGTCCCCGGAGCCGACGTCCAGCACCTCGCGCACCGAGATCGAGTTCTCCACACCGCACGCGGTCGACAGATCGGTGTTGTACGGAGCCCAGTTGGCGTTCTCCACCGTGTAGTCGATGGCATCGGTGTTGGCCAGGCAGAACGCCTCCTTGCCGCTGCGCACGATCTCGCTCTGGTCGGCGCTGAGCAGCCGGTAGCTGGCGAAGTCCGTGAAGTGCCAGTGCTCGTGGCCCACCCGGGCGTCCCACTCCATCGTCCCGGAGGGGGAGTAGCCGACCTGCTTGCCGGACGCGTCGTAGTAGTACTGGTACGCGTCCATCAGGTCCTTGCCGGGCGTACGGAAGCCGTCCACCACCAGCGGAGCCGGACCCGCGTTCCACACGTTGGCGCTGAACGCCAGGTAGTCCTTGCCTGCGATGTCGCCGTCCTCGCCGTCCGTGATGGCGATGTCCCAGGCGGGCAGGGCCCGCAGGTCGGGCTTGGGGACGTCGGGCACGCTCGCGCGGCCGGTCGGGCGCTGGGCCGCGGCCTTCAGCGCGGGCTTGACCCGCGAACCGTCGTTCCTGCCGGTGGCGTCGCCGGGCTGGGCCGACCTGCTGACGGCCGCGCCGCCGTTCTTGAGCACGTGCGGGAGCTCGGGCGTGGTGGGGGCGTCCGCGCCCCGGCCGTCGTGATGGCCGCCGTGCGCCGCGGCGGCCGGTGCGCCGGCCTTCGGTCCCGCGCCCATCGAGTGACCGGCCATGGAGCCGCCTGCCATGGAGTGACCGGCCATGGCGTGGTCCGGGGCTCCGGACGCCGCCGGCTTCCGCCCCGACCGGGCGAAGCCCGCGCCATCGTCGTCCGTGGGCTGCCGCACGGTCACCTTGACCGTCTGCGGCTTGTCCGCCATGTTGAACAGCTCGCGGTAGCGCTTCGCCACGGAGACGGTGGCGGTGTACTCGCCGACCGCCAGATCGACCGGCGTCCCCTCGTACCGCCGGCTGGTGTTGGTCGCCCACCCGTTCTCGACGCCCCACACCGAACCGAGGGTGAAGGGGTTGGCCGGGCAGCTCTCCGGATACTTCGAGGTCGCCGGGGCGTCGGGCCGGATCCGCCCCGACGCGTTGTTCGGGCAGAAGGTCTCGCTGGTCGACAGCACCTTCTTGCCCGCCGCGTCGGTGAAGGTGATCTGCAGGAAGTCCTGGAGGCCGGTGAAGTCCTTCACCATCCCTTCCGGGAGGGTCTTGATCCGGGTCGTGCCGCCCTTGTGGATGATCTGCTGGGCGACCACGGGCGTCTTGTAGTCGGCCGCGCGCTTCACCCGGAACTCCAGGGGCCCGCCCTCGACGGTGACATACGTACCGAGGTCCACGTACACGCCCGGCTCGCCCTCCCACCGGTTGAGTGTCACGGAGGTGGAGGCGGCTATCAGGTCGAGTTGCGGAGCGGTGGGCGTGGCGGCTCCGGCGACGGGCGCGGCTCCGGCCACGCCCGCGACGACGGCGAGCGCCGCGGCGCCGGCGACCGCCGAACGCCGCGCGCGGCTGTGCTGAGGTCTGGTCATCGGTTCCTCGTCTGGCTCTGCCACGGGGGCAGGGGGATGGGGGTGACGCTCGCGGTTCGTGCCGGTACATCCCGATGTGCCGGGCCGAGCTGTGAGCAACCTGTGAGATCCGATGAGGTGCCCTCCGGTTGCCTGGGTCCCCGAAGTAGCTGATCGTTGGCCGGAATTCAACGCTCTTCCGTGGATCCGGCCAAGGTGAGGTGCGACCACTTTCCCCGGTGTGGCCGACGTGGTAGACGGCCGTGCTCCGGTGGCCCCGGACATGACGGAGCGCCCCGGCCGAACGAGCCGGCCGGGGCGCCGTGGTCCCCAGGAGGAGGGGGCGGTGCGGTCAGACGAGGTCGGCGTACTGGTTCCAGCCGCCGGAGCCGATCTTCACGCGCTCCTTGAAGGGCGTGGCGGCCAGGCCCGTACCCGCGTAGAAGTACAGCTCGCCCGCCGAGTTGGACGCCAGCAGGTCCGCGCGGCCGTCGCCGTTCAGGTCGCCCGGCGCGGTGAGCTTGTTGTACTGGCTCCAACCGGCCCCGCCGACCTGCGACTTCGGGCCGAACGGCGCGCTCGCGTCGCCCGTGCCCGCGTACAGGAACAGCCCCTCGGAGCTGCGCGCGACCAGGTCCGCGCGGCCGTCGCCGGTCAGGTCACCGGCGCCGACGATCGTGTTGAACTGCATCCAGCCGCTGCCGCCGACCTGCACCCGGGCCTTCACCGAAAGCCCGTTGCCGCTGCCCGCGTTGAAGTACAGCGCGGTGGAACTGCGGGAGAGCAGATCGCTCTTGCCGTCGCCGTCGAGGTCCCCCGGGCCCATCACCAGGTTGTACGCCTTCGAACCGCCCGCGAGCTGCGGCTTGTCGGCCGCGTAGAGGCCCGTGTTGTACAGCGCCCCGTCGTACGTGCTGTGCTCGATCAGGTCCGAGATGCCGTTCGCCCGCAGCGACACCGAGTGCGTCAGCCGCGAGTCGGCCGGGTCCCAGCCCTCACCGACGAGGTACCGCTCGCTGAGGCGTCCCGTACCGGTGGCGACGTAGTAGAAGAGGTCGCCGTTGGGGGTACGGGCGAACACCCCGTCCTTGCCGAAGTGCGGCGGGTTGCCCGCGCCCGCGAACTGGGTGAGCATGCCCCAGTTCTCGCCGATCGTCTCGCGGGCGGAGAGGGTGCCGTCGGCGTTGCCCTCGTAGTAGTAGAGGGTGCCGTCGTACGCACGGGCCACCAGGTCCGGGGTGCCGTTTCCGCTCAGGTCCGAGCCGCCGACGATCTGGTTGTACTGGAGCCAGCCGGTGCCGCCGAGCTGGATCCGCTCCTGGAACGGATACCCGCTGACGCTGCCGTTGCCCGGGTAGAGGTACAGCCCCGTCTCGTTGCGCACGAGGATGTCGGCGAAGCCGTCCCCGTTCAGGTCGTCCACGCCGATGAGCTGGTCGAACTGGCTCCACCCGGCGCCACCGACCTGGATCCCGGCGCCGAAACCGGTACCGGTGCCGGGGAAGAGGAAGAGCCCCGCCGCGCTGCGCGCCAGCAGATCGGGCTTGCCGTCCCCGTTCAGGTCGCCGGGGACGAACAGCTTGTTGTACGCCTGCCACCCTGTGGAGAGGGTGGTGTACGAGGTCATCCCGCCGTCGCTGGTGGCGTTCGCGCCGTTGTGCAGCCGCAGCGCGCCGGTGGGGGAGAGAGTGAGGATGTCCGGCTTGCCGTCGCCGGTGAGGTCGCCGGGCAGGAGCAGGTCCTTGACCTCGGCCGCGTCCTCGGGGATGACCTCGGCGCCGCCGGTGGCCCAGTCCACCCATACGGCGCCGTAGTTGGTCCGGTAGACCAGCTCACCGAGGCCGTTGCCGTTGAAGTCGGAGCGGTTGACCGCGGCGCGCGCCGCCGCCCGCGCCGAGGCGGAGCCCTTGGACTTGGCGGAGCTGCGGTCCGGGACGGCGAACGTGGGACGCTCGGCGCCGTCCGGCACCGGCAGGGTGACGGTGCCCTGCGGCCCGCCGGGCGCCCCGTCGGCCGAGGCCGGAGCGGCCAGGACGCCGCCGGTCAGCACCGTGGCGCAGGTGAGCGCGGCGGGCAGGGTGATGCGTCGGCGCCACCGGGCCCGGGGTCTCGCGGGAGTGGACATACAGCCTCCAGTCAGTGGGTGGGAGGGCGCCGTCGGTACGTGGCGCGGCGGCGGTGCGATGGTGTGCGCGCCGGCCTGACACGCCGGACCGCCGGCTCGTGGCACGGCGGAAGCTGCCCCCGTCAGCGATGACGCCCTCCCCAGGTCGTGCACGTAGGTGTAACCGCCAGCAGCTCCTGAAAGCAAGTGAGTTGTGAAGCGGGGCTGGACGATCAGTGTACGAATGGGGAGGAATATGTGGCTGGTATGGGGTCATCCGGTACGCCGGAGGTGAACGCCCGGTGACCGGTACCCGGTTCCCGTCAGGGGCCGGACCGCGCGCCGCGCACCGCGCCCCGGTTCCGTACGTCGATCGCGGTGAGCGCCAGCGCGAGCGGCCCCGGCGCCAGAAAGGCCAGCGGCAGCATCATCCAGCCGCAGAGCACGGCCGCGGCCAGCGCGAGCAGCACCAGCGCGCTGCCGCCCGGGTCCCGGGGCACGTCCCGGGCCGCCCCGAGCACCGCCGGGCGCCAGTCGGTGAGCGACTCGGGGCGCGCGCACGCGCGCAGGCCGATCACCGCCGCGCAGGCGCCGATCGCCCCCGCTACCACGGCGAACACCCGCGCCCCCGGCAGCCCGGCGCCGGCCAGTGCCAGATCCGCCGCCAGCAGGAGCGCCCCCGCAAGGGCCAGCGCCCCCGCGGCGAGATCGCCGGGGCGCAGCCGCTTCCGCAGTACGGTCAGGTACCGGCCCGCGGTGGCCGGCCGGTCCCGCTGGCCGCCGCGCAGCACCTCGCAGGCGGTGGAGAGCGCCGCGGGCACGGTGACCAGCGGCAGACAGACCACCGCCGTGATCAGACCGACGCTCAGCACATCGGCGAAGAGCGTCACGCGCGGCCCGAAGATCTCGCCCGGCTCCCGGGCCGGCGCCGCGCTCATCCCTTGATCCCGGAGTTCGCCATGCCCTCGACCAGGAACCGCTGGAAGGCGAGGAAGAACAGCACGATCGGCAGCAGCGCGATCACCGACATCGCGAACATCGGGCCGAACGCCGACTGGCTGGAGGCGTCCACGAACGACCGCAGCGCCAGCGTCAGCGTGAACTTCTCCGGGGAGAAGAGATAGATCAGCTGGGTGAAGAAGTCGTTCCACGTCCAGATGAACGTGAAGATCGCCGTGGTGATCAGCGCGGGCCTGATCAGCGGCAGGATGATCGAGAAGAAGCTGCGGAACGGACCGCAGCCGTCGATCCGCGCCGCCTCCTCCAGCTCACGCGGCAGCCCGCGCATGAACTGCACGATGAGGAAGACGAAGAACGCCTCCGTGGCGAGGAACTTCGGCAGGATCAGCGGCCAGTAGGTGTTCACCATCCCGAGCTGGTTGAAGATGATGTACTGCGGGATCAGCACCGCGTGGTGCGGCAGCATGATCGTCGCGATCATGAACGCGAAGAGCGGCCCCCGGAAGCGGAAGCGCAGCCGCGCGAAGGCGTAGGCCGCCAGCGAGCAGCTCAGCACGTTGCCCACGACCGCGCCGCCCGCGATCAGCAGCGAGTTGGACAGCATCCGCCATACGGTCACGTCGTTCACGCCGTCCAGGGCGGTCGTGTAGTTCGACCACTCCAGCCTTCCCGGCAGCAGCCGGAGACTGGCGATCACCTCGTCGGCGGGCTTGAGCGAGGTGGCCAGCAGCCAGGCCAGCGGATACAGCATCACCAGCAGCACGGCCAGACACCCGGCGTGCAGGGCGATCCGGCGCCACGGAACGGGCTTGCGGGACACGGCGGTCGGGTCGGTGGCGGGGGTCGTCGTGGTGGTCATCGGGCCTCCTCGTCGGCGTAGAAGACCCAGGAACGCGAGGTACGGAACAGCACCACGGTGATGGCGCCGATCGCCAGCAGCAGCACCCAGGCCATGGCGGAGGCATAGCCCATGTGCGAGGCGACGAAGCCGCGGTCGTAGAGGTACAGCGTGTAGAAGAGCGTGGAGTCCGCCGGACCGCCCTTCCCCGCGCTGACCGCGAACGCGGGCGTGAACACCTGGAACGCCTGGATGGTCTGGAGCACCAGGTTGAAGAAGAGGACCGGCGACAGCATCGGCAGCGTGATGGAGAGGAACTGCCGCCACCGGCTCGCCCCGTCCACGGCCGCCGCCTCGTACAGCTCCGACGGGATCTGCTGGAGCCCCGCCAGGAAGATCACCATCGGGGAGCCGAACTGCCACACCGTCAGCAGCGCCACCGCCAGCAGCGCCCAGCCGGGCCGGTTGACCCAGCCGCCGGTGCCGAGCAGCTCGTCGACCGTGCCGCCGTCGTTGAAGATCGCCCGCCAGACCAGCGCGATCGACATGGACGCGCCCAGCAGCGACGGCGCGTAGAACGCGGACCGGTAGAACCCCTTGCCGCGCCGTACGGACTTCAAGGCCAGCGCCACGGCCAGCGCGAGCCCCAGCTGCAGGGGCACGGCGATCACGACGTACCCCAGGGTCGCGCCGACCGACCGCCAGTAGCGCGGGTCCTCGGTGAACATCTGCGTGTAGTTGCGCAGCCCCACCCAGTTCGGCGCGTTGAACATGTCGTAGTCGGTGAACGACAGATAGAGCGAGACGGCCATCGGCAGCAGCGTCAGCACGCTCGCGCCGAGCACCCAGGGGGAGAGGAAGACCCACGCGGCGCCCTCGCGCCGGCGCCAGCGCGGCCGGTGCGGCGCCGGGGAGGCCCCGCCGCGTGCCCGGGCCGCGGGTATGTCGGTGGTGGTCATCTACCTCAGCTCCGCCTTCGCCTGGGTGACGTAGTTCTCGGCCGCCTCGCGCGGCGACATCCGCCCGAACGACACCTGGTCGTAGTCGCGGCTGAAGGTGGTCTGCAAGGCGCTGTCACCCGAGGGCGGGGCCTGCGGAGGGTCCTTGAGGGCGCCCTCGACCGTGGCCTGGTAGTCGGCGACCGTCCGGTCGAAGTCCTTGAGCCCGGGGACCACGTCCGCGCGGATCGACTCGTTGACCGGGATGCCGCGGCTCGCGCCGAGGATCTTCGCCGCGTCCTTGTCGTTGATCATGAAGTCGATGAGCTGGGCCGCCTCCTTCGGATGCCCGGTGTTGGCGGCGGCGCCCATGAACATCGACGGCTTGAAGTACTGCCCCGGCGTGCCGTCCTCGCCCGACGGCATCGGCGCCAGGGTCACCCCGTTCGCCACGAGCGGCGTGAAGCCGCTCGACGGCGCGTCCCAGTTGAAGTCGGAGACGGCCTTGCCGCGGCCGAGCGGGGTGTTCTCCACCGAACCGTCGAGCTGTGTCGTCTGCTCCGCCGGGGAGACCGCGCCCTCGCGCCGCAGCCCGTCGGTGAAGGTCCACCAGCGCGCCAGGTCCCCGGCCGTGAAACCGAGCCCGCCGCCCTCCGTGTAGAGGGACTTGCCCTGGCCGCGCAGCCACACCTCGAAGCAGTCCTCGCTCTGGCCGGGGTCGACGGCGCCGGGCTTCCCGGTACGCTCCGCCAACTGCCGTACCGCGTCCGCCCAGTCGTTCCAGGTCCAGCCCGCCCGCGGCGGGGCGACCCCGGCCGCCCGCCACTCCTTCGCGTCGTACACGACGGCCTCCGTGCCGCGCGCCTGCACGAGCGCGTACTGCGTGCCGTCCACCGCCCCGGTGGCCAGCAGCCCCGGGTCGATCTCGTCCGTCCGCAGGGCCTTCGGCTGCGTACCGAGGTCCAGCAGGACCCCGCCCGTCGCGTACTGGTCGATCATCCGGTAGTCGAGCTGCATCACATCGGGCGCGTCGCCGCCGGCCGCCTGCGTGGCCAGCTTCTGCTTGTACGCGTCGTAGCCGGCGAACGACGTCTGCACGACGATCCCCGGGTGCCTGCTCTCGAACAGCGCGACGGCCTCATCGGTACGGGCCGCCCGGTCGGGGTTCCCCCACCAGGTGTAGCGCAGGGTCACCTTCCCGCCGGTGCTCGTCCCCTCGCCCCCGCCGCAGGCGGTGAGCAGGGCGGTGAGCGTGAGCGTCACGAGGAGCGCGCAGGACCTCGTCGTCCTGTTTCCGGGCATGCTGGACTCACTTCTCCTTTCCCTGTACGTGCTGGTGTGCGGTGGTTACGCGCCCGGCTGCGGGAGGGTCGTCCCGGGCAGCTCGTACTCGTCGCGGCGCCCGCACATGCCGTAACCGCCCAGCCGGCTGGGACCGCTGTCGTACGCCCGTGAACCGGCCAGATACTCCGGCTCCCCGGCCTCCAGCGCGTCGAGCTGCGCGCCCGTGCGCTCCGCCGTCGCCAGCGCGCCGGCCCGCCACAGCTCCCGCCACGCGGCCACCTTGGGGCGGATCAGCCGGGCCGCGGCCCGCTGGAACTCCCGGTACGGGCCGTTGTCACCCGCCTCCAGCGCCTCCCGCAGGACCAGATAGCCGCTCACGGCGAGATCCCTGCGCTTCCGCGCGGCGGCCTCCGCCTCGGGGCCGGACTTCGCGGGCAGCGTCGCCGCGGCGGCGTACCGTTCGGGGTCGGCGAGATAGTCGGGCGGAAAGGTGAAGACGGCGTCGCCGGCCTCCGGCAGACCGCTGTTCTGCATCAGGACCGTGATGCGCAGCCCGCCGCCCTGCACCATGCGGTGCACGGTGCCCGGCGTGAACCAGGCCACGGCGCCGGGCTCCAGCGGCGTCTCCCGGTAGCCATCGGGCGACAGCGTCTGCACCGCGCCCCGGCCGCCCGTGACGACATACGCCTCCGTGCACACCAGGTGCAGATGCGGGCTGCCGCCGCACACCCCGTCGGCCGCCTCCCAGTCGTAGGCGCTCAGGTGCGAGAGCCCGACGGCCCCCGGCAGCGGGTGCGGCAGGCTCACCACGGCAGGCCCTTGAGGTGCGCGCCGACCCGCTCGCGGTCCCAGGCGCCGTCGGCGACGACCACCCGGTAGCGGTACGCGAAGGACTCGCCCGGCGGGAGCGCGAACTCCTCGAAGAACGCCCAGGAGAACGCCACGGTCGGGATGGGCTCGGAGCGTACGAACCAGTGCGAGGCGTGGATCGCGCCGTTGTCCTCGTCGTTCTCCGGCGCGTGCGCGAAGACCAGCGTGGAGTGCCCGTCCACGTCGTCGTGCTCGCCGGTGAAGGCCAGCCAGGGGCCCTGCGTCCCCATCAGGTTCTCCGGTTCGGGCTCACCCGCGCCGGGCGGGCCGAGGACGGCGCCGCCGGTGAAGTCGCGGGGGCCGCGCCACTGGAGCCCGGTGTACCCGGCCATCTCGCGCCCCGCGGTGGTCGGCGAGCCGAACAGCAGCGGCTCGGCGCGCAGGTTCGTCAGCCGGATCGTCCAGTCCAGCGCCCAGGCGCCGGCGTCCTCGTCCACCGAGTGGACGGTGATGCCGCGCTCCTCACGGGCCCACTCGGCGCCGCCGTTCTCCACCCAGGTGAGGTCCTCGGCGAAGCCGAACCGGTTCTCCTCCACCGCGAAGACGGGGAAACCGTCGTGGCGCATCGAACCGACCCGCTCGCGGATCGGCAGATACCCCTCGCCGTGGACGTACGAGTTGCCGCCCCAGAAGTTCTGCCCGGACAGATGGCTGGCCGTCATCTGCAGCCCCTTGTGCCACCGGTGGTCGTTGGGGCGGTAGCCGGTGACCGGGCGGCCCGCGAGGGTGCGCAGGGGATGGATGTACGGTTTCCGCGCCTCGAAGGGGTCTGGATCGGGCCGGTAGACGTAGGACAGCAGCTCGACGCCGCCGTGGCGGACCGAGATCCGCTCGCCGTGGGTGTGGGTGACCTGAATCGTCATCGCTGGGGGCTCCAGTCGGGGTGGCCGCCGTGCATGGCCGTGTAGTAGGGGTCGGTGGGGGTGATCCCGCCCGCGTGCACAGGCTGCCCACTGAACGCCGCCTTGTAGAGTGCCGCGGCGAATTCGACCGTGCGCCGCGCGTCGGCGCCGCTGCCCGGCGGCCGGACCCCGGCCGCCATCGCGTCGAGTACGGCGCCCAGTTGGGCCGCGTGCGAGCTGGGCACATCCGCCGCCGGGGTGCGCCAGGCGTCGGCCCGCTCCGCCCCGACATGCGGGGCCGGGGTGTAGACCCAGTCCGCGTTCGTATGGCCGTAAAGGTGCGTCAGCTCGACCGTGGCGTCGGCGCAGTCGATCCGGATCCGGCTCACCTCGTCCGGCGACAGGACACTGTTGACGACGGTGGCGAGGGCGCCGTTCGCGAACCGCACCAGCGCCGTCGAGACATCCTCGCTCTCCGTGTCGTGGACCAGCCGGGACGCCATGGCGCGGATCTCGGTCCAGTCGCCCAGCAGATGCAGCAGCAGGTCGTACTGGTGGATGCCGTGCCCCATCGTGGGGCCGCCGCCCTCGCTGGACCACCGGCCGCGCCACGGCACCGCGTAGTACGCGCTGTCGCGGTGCCAGGTGGTCTGGCAGTGCGCGACCAGCGGGGCGCCCAGTTCGCCGCCCGCGATCAGCTCCCGGGCGTGCGCCGCCCCGGAGCCGTACCGGTGCTGGAAGACCACCGAGGCGTACGCCCCGGACGCCGCCTCGGCCGCGGCGATCTCGTCGTACTCCGCCAGCGTCAGGGTCAGCGGCTTCTCGCACAGCACCCAGGCGCCCGCCTCCAGCGCGGCGACCGTCTGCGCGCGGTGCAGGGAGGGCGGGGTGCCGATGAGGACCAGGTCGGGGCGGACGGCGCCGAGCATCGCGTCGAGCGAGCCGAACCCCTCGACCGTCATTCCGCCGTCGGCGGCCGTCGCGCGGAACGCGTCCAGCCGTTCCTGGTCCACGTCGACCGCGGCGACCAGCTCGATCCGGCCGGCGTGGGAGCGGAGGGCGGAGAGATGGCTTCCGGTGACGATGGCGCCCGTGCCGACGACGGCGGCGCGCAGACGGGCGGGGGACTGGTCCATGCGGTGCTCCTCGGATGGAAACCGATCTTCATTGACGCCGGTGGTGCGGGGTGTCAACCTTCGGGGCGTGCAGGTGACGATTCGAGAGGTCGCGAAGGTGGCCGGGGTCTCCCCGTCCACGGTGTCCCGGGCGCTGGCGCCCGGCGGAACGGTGAGCGAGGCGACGCGCGAGCGGGTACGGGCCGCGGCGGACCGGCTCGGCTATCAGCCGAACCCTTCGGCACGCGGCCTGATCACCGGGCGTACGGGGCACCTCGGACTGATCGTGCCGGATCTGCTGAACCCGTTCTTCGCGGACATCTGCAAGGGGGTGCAGGCGCGGGCGCGCGGACTCGGCCACGCCGTGTTCGTCAGCGACGCCGAGCGCGACGAGGGCCTGGAGCTGGACGCGATCCGCACCCTGGCCCCGGAGGTCGACGGCATCGTGCTGTGCTCCCCGCACCTCAGCGGCGAGGAGCTGGCGTCGCTGCCCGCCCTGACCGCCAAGCCGATCGTGCTGCTGCACCGCAAGGAGCCCGGCTTCGCGAGTGTCACCGCCGATCTCGTCGAGGGCATGGGCGACGCGCTCACCCATCTGCACGCCCTCGGACACCGCAGGATCGCCTACGTGGGCGGGCCGCGCTCCACCTGGGCGGCGCGTGAACGCGCGGCCGGGATCGAGGCCATGGCCGAGACCGGCAAGGTCGAGATCGTCCATGTCGGGAGCGTCGCGCCGCACTTCGACGGGGGCATCACCGGCGCGGCCGACGTGGTGCTGGCCAGCGGCGCGAGCGCGGTGGTGGCCTTCAACGACATCGTTGCGTTCGGACTGATCAGCCGGTTCACCGCGCGGGGCGTCCGGGTGCCGGAGGAGATGAGCGTGGTCGGCTGCGACGACATCGCCCTGTCCGGAATGGCAGCCCCGCCGCTGACCACCGTCTCCGTACCCAAGTCGCACGGCTCGCGGGCCGCCGTCGACCTGCTCTTCCGGATCCTGGGAACCCCGGCCGTCGAAGGCGCCGAACCCCTGCAGCGCGTCCTGCCGACCCACCTCGTGGTACGGGGGTCGACGGCCGTCGTCGGCCGGGGCTGACCTGCGCACTTCCGAGCCCTTCGGTCGAGGGGGGAGCGAGTGTCTGCAAACGTTGCCAGTCAGTTTCCAACTGGCCGGGAAGTTACGCCCGCAAGAACGATCGAGTCAATGAAATCTCCGGAATCAGCAGCGAACACACCGCCGGAGGGCGCCCTTGTCGGTGACGCGCCGGCATGCAATCGTTGCCGCGGAGATCCCGGACTCCCGACCCGGGATCCTCACCCGAGCGAGCGGAGATCCCCATGCAGGACCCCACCGTGCGTCGTCGTCGCTGTGCCGTGGTGGGTCTGGGCGCCCGGGCGCAGTTGTTCACCGAGGCGCTGGCGGGGGAGTACGCGGACCGCGTGGAACTGGTGGGGTTCTGCGACGTCAACGGGCACCGGATGGCCGTCCACAACGAGTGGCTGGCCGCCGCGCGCCCGGGGCTGCCGCCCGTACCCGCCTACGGCGCCGACGCGTTCGGGGAGATGCTGCGCCGCGAGCGGGTGGACCTGGTGGTGGTGTGCAGCGTGGACCGTACGCACGACCGGTACATCGTCGAGGCCCTGGAGGCCGGGTGCGACGTGGTGACCGAGAAGCCGATGACGACGGACGCGGCCAAGGCGCGGCGGATCCTCGACGCCCGGCGGCGGACGGGGCGCGAGGTACGGGTGGCGTTCAACTACCGGTACAACCCGGTGCACGCGGCGGTACGGGAGACCCTCGCCTCGGGCGCGATCGGAGAGGTGGGCTCGGTCCACTTCGAGTGGCTGCTGGACCTGCGGCACGGCGCGGACTACTTCCGGCGGTGGCACCGGGAGAAGGCGAACTCCGGCGGCCTGCTGGTGCACAAGGCGACCCACCACTTCGACCTGGTCAACTGGTGGCTGGACAGCACCCCGCGGACGGTCTTCGCACAGGGCGGCCTGTTCTTCTACGGCGCCGAGAACGGGCGGCGCCGGGGGCTGGCCCGGGAGTACGACCGGGCCCACGGCGCCCCGGCCGCCGAGGACGACCCCTTCGCGGTGCGGCTGACGGACTCACCCGCGCTCACCTCCCTCTACCTGGACGCGGAGGGCGAGGACGGCTACCACCGCGACCAGAACGTGTTCGGCCCCGGGGTCACCATCGAGGACGACATGGCGGTCCTGGTGCGGTACGCGTCGGGGGCGACCCTGACCTACCACCTCACGGCGTACGCCCCCTGGGAGGGATACCGGATCGCGTTCAACGGGAGCCGGGGCCGGCTGGAGCTGCTGGTCGAGGAGTCCACCTGGGCCCGGCCCGCCGCGCGCGCGGCGGGCGGCGGCGCCGTGCTGCACGGGGCGGCGGTGGGCGACACCGCGGGGCGGACGGAGCTGCTGCTCCGGCCCTTCTGGGCGGAGCCGCGCGAGGTGAAGGTGGCGACCGGGGAGGGCGGCCACGGAGGCGGGGACGTACGGATGCTCGCCGACCTCTTCGGCGCACCCGGGGACGGCTCCGACGCGCTGGGGCGGGCGGCGGACGCCGCCGACGGCGCCCGGTCGCTGGTGACCGGCCTGGCCGCCAACGAGTCCCTCGCCACCGGGCTGCCGGTCCACACCCGCGACGTCCTGGACATCTGACCCGGGGCCCGGGCACACTCCTCGCCTCTGGCCCCAACTGCCGTGCGGCACCGCCGAGTCGGCACACCGATGCCCGGACCACACCGGTCCGGGCATCGGCGCGTCCGCACTCCGCCACCCCGGATTCATCCGGCTCTGCGCGAACCATTGACGCCTCCGCACGCTCCTCCCTATCTTGCCGTTCGAAGTTCTGACCATCGTCCGAGATATCGAACGAGGAGCCGCAGACACTCATGCCACGCACACGCTGGAGGCCGGCTCTCACGGCCGTGGCGCTCCTGGTGACGGCCAACGCGCTCCAGGCGCCCGCGAGTGCCGCGCGGGAGACGGCGCGGGACACCGCCGTGAACACCGCCCAGGACACCACCGACTACACGCTCGACATCGACACCCGCGGTACGGGCCCCCGGATCGACGACACCATGTACGGCGTCTTCTACGAGGACATCAACCGCGCCGCGGACGGCGGCCTGTACGCCGAACTCGTCCAGAACCGGTCGTTCGAGTACAGCCGGGCCGACAACGCCTCCTACACACCGATGACCGCGTGGACCCCCACCGGCACCGGCACGGTCACCGCCGTCGACGACGGCGACCGACTCCACGAGCGCAACCGGACCTATCTGCGGCTGGACCCCGACGGGTCGGCCGAGGGCACCGGCGTCGTCAACTCCGGCTACAGCACCGGGATCGCGGTGGCCGAGGGCAAGCGGTACGACGTCTCCGTGTGGGCGCGCACCGACCGGCCCGCCGGCACCCCCCTCACACTCGCCCTGCGCGACGCCGACGGCGCCGCCCTCGCGCCCCCGCTGCGCGTCACCGCGCGCGGCGACACCTGGACCCGGTACACCGCCACCCTCACCGCCACCGCCACGAGCACCGCGGGGCGCCTCGCCGTCACCGCGGGCGGCACCGGCACCGTACGGCTCGACATGGTCTCGCTCTTCCCCCGGGACACCTACAAGGGCCGCCCCGGCGGACTGCGCAAGGACCTCGCCGAGAAGATCGCCGCCCTGAAGCCCGGGTTCGTCCGCTTCCCCGGCGGCTGCCTCGTCAACACCGGCAGCCATGAGGGGTACGACGAGGAGTCGGGCTGGCAGCGCAAGCGGTCCTACCAGTGGAAGGACACGATCGGACCGGTCGAGCAGCGCGCGACCAACGCCAACTTCTGGGGCTACAACCAGAGTTACGGACTCGGCTACTACGAGTACTTCCAGTACGCCGAGGACATCGGCGCGATGGCCCTGCCGGTGGTGCCCGCCCTCGTCACCGGATGCGGCCAGAACCAGGTGACCGACGACCCGGCCCTGCTGCGGCGCCACGTCCAGGACACCCTGGACCTGATCGAGTTCGCCAACGGCCCGGCCACCTCGGCCTGGGGCAGGAAACGGGCGGCCATGGGGCATCCGAAGCCCTTCGGCCTCACCCATATCGAGGTCGGCAACGAGGAGAACCTGCCCGACGCGTTCTTCGAGCGCTTCACCGAGTTCAGGAAGGCAGTCGAGGCCCGGTACCCGGACATCACCGTCATCTCCAACTCCGGCCCCGACGCGAGCGGTACCACCTTCGACCGGGCCTGGCAGCTCAACCGGGACGCGAAGGTCGACATGGTAGACGAGCACTACTACCGCAGCCCGCAGTGGTTCCTGGAGAACAACGACCGCTACGACGGCTACGACCGCTCGGGGCCCAAGGTGTTCCTCGGCGAGTACGCCTCCCAGGACAACCGCTTCCGCAACGCGCTCGCCGAAGCCGCCTTCATGACCGGCCTCGAACGCAACGCGGACGTCGTCAAACTCGCCTCGTACGCCCCGCTGCTGGCCCACACCGGCGCCGTGCAGTGGCGGCCCGACATGATCTGGTTCGACAACACCCGGTCCTGGGGCTCGACCAGCTACGAGACGCAGAAGCTGTTCATGACGAACACCGGGGACCGGGTCGTCCCGAGCACGGCGAGTACCACCCCGGCGCTCTCCGGCCCGATCGAGGGCGCCGTCGGCCTCTCCACCTGGGCCACCAGCGCCGCCTACGACGACGTACGCGTCACCGGCGAGGACGGCACCACACTCCTCGACGACGACTTCTCCGACGGCGACGGCCGCTGGACGAAGGCGGCGGGCGCCGGCGCCTGGACCGTCGAGGACGGCCGTTACGTCCAGTCCGACGCGGTGGCCGAGAACACCCTGGTCACGGCGGGCGACCCGGCCTGGCGGAACTACGACCTGAACGTGAAGGCCACCAAGCGCTCCGGCAAGGAGGGCTTCCTGGTCGCCTTCGGCGTCAAGGACACCGGGAACTACTACTGGTGGAACCTCGGCGGCTGGAACAACACCCGCTCCGCCGTGGAGAAGGCGGTCGGCGGCGCCAAGCAGTCGATGACCGAGGACAGCACGACGATCGAGACCGGCCGCGCGTACGACCTGCGTGTCTCGGTCCGGGACCGCGAGGTCACCCTCTTCCTCGACGGCGAGGAGTGGGGCAGCTTCACCGACGACAAGGTGGCCGAACCCTTCCGGCAGGTCGTCACGCGCGACGGGAAGGACCTCGTCGTCAAGGTCGTCAACGCCCAGGACGCCGCGGCCCGCACCACCATCGACCTCGGCCGGTCCACCCGCGTCGCGTCCACCGCGCGGCTGACCACCCTCAGCGGCGACCCGGACGCCGTCAACACCGCCGACGAGCAGCCGATCACACCGCGCACCTCCACCCTCACCGGGGCCGGCGCGCGCTTCACCCACACCTTCCCGCCGAACTCGATCACCTTCGTACGCCTGGGACTGCGGTGACACCCACCGTTCCGCGGGCCGCCAACGGGGCGCCGTACGACCTCCACCACCCACACCTCTCATCCCCTCTGTCAGGAGCCGCACGCATGACCACTGAGCCGCTGCACACAGAAGCGGAAGCGACGAAGGACCGCCACCGGACGGGCGCCGGCCCGGCGTCCAGACGCACCGTGCTAGCGGGCGCCGCCGCGGTCGGCCTCACCGCCGCCGTGACCGGCCAGGCCCGGGCCGCCTCGGGGGGCAGGGCCCCCACCCGCGAGCTCTTCGGCCGGCTCGCCGACGGCACCAAGGTGCACCGCTGGACCCTGGAGAACGGCGGCACCCGGCTCAAGGTGCTCAGCTACGGCGGCATCGTCCAGTCCCTGGAGATCCCCGACCGCCGCGGCCGCTCCACGAACGTCTCCCTCGGCTTCGACAACCTGGACGACTACCTCACGGCGACCACCTTCTTCGGCGCCCTGATCGGGCGGTACGGGAACCGGATCGCCGGGGGCCGCTTCACCCTCGACGGCCGGACCCACCAACTCCCCCTGAACGACGGGCCGAACACCCTGCACGGCGGCACCAAGGGGTTCGACAAGAGAGTCTGGGACGTCGAGCCTTTTACGGACACCACCGGGGTGGGCCTCGTCCTGCGCCACATCAGCCCCGACGGAGAGATGGGCTTCCCCGGCACCCTCAAGGCGAAGGTGACGTACACCCTCACACCGCGGGGCACCTGGCGCATCGACTACGCGGCCACCACGGACCGGGCCACCGTCGTCAACCTCACCAACCACACCTACTTCAACCTCGCCGGGGAGGGGAGCGGCGATGTGTACGGCCATGAACTGACCCTGGAGGCCTCCCGCTTCACCCCCGTCGACACCACCCTGATCCCGACGGGGGAGCTGGCGAGGGTGGCCGGGACGCCCTTCGACTTCCGTACGGGCAAGCCCGTGGGCCGGGACATCCGCGCGGGCCACCCCCAGCTCGTGCGCGGCCAGGGCTTCGACCACAACTGGGTGCTCGACAAGGGCCTCACCGCCGCGCCCCGGCCCGCGGCCACCCTCCGGGACCCGGGCTCCGGGCGCACGGTACGGATCGCGACGACCGAGCCGGGGGTGCAGTTCTACTCGGGGAACTTCCTCGTCGGTACCCTGACCGGCACCTCGGGCCGGATCTACCGGCAGGGCGACGGCCTGTGCCTGGAGACCCAGCACTTCCCCGACTCCCCGAACCAGCCCTCGTTCCCCTCGACCGTCCTGCGTCCGGGGGACACCTACCGGTCCACGACGGAGCACTCCTTCCACGCCTGAGCACCCACCGGGAGACGGGCCCCCGACACGCTCGGGGGCCCGTCTCCGCACGGCGCGGCACCGCTCAGCCACACGCGGGGGCGGTTCAGCCGCGGGTGGACGGCTCGGCGGCGAAGGCCGCGAGCCACACCAGCGGGGCGTTCCAGTTGACCGCCACCTCGTTGGTGGAGTACGAGCCGATGTCGTCGATGTAGCAGGCGGCGGGCGCGCACCCGGGCAGCCGCTCCTGCGCGACCGGGTCCTGAAGCCCCGCGTTGGGCCCGCCCGCGAGCGAGCCCGCCGGCGGGCGGGGGAGCGACGGGTCCGCCTGGTGCGCCCAGAACCGGTGGTGCTGGTTCTGCGACGACCGCTCGCCGTACCCGGTGACGTAGGACAGGTCGAGCGCGTTGCGGCCCAGCAGGTAGTCGAGCGTCTCGATCGCCCCGGCGCGGTAGCGCTGCCCGCCCGTCAGGTCGTACGCCACGGCCAGCACCACCGCGTTGTTGGCGACCTGGCCGTTCGAGCCCCACACGTACCCGCTCGCGGGGAGCGGTACCGCGTACCCCTGGCCCGCCATCGTGGCGAGGTGGCCGTCGGCGGCCGCGGTCACCGAGGCGCGGATCCGGGCCGTGTCGGACGCGGCCAGCCCGGTGGGCACGGTGGCGAGGGTGAGCCGGCCGAGCGCCGCCGTGTCGGCCCAGCCGAACCCGAACGCGGTGAGGGCGCCCGCGGAGGTGTGCCAGGGCGAGGTGGTGACGGCGTCGCGGTACGCGGCCTCCCCGGTCGTCGCGTACAGCTCGGCGGCGGCCCAGTAGAACTCGTCGCTCACCGTCGCGTCGCCGTAGGCGCCACCGCCCGTCCCGTCCGAATCCGGCGCGATCAGCGCCGGGTTGGCGCGGGCCGCCGTCCAGGCGCGCCGGGCCGAATCCAGGCAACGGGCCGCGAACGCCGCGTCGTACGGGGCATAGACCCGGGCGCACTGGGCGGCGGTGGCCGCCAGGTTGAGGGTCGCCGCCGTCGACGGGCGATGCAGCTCCCGCTGCTGGCCGTCCTGCTCGGGCCGGGTGGGCAGCGCCGTCCAGGCGGCGTCATGGATCTTGTGGAACGCCATCCCCGCGCGCGGTTTGTCCGCCGGTACCTGCATCCGTATCAGGAAGTCCAGCTCCCAGCGCGCCTCGTCCAGCACGTCGGGGACGCCGTTGCCGCGCTCCGGGATCCGGAGCGTGGAGTCGCCCAGCGCCCCGGCCGTACCGGCCCGTCCGGCGCGTTCGTACGTGTTGACCATCAGCCAGGTGGAGAGGCCCCCGTTGACGACGTACTTGCCGTGGTCCCCCGCGTCGTACCAGCCGCCCCGCACATCGCGGCTGTAGTCGCAGACCCCGGCCTGGCAGGGCACGCTCGTGTCGCCCTTGTTCGGCGCGACCCCGAGATGTCCGGCGGGCCGCCCGTACCCCGTGCCCGCGAGCGACGCGTCGATCGCGATACCGCTGCGCTGCTGGTGGAAGAAGGACATCGCGTCCGAACGCAGCGCCCGGTAGAGCCCGGTGCCGATGGCGAAGGGATGGCTGCTCCGCCCGTCCACGGAGAGGGTGAAGTTGCTTCCCGTCCCCGTGTAGGAGGAGAAGTCCGCGAGATGGGTGGCGTCGCGCGAGGCGGTGTCGGTGCCCCGGACGGTGGTGGTCCCGGAGGCGACGACCGCGCCCGCGGCGTTTCTGAGCTGCCAGGTGAGCGGCGCGGCCGACGCGGTCACGACGGTGGCGCGCTTGGGGCCGTCCGGCAGATAGCCGAGCTGATTGGCGCGCACCGGGGTGTCCGCGGCGGCGGACCGGGCGCCCCCGGAGACGTCGGCGCCGACGGCGGACGTGGTCGCGGGACCGGTGACCAGCAGCGCGGCCGAGAGCGCCGCGGCGGCGAGCCAGGAGACGGTACGGCGCGGACCGCGGAGCGGATACGTCGGAACGGGCATGGTGGGGGTCCCCTTCGCAGGCGGCTCGAACACGGGGTGGGGGCACGGGTGATGGGAGCGCTCCCATCGGAGCGTTGCATGGACACGTCAACCGGTCAATGTGTGCGGCGCGGAAAAGAACCCGGCGCCGCCACCGGGCCGGAGCGTACGGCGCGGGGCGCGGGAGGGGGCCGCGCGGACCGACATGATGGAACCGTCCCCGCGACCGCAACGGCAATCGGAACCCCGACCGCAACGGCAAAGGCAATCGGAACCCCGACCGCAACCGCAACCGTCACCCCGACCGCAGCAGCGACCGCAACCGCAACCGCAGCAGCGACCGGAACCCCGACCGCAACCGGAACCTCCCGACCTGGCAGGTGTGTCCATGACGATCGACCTCAACAGCGACCTCGGCGAGGGCTTCGGTGCCTGGCGCCTCGGCGACGACGACGCCCTCCTCACCCTCGTCACCAGCGCCAACGTCGCCTGCGGCTTCCACGCCGGCGACCCGACCGTGATGCGGCGCGTCTGCGAGGCGGCGGCCCGCCGCGGTGTCGCGATCGGCGCCCAGGTCGGCTACCGCGACCTGCCCGGCTTCGGCCGCCGCTTCATCGACGTCGACCCGCCGGAACTCGTCAACGACGTCGTCTACCAGATCGCCGCCCTCGACGGCTTCGCCCGCCTCGCCGGCACCCGTGTCACCTACGTCAAACCCCATGGCGCCCTCTACAACGCGATCGTCCACCACGAGGAGCAGGCCGCCGCCGTGGCCGAGGCCGTGCACCGCTACGACCCCGCACTGCCGGTGCTCGGACTGCCCGGCAGCGCCTGGCTGCGCCACGCGGACCGCGCCGGACTGCCCTGCTTCCAGGAGGCGTTCGCCGACCGCGCGTACACCCCCCGGGGCACCCTCGTCCCCCGCCGTGCGTCCGGCGCCGTACTGCACGACCCCGAGGTGATCGTGGCGCGCTCCCTGCGCCTGGTCACCGAGGGAGTGGTCCAGGCCGTCGACGGCACCGACGTCCCCGTCCGCGCCGACTCCCTCTGCGTCCACGGCGACACCCCGAGCGCGGTGGAGATCGCCCGCCGCCTCCGCGACACCCTCACCCGTACGGGCCACGGCCCCCGGCCCTTCACCGCGCGATGACCGCGCCGGCCGGCCCCGTTCTGCGGCCCATGGGCAGCGCGGCGCTCCTCGCCGAACTCGACGGGCTCGACGCCGTCCTCGCCCTGCGCGCCGCGCTGGCGGACGACACACCGCGCGGCGTACGGGACCTGGTCGCCGCCGCGCGCACCCTGCTGATCACCTACGACCCAGGGGTCACCGGGCACGAGGCGCTCGCCCGCGAGGTGATCCGCCGCGCCCGGGCGCCCCGTACCGTACGGCCTCCCACGGCCGGCCCCCACGGCGAACTGACCGTTCCCGTACGGTACGACGGCGCCGACCTCGACGAGGTGGCGCGGCGCACCGGGCTGACCCAGGCCGAGGTGATCGCCCGTCACACCGCGCCCCGGTACACCGTGGCCTTCGCCGGATTCGCGCCCGGCTTCGGCTATCTGACCGGCACCGACCCGCTGCTCGCGCTGGACCGCCGCGCGGAGCCCCGCACCGAGGTGCCGGCGGGCTCCGTCGCCGTGGCGGGCGGCTTCACCGGCGTCTACCCCCGACCCTCACCCGGCGGCTGGCACCTCCTGGGCACCACCTCGCTCACCCTGTGGGACGAGCGACGCGACCCGCCGGCGCTGCTCGTACCCGGCAGGGCCGTCCGGCTGCGGGAGACCGGCCGGTGAACGGGCGTCACCTGGAGATCCTCGCCCCGGGACCGCTGACCACCGTCCAGGACCTCGGCAGGCCCGGCTGGGCCCATCTCGGTGTGACGGCGTCCGGCGCCGCGGACACCGCCTCCCTCACCCTCGCCAACCGGCTGCTCGGCAACCCGGAGAACACCGCGGCGCTGGAGATCACCCTCGGCGGGCTGCGCGCCCGGATCCACTCCCGCGGCCCGGACGGGACACCGGGCGTGCTCCACCTCGCCCTCACCGGAGCGCCCTGCCCGGTCCGGCTCGACGGCGCGGCCGCGGGGATGAACTCCCCGGTCGCCGCGGCCGACGGCCACGTCCTCGAACTGGGACCGCCCTCCTCCGGGCTGCGCACCTATCTCGCCGTACGGGGCGGGCTCGACGTACCGCCCACCCTCGGCTCCCGGTCGGCCGATCTGCTCTCGGGCCTGGGCCCGCCGCCCCTGACGGCGGGTCAGGTGCTGGCCGTCGGGCCGGCCGCTGGGCCCCTGCCCGGCGTGGATCTGGCGCCGTGCGCCGCCCCGCCACGGGAGTTCACCCTCCGGGTGGTGCCGGGGCCGCGGGACGACTGGTTCGACGCGAGGTCCCGCGAGACCCTGTACCGGGCGCGCTGGGAGGCCACCAGCCGGAGCAACCGGGTGGGGGTGCGGCTGGCCGGCCCCGCCCTCGTACGCGGGAGGCACGACGAACTGCCGGCCGAGGGGATGGTCCGCGGCGCGCTCCAAGTGCCCCCGAACGGGCTGCCGATCCTCTTCCTCGCCGATCATCCGGTCACCGGCGGCTACCCGGTCATCGGGGTCGTCCACACGGACGATCTCTCCCTCGCCGGGCAGCTTCCGCCGGGCGCGGCCGTGCGCTTCCGCCGCTACGGGGCCGGCCGCTGATCCGGCGCCACGGCTCCGGGCACCGGTCCGAGTACTGGTCCGAGTACTGGTCCGGGCTGGGAACGCGACTGTGGTCCGTCTCATAGAAGAACGGGGCGCGGAACGGGAACGCGATGCAATGGTTTACCGTTCATACATATGTGGACGCGGAGGGAACCGTGTCCCCGGGCCTTCCCCCGAGCGCCCGGGAACCGCCGAGAGGCGACCGCCCTCCGCGACCGCACCCGAACGGCCCCGGCTGGAATCCCCCGTCCAGCCGGGGCCTTCGTGCGTCCGCCGCCGGGGCGGGGGGGGCGCCCCCGGGGGGGGGGGGGGCCCCCCCCCCGGGCGCCCCCCGCCCCCCCGCCCCCCCCCCCCCGCCCGCGGCCCCACCCCCCGCGGCGGCA
>NZ_JBHURV010000005.1:50325-90638 GCF_042673865.1 Streptomyces sp. NPDC056987
TGTGTGGGTTTTTTTTTTGGGGGGTGTGTTTTTTTTATTATTCTACGGGCTTTGGTGCTCCCCCGGCGGGGGGGGGGGCGGCGGGGGGGGGGGGGCCGGCCCCGGCACGGACGCCGGCCGCTACTCCTCGTCCCCGCCCTCGTCCTCGTCGCCCTCGAAGGCGTCGCCGATCTCGTCGACGACCTCCGCCGCGACCATGCCGCCCACGATGCCGACGGCCACACCCGCGGCGACGCCGGCCACCACGGCCCCCGTGCTCGGCCCGGAGCGGCGCTCACCGGAGTGGTGCTCGCCATGGCCGTGGTCGGAGTAGCCGCCGTGCCCGCCCTGGTGGCCGTAACCGCCGTAACCACCCTGCCCGTGGGCGCCGTACGAGCCGGCCCGCGCGGCGTGCGCGGCGTGTGCGTCGACGATCTGCCGCATCCATCCCTCGACCTCGGTGTTCCACGCCGTCCGCGCCACGTCGTGGTGCGAGACGGCGAACCGGTGCACGGTGTCGTGGCCGCCGGAGAAGAGCCCGCCGCGCTTGTCGGCCTCGATGACGACCTCCATCCCGCCGGGCGTGGCGAGGAACGTCACCTCGATCTCGTTCACCGTGTGCGCGTACTGCGCCGGCGGGGTGAGTTCCAGCTCCTGGTAGAAGGGCAGCTGCTGGCCGGAGCCGTGGATGTGCCCCAGCTCCAAGTCGGCTGATTTGAAACCCCAGCCGAGCTGTCCGAGAGCCTCCAGGATCGCCTCCTGGACCGGCAGCGGCGCCACGCGGAGCTGGTCGAGATCGCCCTTGTCGCGGGCTCCGGCCACGGCCAGTTCGGTCCGTACGCCCAGCACCACGCCCAGCGGCTGGCCGTGCAGCTCGGTCACCGGCGTCTCCCACGGCAGGGTCAGCGAGAACGGCACGGCGTACTCGCTCTCCTCGGCCAGCCGGAAGCCGCCGCCAACCACCGCGCGGTCGAAGACGACGGTCCCCTCGGCCTCGCCGTCCTCGCCCTCCGCCTCCACACGGGCGACCAGATCCAGCGTGATCTGCTCGATCTCCATGTCCGCCCCGCCGCCGCGCACCAGCACCCGGCCGGTCAGGGGGCCGCCGGGGACGGCGGTCGTGCTGTCCAGCACCGTGTCGACCGAGGGCCCGCCGACACCGACGGCTCCGAGCAGTTTCTTGAACACCATCGTGGCGTCCACTCCTTCATATGCTTCTGTCGTTCCCTGCACGGATCCCCGCTGAGGACCGGCGGGGCGTGGGGAGCCCCCAGAACTACCCCAGAGGGTAAAGCGATTCCCAAGACGCGCCCCAGGAGCGACGGTTTCCAGCCACTCGGGCGGTGGGGTGGCCTCCCCGCCGGACCCGGGCGGCCCTCCGTACCCCGGAACCCGCGGAAAGCTCTTCCGGTATTTCTCCGTTCCGTTCCCCGACCGGCCTTCCTGCGAATAGAGTTCGGGGCATGACCAGCAATGAATCCGTTCCCCGTGTACCGCTGAAGAAACTCACCCCGGACGTCTCCGGTGCCATGGGAGCTCTGCACGCCGCCGCCGTTTCCGCGGCGGCCGACGCCAAGGTCGAGCCGGAAATCCTGGAACTGATCAGGATTCGCGCCTCGCAGATCAACGGCTGCGCCTTCTGCCTCGACATGCACACGAAGGACGCCCGTGCCCAGGGCGAGGCGGAGCACCGTATCTACGCGCTGAACGCCTGGCGGGAGACGCCGTTCTTCAACGAGCGGGAGCGTGCCGCCCTCGCGCTGACCGAGGCCGTGACCCTGGTGCACGACGGGCAGGTGCCGGACGCGGTGTACGCGGAGGCCGCCGCCGTCTTCGAGGAGGCTCAGGTCGCCGCGTTGATCTGGGCGGCCACCGTCATCAACGCGTACAACCGCATCGCCATCGCCACCCGGATGATTCCGGGTGCGTACCAGGCGGTCCCCAAGAATTCCTGAACCAGGGATACGGAGAAACGCGGATATCGCGCCGAGCCTTTCTGAACGGCTCGGCGCGATATCCGCATTCGCATTCCCGGGCACCCGCTTCCGGAGCTCAGATTCCGGTGCCGGACATCCTTTCGGCGGGGTTCACGGCCAGTCCACCGGAAGCGGTTCGGTGATACCGGCCAGCCATTCCCGCCACTCCGGCGCGCGGGTCGCCGCCCCCGCCTCCATCGGCCGCCCCGTCCAGGCCGTCACCGGACGGATCCCGTGCAGCGCGTTGACCAGCCACACCTCGCGTCCGGCCAGCTCGGCCACCGTGCGGTCACGGGCGACGAACGGGATCCTCGCCCGCCGGGCCCGTTCGCGGATGACCGCCGTGGTGACCCCCGCCAGCACCGGAAGCGCCGGCGAGGGCACACAGAGCGTCCCCTCCTCCCACCACATCACACTGGAGTACGCGGCCTCCAGCACCAGCCCCGACGCGGTGGTCAGCAGCGCCTCGTCGGCCCCATGGGCGGCCGCCCGCCGCCGTACCCCGGCGAGCGTCTCCAGGTCCGGGCCCTTGCGCCGGGGGACCGCGCGCGGGTCCAGTTGGCCGTCCGCCCAGACCCGCACCCCCGAGGCGAGCGGCGGAGCGACCCGTAACCGCAGCCTCAGCAGGGGAGTACGTCCCGGCGGCGCCAGTTCCACCCGGGGGAACCACATCCCCTCGTGCGGCAGTTGGGCCGTCATGTCCTGCCAGAACGCCGCCAGTTGACCGTGGGGCAGCTCCACGGTCTCGGCGCAGGCGCGCAGAAACCGCTCGCGGTGCCGGGAGAGCGCCCGTACCCGCCCGTCGGTGACCAGCCACGAGTCCGCCGCCGGCAGCGCCCCGCCGGACGCGCCGGCGCCCCGTGCCCCGGCCGGGCCGCCGGCCTCCGCCGGCCCCCCGGCCGGCTCCGCCAGAACGGTGAAGCCGTGGCCGGGCTCCCAGCCCAGAACCCGTTCCGTGACCGCGTCCGCGCGGTCGGTCGGTGTCGCCGCCATCCGGTCGTCCCTCCTGTCGTCCGTCACACCCAGCCTGTCGTCAGTATGTGCGGCCCGCGCCGGCCGGAGAGCCGTGCCGGGGACCGTACGGCGCGCGCTCCAGCCACTCGCCGCACCACGGCAGTACGGGAGAGAGCGCCGCCGCGGCGCGCTGCTTGACCCGGACGGCCCGCCGCGGCCGGAGGTGGTCGAGCGCCGCCCCCGCCGCCGCGCTGTTGAACAGCGCCGCCGCCCGCCGGGCCGCGGCGAACTCCTCGACGGGGCGCGCCGACCCGGTGGCGATCCCCTCGGCGACGGCCGAGGCCGCGGCCGCCGCGTCCGCGATCCCGCTGTTCATGCCGCGCGCGCCGAACGGCGGAAAGAGGTGCGCCGCCTCGCCGACGAAGAGCACCCGGCGGCCCGGATCGGTGAACTCGGCGGCCACCTTGCGCAGGAAGCGGTACGTCGACACCCACAGCACCCGCTCGTCGTAACCCTCCCCCACCAGCCGGGGCAGCCACCTCCGTACCGCCTCCTCCGTCCCGTACGCCTCGGGCGCGTCGTCGTCCCGGCACTGGAGATCGATCTGGAACCCGCCGGTGAACGGGACCCGCATCACCGTGCGCCCGCCCGCCCCCGGATGCTCGTAGTGGAACACCCGCTCCAGGGGCAGCTCCGCGCCCGGGATGTCGGCGACGTCCACCACCACGTGGAAGCCCTCGGACCGGACCCCCCGCATCGGGATGTCGAGCTGTGCCCGCACCGTCGAACGGGCGCCGTCGGCCGCTATCACATGGCTGCCCGACCAGTCCTTGCCGTCGCCGGTGGTGATGCCGACGCGGTCCTTCGACACCCGCACCTGTTCGACCCGCGCCCCCCACTCGAAGCGCACACCGGCGGCCTCGCACGCCGCGAGCAGGAACCGCTCCGTGTCCACCTGCCGCAGACTCGTGAACGGTGTGCCGCGCACGGCCGCCGCGCCCGCCGCGTCCCCGGCCGGCGCGGGGGAGGGCGCGGGGAAGGTCCGCGCGTACACCTCACGCCCCCGGTACAGGGTGCGTCGGGTGTGCCAGGTCCGGCCGTACGCGACGAACTCGGCCGCGAGCCCCGGGCGCATCCGCTCCAGCAGCTGCAACGTCTCCCGGTGCACGAACAGGGCCCGGCTGCCCGGCCGTTCGCGGCCCTTCGGATCGGCCTCCAGCACGGTGACCGGCAGGCCGCCCGCCCGCAGCGCGAGCGCCGCCGACAGGCCCACGGGTCCGGCGCCCACCACCATGACCGAGGTCATCTCAGCCTCCGAAACGGACGGCGGGCAGGACACCCTCGGTGAGCATGGCCGTGATCTCCACCCGTTTGATCTTCCACGTCGACGTCCTCGGCAGATCGTCGAACCGCCACTGCAGGGGCGCCGACATCACGGGCAGATCCGCGGTGGCCTCACGCCACCGCCGGGTGTCCAGCGGCTCGTCGCCCCGGACACACACCACCGGCACCGGCTCGCGTTCCGCGCCCGGCACGATCACGACCTCGCGCAGCTCGTCCAGGCGGGACATCAGCACGTCCTCCACCGCCAGATTGCTGTTCACCTCGTCGATCAGGTCGATCTCCCGGTCCATCAGATAGAGCCCGCCCCAGCGGCCGCGGTACCCCACGTCCCCCATTTGCCACCAGCCGTCGCGCAGTTGCCGGTCGTAGGTCTCCTGGGCCCCGAGATAGGTGAGGATGCGGCCCCGGGTGCGGGCCTCGATCCGGCCCGGTGCGCCGGGCGCGGCCCGGCGTCCCTCGCCGTCCGCTATCCGGACCCGGGTGAAGCCGGGGATCGCTGTCCCCACCCGTCTGCCGTCCGCCTTCGCGGCGCCGCGCCGCGAATACCACTGGAACGCCACCGGACCCGTCTCGCTCTGCCCGTAGAGCTGTACGAGCCAGGGCGCGCGCCGCCGGGAGGCGCCCAGCAGCTTGCGGACGGTGCGCGGATGGATGGCGTCGAAGGTGGACCCGTACGAACGCACCCAGGACAGCGGCGCACCGGGCGCGTCCGCCAGCTCCTCCCACAGCACGAAGGTGTTGGGATGGGTCTCGACGATGCCGGGCCGGTGCCGGGCGAGCAGCGGCCCGGCCGACGCCGGGTCGGGGTCGACGATCAGCAGCAGCGGGCTGCCGAAGTGCAGCAGCACACCGAGGAGATGGTAGAAGCGGGAGTGGACGAAGGACAGGTGCAGCGCCGCGCTCTCGCCGCGGGTCGGCCAGCCCATCGCCTTCTGCGGGACCAGCCGGTTCCACATCGTGTTGGCGCAGTGCACCGCCAGCTTCGGCACCCCCGTGGTGCCCGAGCTGTGGGTGATCAGCGAGGGCTCGCGCGGGTGGAGCCGTACCGGCGCGTGCGGCGGCGCCCCGACGTACGTGTCCAGCGGTACGGCGCCACCCGGCTCCGCGGCGGCGCCGCCGCTCGGGTCGACGGTGAGCACCTGCCGGACCAGCCCGGCGATCCCGGGGGCGCGGGCGCCCGGCGCGCCGGCCTCCGCCGCGGGCGCGCCCGCGTCCCGCAGCGAACCGTCCAGCGTGGCCCGGTCGGTGAGCAGCCAGGGCTGGTCGAGACGGTCCAGCAGCTCACCGGCGACCCGGCCGTGCAGTCCGGGCGAGAGCAGCGCGGGCACGGCCCCGATCCGGGAGACCGCGCAGGCCAGCACCACGATGTCGACGTTGTCCGTCTTGTGGATGGCGACCCGCTCGGTCGGTCTGACGCCCGCCGCCCAGAGCCGCGCGGAGAGGTCGTCCACGAGATCGGCCAGCTCGGGATAGCTGAGGTCGAGCCCGGCCCCGGGGCTCACATCCAGCGGCCGGTCCAGGGTGACGGGGACCGCGCCGTACCGGCGGGCGGCCTGCTGGAACATCATCCCGAGCGAGAAACCGCGCTCGGAGAGGAGAGGCTGTCGCATGGGGCGGTTCCTTTCTGAACATCCGTATGTCCGCATTGAGTTCACCAGGAGCCCCCGCGGACGAGATGGCGGCGGAGCTTGCCGGTCGGGGTGCGCGGCAGCGACTCCACGACAGTGACCGTCCTCGGCACCTTGAACGGGGCGAGCCGCTCCCTGGCGAGCGCGGTGATCCCCGCGGCCAGCTCCTCGGCGTCCTCGGCCGGCGCCGCCGGCACCACGAACGCCCGCAGCCGGGTGGCGCCCTCGTCGTCGGTGACGGCCGACACGGCGACCTCGCGGACCGCCGGGTGCGTGCGCAGCACGGCCTCGATCTCCAGCGGTGACACGGTGATGCCGCCCACCATCTCCATGTCGTCCGTCCTGCCGAGATGGCGGTACGCGCCGTCGGGCTCGCGCCGGGCGCGGTCCCGGGTGGCCAGCCAGCCGCCGGCCCCCGTGCGGGCGCTGTCCTCGGGCAGGTTGAGGTACGCGGAGGTCACCGTGGGCCCCTTGACCCACAGTTCGCCCTCCTCGCCGTCCGGCACCGGCGCCCCGGCGCCGTCCCGCAGCTGCACCTCGTACCCCGGCACCGGGCGGCCCACGGTCCCCGGCGCGTTGTGGGAGAGGCTGTTGGCGCAGAAGGCGTGGCCCACCTCGGTCGAGCCGATCTGCTCCAGGACGGGCGCGCCGAGCAGTTCGCAGACCCGCTCGCCCAGCCCGGCGGGCATCCCCTCACCGGCCGA
Source organism: Streptomyces sp. NPDC056987 (assembly GCF_042673865.1). Taxonomy (NCBI): domain Bacteria; kingdom Bacillati; phylum Actinomycetota; class Actinomycetes; order Kitasatosporales; family Streptomycetaceae; genus Streptomyces; species Streptomyces sp. NPDC056987. The sequence continues at coordinate 56,911 of NZ_JBHURV010000005.1, forward strand.
GACCGCGGCGCGTACGGAGGCGAAGCACGCCGCGTGTCCGTCCGCCCGGTCGGCGACCAGCGCCGCGTACGCCGACGGCACGGAGTACAGCAGGGTCACCCGGTGGCGCGCCACCAGTTCGTCCACGGCGGCGGGGGAGGGGCGCCGGTCGACCAGGACCGCGGAGGACCCGGAGAAGAGCGGGAAGACGAACGCGTTGCCGAAGCCGTACGCGAAGAAGAGCTTGGAGACCGACAGGGTGACGTCGTCGGGCCCGATCCGCAGCAGCCGCCTCCCGATGAACTCGTAGTACGCCTCCGGGTCCCCGTGGCGGTGCACCACACCCTTGGGGCGCCCGGTCGTTCCGGACGTGTACTGGATGTACAGCGGGGTACCGGACCCGGCGGGGCGGGCGGCGGCCGGTTCCGCGGTGCAGGCGAGGGCCAGGAGCTGGTCGCTGAACAGCCGCCGGTCCGGCGGGATCCTGTCCTCCAGCCCGGGACCGGTCACGCCCAGGGTGACCCCGGCGTCCTCGGCCATGAACGCATGGTCGGAGCACGGCAGTTCGGGATTGACCAGCACCGCGGTGGCGCCGAGCCGCGCCAGCGCGAGGAATGTGGTCACCCACGCGATGGAGTCGGGGAGCGCGAGCAGCACCCGGTCACCGGGGGCGACCCCCCGGTCGGCCAGTACGGTCGCGGCGCGCGCCGCGAGGTCGTGCACCTCCCCGTGCGTCCAGACCCGGTGCTCCTGGTGGAACGCCGGCCGGTCGGTCCAGCCGTGCCGCTCCGCCAGGTCGGCGAGGTCGGCCGCCAGATTGCCCGGACGGCTCCTGGCGGTGCCCGGACGCCCCGGGTGTCCGTCGGTGACGGCGCGGGGATCCGGTGGCGCGGCGGAGGGGCGCGGGGTCAGGCGCAGGGTGGTGGGGGGCGTCAACGGACCGGCTCCTCTACGGGGACAGCGGGGTGCGGGGCGCCGGAGAGGACCGTGTGGTCCCGGTAGGCGCGCATGGGGGCGGCGGTCTTGAGCAGCATCTCGTCGTACTCCGCCACGGGGTCGGAGCCGAGGACGATGGCGCCGCCCGCCCCGAGCCGCATGCGGCCGCCGCTGAACACGGCCGTACGGATGACGATGTTGAGGTCCGCGGCGCCGTTGCAGCTCAGATAGCCGACGGCGCCGGAGTACACCCCGCGGGCCCGGGTTTCGAGGCGGTCGATGATCTCCAGGGTGCGCAGCTTCGGCGCCCCGGTCATCGAACCGCCGGGGAAGCAGGCGCGTACGCAGTCCAGCGCGCTCCGGTCCTCCTGGAGCTCGCCCCGCACCGTGGAGACCAGCTGGTGCACGGTCGCGTAGGTCTCGGTCGCCATCAGCCGGGGCACCCGCACGGTGCCCGTCCGGCAGACCCGGCCCAGGTCGTTGCGGAGCAGATCGACGATCATCAGGTTCTCGGACCTGGTCTTCTCGTCGGCGGCGAGAGAGTCCCGCAGCCGGGCGTCCTCCTCGGGCCGCTCGCTGCGCGGCGCCGTGCCCTTGATCGGCTTGGCCTCCACGGTGCCGTCCCGGCCGATCCGCAGGAACCGCTCGGGCGACGAGCACGCCACGTCGACCTCGCCGAACCGCAGATAGGCTGCGTACGGGGCCGGGTTGTGGCGGCGCAGCACCCGGTAGAAGTCGTACGCGTCGGGCGGCGCCGGCAGATCGGCGGCGTTGGTGAGGCAGATCTCGTAGCTCACCCCGGCGGCCAGCTCGCGTTGGCAGGACTCGATGTCGGCGAGATAGGTTCTGCGGTCGCGCTCCAGCCACGGCTCGGCGGCGCCGAGTTCGGCCGCGGCCGGGCGCGGCGCGGCGGGCTCGTGGGCCGCGGGTACGCAACTCAGCTCCGCCACCGCCGAGTCGAGCCAGTCGGCGGCCTCCCGCGTGCCGTGCGGGGTGTTCTCGGCGAGGGCGACCGCGTACGTCGTGCCCTCCTGGTGGTCCACCGCCACGATCCGGTCGGCGAACAGCCAGCAGGCGTCGGGGGTTTCGGCCCGGTGCTGGTTGGGGGACCCGCACTCGGCCTTCATCTCGTACCCGAAGTACCCGACATAGCCGCCCGTGAAGTCGAAGGGCAGCTCGGGCGCGTCCACCGCGCGGTCCGCCAGCTGGCGTCCGAGATGGTCGAACACGCTGCCCGGTACGCGATGCACGGCCTGCCCGGTCCGCTCGATCTCGCAGTGACCCGAGCCGACGTCGTACCGTACGAACTCGGCGAGTGGGCCCGTGCCGTCCCCGAAGAACGAGAAGCGGGACTGTCCGGCCTCGACCCGCGCGCTGTCCAGCCAGAACGCACGCGGCGCGGCGGCGCTCATCCGGGTGAACGCGGCCTCGGGGTCCACGGCGGTGTCGATCATCCTGCTGTGCAGCCGGTAGCGGCCTGTTCCGGTGGTGCGGGGCCGTGCCCTGGAGGCCGGGGCCCCGCCGGCCGGGGCCGCCTCCGCTTCCGCCTCCGCCTTCACCTTCGTCTTCGCCGTGGCGCGGGGGGACGCCACGGTGCGCCGTCCCCGGGTCCGCGCGTGGCCCGAACGCGACCAGGAGGCGGTGAGTTCCGCGAAGTTGGCGAGCATCCGGTGGCCGAACTCGGTGAGGATCGACTCGGGGTGGAACTGCACGCCCCACATCGGCCGGGTCCGGTGCCGCAGCCCCATCAGCACCCCGTCCTCGGCCCACGCGGTGGCCTCCAGGGTCGGCGGCAGCGGCTCGCGCACGGCCAGGGAGTGGTAGCGCACCGCGGTGAAGTTCTGCGGTATCCCGCGGAACAGCTCCCGGCCGTCGTGCCGGATGACCGAGAGATGCCCGTGCCGGGGGCGGGGCGCCGCCACCACCTGGGCCAACTCGCCCACGGCGATGCCCTGATGGCCCAGGCAGACCCCGAGCACGGGTATTCCGGACCGGGCGAGCAGCGCCGTACCGATACCGAAGTCGCGCGCCGTGCCGGGATGTCCCGGCCCCGGGGACACCACGACGTTGTCGAACTTCTGCAGATCCAGCTCCGCGCCGCCCGGCGCGTCGTTGAGCAGCACGACCGGCTCCTCGCCGTTGACCTCGGCGATGAGCTGGAACAGGTTGTACGTGTACGAGTCGTAATTGTCGATGAGCAGAGTCTTCACCCGGCCCACCTCCTTTTCGTCTTTCCGGGGCCTTGCGGTTCCGTGCCTCGTCCCGTGCCCCTTGTTTCCGCGCGTTCCTTTCAAGCGGTCCGGCGTTTGTGCCGTCCGCGGAGCGCCTGGAGAGGGGGATACAGCCATTTCTTGAGGAAGCGCTGAAGACGCGGCATCAGCACCCAGGTGACAATGGCCGTCACGCTCAGGCAGAGAATGAGTGTGCGTACGAGTGCGTTGAGACCGCCCAAGTAGGGAATCACCGTCAGGTTGAAGACGAGCACCGGCGGAAAGACGGCGCCCATGTTCACGAACCACAACTTCCATTTCGGCGGCGGCCGGGGCGGCGCCGGCGGTGCGCTCTCCGGCGGTCCCTCGAACCAGGCGCTGAGACCTCGTATCCTCCGGTGCCCGGTCTCCCGGGCAAGCTGATCCCCGTACGACACCAACTGTGTCCGGGCGGCCGACTCCTCCCAGGCCGCCGTGGAATAGGCGGAGTCGAACCGGTGAATGACATGCCATTCCGCCCCGGTGTCCCCGGGGGCGAGGACACCTCCGCCCAGATAACCCGGAACGCGGGCCGCCGCGCCCAGCACCGCCATCGCCCATGAGCGGAACTCGCTTTCGCGGCCCGGCGCGACATGGTAGGCGGTCGTGACGGTGATCGGTTCGTTCGGCACTCCGGCCGTGACCTCCTTTTGGGCATCGCGATGCCTGTGATCCCTTGGCCGGTGATCCCAATTCATCGAGCCGGACATCCTTGAATACGAAAGCACTGTGCCATGTGTTCAATCGGTTCCGGACGAATCCTGTGAATCCTTGGCGGGGACCCTTCACACCCCTCGGGCCGGGGCGCCGGCCGTCCGCGGCGCCGGCCGCCCGGGGTGTCCCCGCCGCCTCGTAAACCGGTTGCCCCCGCGGACCGCCCTCTGATCAACTGCCGCTCGTCACCCGCACAGCGGCCGACGACCCGTACGGCACCGGACGACCCAGGAGCGATGATCATGCGCGGATCTCTCATGTCCACCCCGAAAGGAACCCCCGTCTACCCCGAGGACATGACACTCCGTGCACACGCTCAACCTGGGAATCCTGGCGCATGTTGACGCCGGGAAGACAAGCCTGACCGAGCGGCTGCTCCACGCCGCCGACGTCATCGACGAGATCGGCAGCGTCGACGACGGCAGTACCCAGACCGACTCCCTCGCGCTGGAGCGGCAGCGCGGCATCACCATCAAGTCCGCCGTCGCCTCCTTCGCCGTCGGCGACACCACGGTCAACCTGATCGACACTCCAGGCCACCCGGACTTCATCGCCGAGGTCGAACGCGTCCTGAGCGTGCTCGACGGCGCCGTCCTCGTCGTCTCCGCCGTGGAGGGCGTCCAGGCACAGACCCGCGTGCTGATGCGGGCCCTGCGGCGGCTGCGCATCCCCACCCTCGTCTTCGTCAACAAGATCGACCGGCCGGGCGCCGGGTACGCGCGCGTCCTGCGCGGCATCACCGAGAAGCTCGCCCCGTCGGGCATCGCCCTCACCGCGGCCGGCCGGCTCGGCACCCCCGCGGCCCACGCCCGGCCGTACGGACCCGACGCCCCGGCGTTCGCCGCCGAACTGGCCGCGCTCCTCGCCGACCACGACGACGCGCTCCTGGCCGCGTACGTCGACGGCGGTGCGCCCCTCCCGTACACCCGGCTCCGCGCCGAACTCGCGGCGCAGACGCGGCGGTCGCTCGTCCACCCGGTGTTCTTCGGTTCGGCCATCACCGGCGCGGGCGTCGAGGCACTGATGGCCGGGATCACCGAACTGCTGCCGACGGCGGGCGGTGACTCCGGGGGACCCGTGTCCGGCTCCGTCTTCAAGATCGACCGCGGCCCGGCGGGCGAGAAGATCGCCTACGTCCGGATGTTCTCCGGCACGGTCCGGGTACGCGACCGGCTGCCCCTCCACCCCGTCCCCCGGGGCGCGGCCGAGCGGACGGGCAAGGTCACCGCGATCGGTGTGTTCGAGCGCGGCCCCGCCGTCCCCGGCGACGCGCTCACCGCCGGCCGGATCGGAACGCTCGCGGGACTCACGGACATCCGGATCGGCGACACGATCGGCACACCGCGCCCCGGACCCGCGTCCGCCCACCACTTCGCCCCGCCGACCCTGGAGACCGTCGTCACCCCGGTGCGCGCCGCCGACCGGGGAGCACTCCACCTCGCGCTGGCCCGCCTCGCCGAACAGGACCCGCTGATCGGGCTGCGCCGGGACGACGTACGGCAGGAGACCTCCGTCTCGCTCTACGGCGAGGTGCAGAAGGAGGTGATCCAGGCGACGCTCGCGGACGACTTCGGCATCGGCGTCACGTTCCGGGAGACGACGACCCTCCACATCGAGCGGCCGGCCGGCACCGGCGCCGCCGCCGAGATCCTCGACAAGGACGCCAACCCGTTCCTCGCCACCGTCGGTCTGCGCGTCGAGCCCGCGCCCGTCGGCAGCGGCGTCGAGTTCCGGCTCGGCGTCGAACTCGGCTCCATGCCCTACGCGTTCATCAAGGCCGTGCGGGAGACCGTCACCGAGACCCTGGGGCAGGGGCTGTACGGCTGGCGGGTCACCGACTGCCTGGTCACCCTGACCCGCTCCGGCTACGCCCCGCGGCAGAGCCACTCCCACGCCGTCTTCGACAAGAGCATGTCGAGCACGGCGGGCGACTTCCGCCACCTGACCCCACTGGTCCTGATGGACGCGCTGAAGCGGGCCGGCACCCGGGTGTACGAGCCGGTGCACCGCTTCCGGCTCGACATCCCGGCCGATCTCTTCGGCGCGGTGCTCCCTGTACTGGCGCGGCTGCGCGCCGTCCCGAGGACCTCGGCGCCGCGGGGCGCCTCGTATCTCGTGGAGGGCGACATCCCCGCCGCTTCGGTGCATGGTCTCGAACTCCAACTTCCGTCGCTGACCAGCGGCGAGGGCGTGCTGGAGTACTTCTTCGACCACTACCGGCAGGTCCCGGGCGCGCCCCCGGCACGACCGCGCACCGACCACGACCCGCTGCACCGCACGGAGTACCTGCTGCGCGTGCAGCGCCGCGTGGGTGTCCGGCGGGACGACAGCTGACGGAACCGGCGGGCGCGCGGGCCGGTTGAAAGGAAAATCCGACTTAGCTTAGGCTTGCCTAAGAAGTTGCGATCTGTGCTGCCCACGAAACCTGAGGAACACCCATGCCATCCTGGTTCACCCGCGTGCGTCGTCGGACCCTCGCCGTCACGGCGACCGCCGCCGCGCTCACCCTGGTTCTCGGCGGCTGTTCGTCGGAGGGCGACGCGAAGTCCGCCGCCCCGGCCGGGAACGGGACGAGTGACGGGGCGTTCCCGGTCACCATCAAGAGCGCCCTCGGATCGGCGGAGATCGCCGAACAGCCCGAGCGGGTCGTGACCCTGGGGCAGGGGTCCGCGGAGACCGCGATCGCCCTCGGCCACACGCCCGTGGGCATCGAGAGCTACGAGTGGGGCAGTGACAAGACCGGCTACCTGCCGTGGATCCACGACGCGGTGACCAAGGCCGGCGACGAACTGCCGAAGCAGTTCGCCGGCGGGGAGGACATCGACTTCGAGGCCGTCACCGAACTCGAACCCGATGTGATCCTGGCCCCCTGGTCGGGGGTCACCCAGGAGCAGTTCGACATCCTCTCGGACATCGCGCCGACCGTCGCCTACCCCGAACTGGCCTGGAGCACCAACTGGGACGAGCAGATCGAGATCATCGCCAAGGCGCTGGGGCAGCCGGACGACGCGAAGAAGCTCATCTCGACGATCGAGGAGCAGCTCGCGGACGCCGCCGCGACCCGGCCGAAGTACAAGGACGTCTCGTTCTCGTACATCTACACCTCCGGCCCGGGCACACTCGGCGTCTTCCTCCCGGAGGAGCAGCGCGTCGAGATGGTCTCGTCCCTCGGCCTGACCGTCGACCCGGTGGTGAAGACGTTCAAGGAGACCAAGGGCACCGACTCGGCCCTGATCGGACTGGAGAACGCGGAGAAGCTCTCCGGCAGCGACCTCGTCTTCACCTTCTACTCGGACGCCAAGTCCCGTAAGGAGACGGAGGCACAGAAGCTGTACGCGGCGATTCCCGCCGTCGAGCGCGACTCGCTCGTCGCCAGTGACGACACGTCCTTCGTCACCGCGTCCTCCATCATCAACCCGCTCACCGTTCCCTGGGTCATCGACCGCTACCTCCCGCTGATCGACGAGGCCGTCGCCAAGCTCGACAAGTAAGGCCTACGGAAACCGGATGACCACCACCGCACCGGCCCGAACGGGCGGCCCCGGCACCTCGCGTGCCGGGGCCGCCCGGTGGGTCCCCGCCCTGCTCGCCGGGGCCGTCCTGCTCGTCCTCGCGGGGACCGCGAGCGTGATGTTCGGCAGCAGGACCACCTCGTTCGGGGACGTCGTGGACGTCCTCGCGGGGACCGCCGACCCCTATGTCGCCACCGTCGTCGAGAGCCGTTACCCGCGGACGGCGCTCGGCGTGCTGGCGGGGGTCTGTCTCGCCGTCGCCGGCACCCTGATGCAGGGGGTCACCCGCAACCCCCTCGCGGACCCGGGGCTGCTCGGGATCAACGCCGGCGCGGCTGCGAGCATCGTCGCGGCGACGGCCTTCCTGGGCGCGTCGGGCCGCTCCGACACCATGTGGTGGGCGCTGCCCGGCGCCCTGCTGGCCGGCCTGCTGGTCCATGTCATCGGCTCCGCGGGCGCGAGTACGAGCCTGGTGCGGCTGGTCCTGGCGGGAGCCGTCCTCTCCGCGGTGCTGATGGCGTTCATCCAGGCGGTGACGCTGAGCAGACCGAAGGTCTTCGACAGCTACCGCTACTGGGTGGTCGGCGCGCTCGGCGGCCGGGACTTCGACGTGTTCTGGTCCGTCCTGCCGTTCGCCGCGACCGGACTCGTCCTCGCGCTGCTGCTGGGCCCCGGCCTCAACGCGCTCGCCCTCGGCGACGCGTCGGCCGCCTCCCTCGGCGCGCACCCGGCGCTCCTGCGGGCCGGCGGACTGATCGCCGCGACCCTGCTCAGCGCGGCGGCGACGGCCGCGGTCGGCCCCATCGCCTTCGTCGGTCTCGCCGTACCGCACATCGTGCGCGCCGTGGTCGGCGTCGACTTCCGGATACAGATCGTGTTCTCGGCGATCGCCGGTCCCGCGCTGCTGCTCCTGGCGGACGTGCTGGGCCGGATCGTCCTGCGCCCGCAGGAGCTGATGGTCGGGGTGGTGACGGCGTTCGTCGGGGCGCCCGCGCTGCTGGTGGCCGTACGCGGGATGAAGGGAAGCACATGAAGGGCAGCACATGGGGCAGGACATGGGGCAGCGCATGACGGGGAGTCAGACCATGGTCCGCACCGCCGCGCCACGCGGCTTTCTCACCCTCGGGCGCACGGTGGCGGTGCCGGTACGGCGCAGGTCGGTCGTGATCGCCCTCGTCACGGCGGTCCTGACGGTGGCCGCCGCCGTCGCCACGCTGTCGCTGGGACGGCTCGGCATCCCGCTCCCGGATCTCGCGGGCGCCGTCACCGGCGGCGCGCGCGGGACGGACGCCTTCGTCCTGGAGCGGCTGCGCGGGCCGCGGCTGACGGTGGCGGTCGGCACGGGCGCGGCGCTCGGGCTGTCCGGCGCGCTCTTCCAGTCGGTCACCCGCAACCCGCTGGGCAGCCCGGACGTGATCGGGCTGGGCGCGGGCGCCGGCGCGGGCGCCGCCATCGTGGCGCTGCTGCTGCCCGGCACCGTCCCCGTGCCGCTCGGCGCCCTGGCCGGCGCGGTGCTCGCCATGGCGCTGGTGTACGTGTCGACGGGCAGCGGATTCCGCAACCCGGGGCGCCTGGTGGTGGCCGGTATCGGGGTGGCCGCCATCGCCACGGCGGTCACGCAGTACGTCGTCTACGCCGTGGAGCGCGACAAGGCGGCCGTCCTGACCGCCTACATCAACGGCAGCCTGGCGGCCCGGTCCTGGGACCACGCCGGCACGATCTGGCTGGTCCTGCTCCTCGTCGCCCCCTGCACCGTGCTGATCGCGCGCCGTCTCGACCTCGCGGAGATGGGCGACGAGATCGCCGGGGGACTGGGCTCGGAGCCCAGGACCACGAAGACCACCGCCGTCGTCCTGTCGATCGTCCTCTCCGCCGGCGCGGTCAGCGTCTCGGGGCCGATCGCCTTCATCGCCCTGACGGCCCCGCAGATCGCCCGGCGCCTCACCCGCGGCTCGGGCCCGCGTCTGCTGCTCTCCACCTTGATGGGGGCTCTGCTGCTGGTGCTCGCGGACCTCTGCGCACAGCAACTGCCGCTCTTCGAGAACCTGCCGGTCGGCATCTACACCCTGGCCGTCGGGGGTGCGTACCTCGGATATCTGCTGATCCGCGAGTGGCGCAAGGGAGTGCTGTAGCGAGGCGGGCGGGGCAGCGCAACGGCGCGGGCCGACGCCACAGATCGGGGCATCGCGCCGGCGCGGGCCGGCGTCACAGATCCAGGACCAGCCTCGGCCCCCGGCAGCGGGAGACACAGATCATCATCGTCTCCCCGGCCGCCCGCTCCTCCGCGTTGAGCAGCGTGTCACGGTGGTCCGGCTCGCCCGCCAGCACATCGGTCTCACAGGTGCCGCAAGTGCCCTCCCGGCAGGAGGAGAGCACCGGCACCCCGGCTGCCTCGACGGTGTCCAGGATGCTGCGCCCCGGCTCCACCGTGAGGGTCAGCCCGGAGCGGGCCAGCTCCACCTCGAACCCACCGGAGACCGCTGCGGGACCGGGGTCCCCGGCCGAGAACCGTTCCACGCTCAGCGCCCCCGCGGGCCAGTCGCGGCACCGTTCGGCCACCGCGTCGAGCAGGGGTTCCGGGCCGCAGCAGTAGACCAGCGTCCCCGGCTCCGGCGCCCCGAGGTACGACGCCAGGTCGAGCGGCCCCGTCTCGTCCCGCGGCGACGGCCGCACCCGGTCCCCGTACCGCGCGAGCCGGTCCAGGAAGGCCATGGACGCGCGGGTCCGGCCGCCGTACAGCAGGGTCCACCGCGCGCCCGCGGCCTCGGCGGCGGCGGTCATGGGCAGGATCGGTGTGATCCCGATGCCGCCCGCGATGAAGAGGTAGCGCGCGGCGGGCCGCAGGGCGAAGTGGTTACGGGGACCGCGGACCCGTACCGCCGTACCGGCGGTGAGCCGGTCGTGGACGTACGCCGATCCGCCGCGCCCGGCCGGTTCGTGACGTACCGCTATGCGCCAGGCGGTCCGGTCGGAGGGGTCGCCGCAGAGCGAGTACTGCCGGGTGGGACCGGTGCCGGGGATCAGGTCGATATGGGCGCCGGGCTCCCAGGCGGGCAGGGGGCCGCCGTCCGCGTGGCGGAGCGTCAGCGAGACGATCCCCTCGGCCTCGTCGGCGCGTTCGGCGACGACCAGCTCGCTCTCGGGTTCGGGGGCGGCGCCGCTCACCCGTCCTCCTCCGCGGCGCCGGGGGAGTGGCCGGCGGCGTGTCCGGTGGGGTGGCCGAGCATCCACTCCCACAGCTCCACCGGGTCCTGCCCGGACCGTTCGGCCCCGCAGTGGCAGGTGCCGTGGAGCTCGTCGCTGCCCGGTGTCCAGTCGACCCGGTAGACCTCGGCGCCGGGCGGGCGGCTCACCGGGAGCCCGCCGGGGCGGTGGCGGCGGCCGGCCGCGCCCCCCGCGCGGCGAGGCGGGCGAGGATACGGCGGGCGGCGAGGCCGCCGGTGTCGATGTTGATGCTGAGTTCCTGGTAGCCGGGAGGCTCGGTGTCGAGCGCCTTCTGCAGGAGATTCAGCGCGTCGACGTCCTGCCGGACGACCTCGCGGTTGAAGTCGTGGAGGAAGGCCGACATCTCCTCGTCGCCGTGGCCGAAGTCGCGGGAGACGGACCAGAAGTCGTAGACATGACGGTCGGTGGACGGTGTGATCGCGTAGGTGATCTCGACGTGGAACGCGTCCGGGTCGCCGCCGTCGGGGCGCGGGAGCACGCCGCGCGGGGCGATCCTGCTGTGCAGCAGGTAAAGGCACGGGGCGTGGTACTCGATGTCCTGCCAGCGGGTGATGCGGCCCTCGATGCCGGTGGAGCGGGCGTAGAACGGCGGGCACGCGGCGTCGTCCATGTGCCTGCTCACCCGGACGATGCCGGCGCCTTCGTCGACCTCGGTGGTCATCGGGGTCTCGGCGACCTCCGGGGTGCCGATGTACCCGCCGTGCAGATACGTCTCGTGCGAGAGGTCCAGCAGATTGTCGACCAGCAGCCCGTAGCCGCAGTCGATGGGCTCCATGCCGCCGACCGTGGTCCAGTTCTCGCTGTCCGCCAGGTGCGGCGCCCGGGGTATGGCTCCGGTGTCGGCGAGCGCCGGGTCACCGATCCAGACCCAGACGAGCGAGTCCTGCTCCACCACCGGATAGGAGCTCACCCGGGCGGTGCGCGGCACGCGTTTCTGCCCGGGGACGTACACACATGTCCCGCTCGTGTCGTACGTGAAGCCGTGGTAGCCGCAGACCACGGTGTCGCCGTCGAGCCGGCCGGCCGACAGGGGGTAACGCCGGTGCACACAGCGGTCGGCGAGGGCGACCACCTCGCCGGGCGCCCCGGCGCGGGCCTCGGTGCGGTAGAACGCGATCGGCTCGTCGAGGATCGTACGTCCGAGCAGTTCCCGGCCGACCTCGCGGCCGTAGGCCGCGACGTACCACTGGTTCCTGGCGAATGCGGTGATGTGCGGCATGGGCCCGCTCCCGTCTCGGTGATGGCGTCATTGTCCGAAAGCCCGTCACAGGGACGCAATAGGGAGGCAATACGGCTTCCGCCGTACCGAAGGTGCGCTGTGAAAGGCATGTTCGGAGAGTTGCGTTCGGAGAGTTGATCCGGAAACGCCGTGGCACTCGACCGACGATCCGCGCAACCGGGTCCGGCCGTTCGTTCCGCGGCCGGGCGGCGCCGGCCGTGGGCGGACCGGGCGGTGCGCCCCGTGCTAGCGTGGAGCGTTTGCAGCGTCGCTGTGCCGGTGCCCGGTTCACGGTCTCCCCGGCCGGTGGCCGCGTCCCCGCCGCGCCTTCCTCGGTACGGTCCCTTCGGAGGAAGGCTCTCTGTGAGCGAATCAGCACGTGCCGATGCCCGGCAGCCGGATGAGATGCCCGAGGCGCCGGACGCCACGGCGGCTCCGCCCCCGGCGGCGTCCTTCGCGGAGCTGGGGCTGCCGGCCGAAGTCCTGCGGGCGCTCGACGAGCACGGTGTGACGGTGCCCTTCCCCATCCAGGCGGCGGCACTGCCCGACGCGCTCGCTGGACGGGACGTCCTGGGCCGGGGCCGCACCGGATCGGGCAAGACCCTCGCCTTCGGCCTGGGGGTGCTCGCCCGGACGGCCGGGCGGCGCGCGCGGCCCAAGGAGCCGCTGGCGCTCGTTCTGGTACCCACCAGGGAACTGGCCCAGCAGGTCGGTGAGGCGCTCACCCCGTACGCCGAGGCGCTGCGGCTGCGGCTCGCGACCGTGGTGGGCGGGGTGTCCGTCGGACGGCAGGCCGCCGTGCTGCGGGACGGCGCCGAGATCGTCGTCGCCACGCCCGGCCGACTGCACGACCTCATCGACCGCAAGGGATGCCGGCTGGGACAGGTGCGCATCACGGTCCTGGACGAGGCCGACCAGATGTGTGACATGGGGTTCCTCCCACAGGTCACCGAGGCCCTGGATCAGGTGCGTCCCGACGGGCAGCGCATGCTGTTCTCCGCCACCCTGGACCGCGATGTAGACCAGTTGGTGCGGGACTACCTGCGCGACCCGGCCGTCCACTCGGTGGACCCCTCGTCCAGCGCGGTCCGCGCGATCGAGCACCACGTCTTCGCCGTGCACGGCCCGGACCGGTACGCAGTGACCACGGAGATCGCCGCCCGGGACGGCCGTGTCCTGCTGTTCCTGGACACCAAGCACGGTGTCGATCAGCTCACGCGGCATCTGCGGGCCAGCGGGGTGGCGGCCGCCGCCCTGCACAGCGGGAAGTCCCAGCCACAGCGCACCCGGACCCTGGCCCAGTTCAAGAACGGTCAGGTCACGGCCCTGGTCGCGACGAACGTCGCTGCGCGCGGCCTGCATGTCGACGACCTCGACCTCGTGGTCAACGTGGACCCGGCCACCGATCCCAAGGACTATCTGCACCGCGCGGGCCGGACGGCCCGGGCCGGCCGCTCCGGCACCGTCGTGACGCTCGTCCTGCCGGGACAGCGCCGCGAGACGAGCCAGGTCATGGCGGACGCCGACGTCGCTCCCAAGGTCACCACCGTGCGATCCGGCGAGGCGGAGCTGAGCCGGATCACCGGCGCCAGGGCCCCCTCCGGAACGCCCCTCGACGGCGGGCCCGCCGCGCCGCGGCCCAAGAACCACAACGCCCCGTTCCGTGGCCTGGGCAGCACCAAGGACGCGAAGAGCGGCTCCGGCGGCAGGCCGTCCCGCAGGAGCAGCGAGGCCCACAAGCTCGCGGAGGCCCGCAAGGCGGCCCGGGTGCGGCGCGGCGGCTGACCCCGGCTGGGGCCGGACCCGGGCCCGGATCCCGTACCCGGCCCGGGCACACGCGCGTTCGCCGTCCCGGACCGGCTCACCGGGCGTGCGGGATGAAGCGGTCGACCAGGAGGGTGAGGCGGTCGGCGACCCGGTCGGCGGGGAGGCGTCCGGTGTGGGTGAGGGTCGCCAGCCCGTGGAGCGCGGCCCAGAACGTCTCGGTGAACAGGTCCGGTCGGTCAGGGGGCGCGTGGTCGGCCAGTGCGCCGAGCAGGGCCTGGAAGGCGTCCCGGAGCGGCGGTGGGGTGGCGTCGTCGGCGTAGGGGAGGCCGTTGTCGAGGGTGAACATGGCGTCGTAGACGGCGGGGTTGCGCGCGGCGAAGTCGGTGTAGGCGCGGGCCAGCGCGCCGGCCGTGCCGCGGCCCCCGGTCCCCTCGCGTGCCGCGGCCCGTAGTGCGGTGGTGAGTTCGGCGAAGCCTTCCAGTGCGACGGCCCCGACGATGTCGTTCCTGCCGCGGAAGTGGCTGTAGAGCACGGGCTGGCTGTACTCGATGCGCTCGGCGAGACGGCGTGTGGTGACGGCGTCCCAGCCCTGGGTCTCGGCGAGTTCGCGGGCTGTGGAGACGATCAGACGGTGGCGGTCGGCCCGCTCGCGTTCCTTGCGTTCCTGTACGGACATGACGTGATGCTAGCACTGCTAGACAATCGCGCGATGCTATGTCTAGCATCGAATCAAGTCCTAGCGTTGCTAGGGAGTGATGGGGAGGGCACATGCAGGACGTACTGGCTGTGGTGACCGTGGTCGTGGTCGGGGTCATGGTGGGGGTGGAGTTCTCGGTGGCGTTCTTCGTCAATCCGATCCTCGACCGGCTTCCGGACGACGGCGGACTCGACGCCCGGAGCGACGGGGCGCGGGTTCTCGGCCGGATCATGCCGTTCTGGTACATCGGCTCGGTCGTCCTCGGCGCGTTGTGGGCCGGGTCGGCATGGGGCGGCGCGGGCGCGGCGCTCGTCTGCGCGGGCACGGCGCTGCTCGTGCTGAGCGTGGTGATGTCGGTCCTGCTGCTGGTGCCGATCAACGCGCGGGTCGCGACCTGGTCGCACGAGGGCGTACCCGGGGACTGGAAGGAGCAGATGGGACGGTGGGACCGGTTCCACCACGTCCGGGTGGCGGTCATCGTGCTCGCCTTCGCGCTCTTCGCGGTTGCTGTCGTCCAGGGCTAGGGTCTGTCGTTTGGGCGAAGTGTGCCGGGAGGGGCGCCAGGGCCGCGGCCGGGCAGGGCTCACTGCCCGTGGTTCCGTCAGCCACCGGTGTGGTGCGCTGCGCCGGTGGCAGGGGAAGGCGTAGGCCGTCCGGATCCCGGCAGGCGTGTCGGTCCGGCGCCAGGCCCGTGCCGGTGCGAAGTTTCCCTCACTGTCCGTGGCGGAAGCGGCTGTGTGCGACCGGTGGGGTCGCCGGGCCTTCCTCGCCGCCGTGAAGGAAGGAACTCTCCCCGTGACCGCCCCCGTCGTGATCGACCAGCGCTCGACCGCCTACAGCCCGGAGCGTGCCTACTGGCTGGCCCTGGCGTCCGAACTCGCCTACCAGGACGAGGCCGCCATCGAACGTCAGGCCCGTGAATGGGGCTTCGACCAGGTACGCCACCACGAGACCCGCTTCACCCCGCCGTTCCCCTTGCAGGACACCCAGGCGTACACCATGGCCGGCGACGACATGATCGTCACCGCGTTCCGTGGCACGGAGCCGCAGCAGATCAAGGACTGGCTCACCGACGCCACCACGCCGCCGTGGCCCGGCCCGGGCGGCACCGGCTACGTCCACCACGGCTTCGCCGAGGCGCTGGAATCGATCTTTCCCGAGGTGCGCGCCGCCCTCGGCGAACTGCGCGGGAACAACCAGAGCGTGTGGTTCACCGGGCACAGCCTCGGCGGCGCGCTGGCCATGCTCGCCGGTGCCCGGATGCACCTGGAGGACCCGAAGCTGACCGCCGACGGCGTCTACACCTACGGCCAGCCCCGCACCTGCGACCGGATCCTGGCCACGGCGTACAACAAGGGTTTCGGCCGCCGCATGTACCGCTTCGTCAACAACAACGACATCGTCCCCCAGCTGCCGCCCGAGCCCGTCTTCGCCCATGTCGACGCCCTGCGCCACATCGACTCCCACGGAAAGATCCGCGAGTCGATGACGCTGATGGGCGGCCTCGCCGACCGTGCAGCCGGGCTGACCGCCGACGCCCTCGCCCCGGCCACGGACGGGATCCGCGACCACGCGATGCGCAGCTACCTGTCCGCCCTGGAGAAGAACCTCCCCTGACCGCGTTCCCCCGCCGACCCCGCACCCCTTCGCACCCCCTCGCACCCCCCAAAGGAGAACCATTCATGGCCACCGTCACGAACGCACCCACCACCATCGACGAAGCCATCGTCCGTATGCGGCAGATCGGCGCCGATCTCGACCCGAGCGACGGCGTCGGCTGCTTCAACCGCATGTACCTGAAGGTCACCGAACTGGTGAAGCGGAACGTCACCGAAGGCACGTTCCAGGACAGCGCGTTCCTGGAGCGCATGGACGTCATCTTCGCCGGGATGTACCTGCGCAACGTCGACGCCGCGATCGCGGGCCGTCCCGTCGACGCGGCGTGGGCGCCGCTGTTCCGGGCCCGCGACAACCACGTCATCTGGCCGATCCAGTTCGCCCTCGCCGGGATGAACGCGCACATCAACCACGACCTCGCCGTCGCCGTCGTCGAGACCTGCGCCGAACGCCGCACCACCCCCGGCACCCCTCCGGTCCACCAGGACTACGAGAAGGTCAACGACCTGCTCGCGAGCGTCGAGGCGGAGGTGCGCGCCGAGTTCGAGATCCAGATCGTCAAGGTCGCCACCCAGGACGCCGAGAAGCTCAAGCACGCGGTGAGCGGCTTCTCCATGGCCGCTGCCCGCGAAGCCGCCTGGAACACCGCCCAGGTCCTGTGGCGCGAGAAGAACGGCATCAACCCGCTGGCCTACAGCGGCCACGAGATCGCCCTCGGGGAAGCGGTCGGCGTCGTCGGCGAGGGCATCCTGCTGCCCGTCGTCCCCCCGCCGCCGGCCTAGGACCTCCGGGACCTCCGTAGAAATCGGGGTACGGGGACGTGCGCCGCAGCGACGGCGAACGTCCCCGTACGACCGGCGCCGCGGCCGGGACATCCCGCCCGCGGCGCGTGGTCACACCAACACGAAGTCAGGCCGCCCCGAACAGCAGCCGCGCCAGCGGGTCCTCGCCCAGGAAGGCGGCCAGCCGCTCCCGGTCGGGTGCGGTCGCCGGGCCGCGGCGGCCCACCGCGTAGGCCGCCGCCGCGTTGGCGCCCCGGGCGGCCGTCAGGGGATCCCTGCCCTGGGCGAGCAGCGCCAGGAACGATCCCACATGGGCGTCGCCCGCTCCGTTGCTGTCGACCGGCGTGACCGGGAAGCCCGGTACGTGCAGAGTGGGCTCCCCGGGGGCCGCCAGCCAGCAGCCGTCCTTGTCGGCCCGTACGATCACCCCCGCGCCCGGCGCCAGCCGCTCCCGCAGCGCCGTCGCGGCCGCCGCCGGGTCCTCGTGTCCGGACATCAGCCGGGCCTCGCGGGCGTTGGCGCTGAGCCAGTCCGTACGGGCCAGCACCGGCGCCAGGACCGCCTCGGGAATGTCGGCGACCAGCGGCGCCGGATCCAGGCAGACCGTGACGTCCGGTCCCAGCGCGGCCGTGAAGCGGGACAGCAGGGGGCCGTTGACCGGCATCACCAGGCCGTACCCGGAGAGCTGCACCAGGTCGCCCGGCCGCAGCCGCGCGGCGACGGCCTCGGTCTCCGCCTCCGTCAGCCGCGCGTCGACCCCGAAGCTCGTGACGAACGTACGCTCGCCGCCCGCGTCGACCAGGGCGACGGTGAAACCGGTGTCCCCGTCCGTGCGGACCGGCAGCAGGCTTTCGATCCCCTCGGCGGCCAGCGCCGCGCGGACGAGATCTCCGTAGGGCCCGGTGCCGTGCAGCCCGGCGAAGACCGCCTCCGTCCCGAGGCGCCGGGCCGCCGTGAGGGTGTTGAAACCGCCGCCCGCCGTCAGCTCGGTACGCGAGCCGATGACGTCCCCACCCCGCTCGGGCAGCGCGGGGACCTCGATCACCAGATCCGCGATGACGTTCCCGGCGAGGACCAGACGGCCGCTCACCGGCCGGCCTCGTTGAGCACGGGCGCCGCGGCGACCTCGCGCGGACGTCCGCCGAGGCGTCCGGAGAGGGCGTACACCCCCGCGCCGACGGCCATCGAGATCGCCCAGCCCAGGCCGTTCACCCCGAGCCAGGTGCCGGCGAGCGGACCGGAGAACCAGACGTCCTTCTCGCTCGTCCCCGCCTCGGTGAACAGCAGACCGGCCACGATGGCCACGGCCCAGCCGGCGACCGCCCCCACGTGGAAGCCGCCGGTGTACCAGTACCGGCTGCCGCGCGAGGTGTCCATCAGCGCCGCGGGGTCGTAGTCACGGCCGCGCAGGGAATCCACCGCGATCACCCCGATCCACGCCGAGATCGGCACGGCCAGCAGCGTCAGGAAGGTCGAGAAGGGACCGTAGAAGTCCTTCGCGATCAGCATGAAGTACACACCGCCGGCGAACATCAGCACCACGTCGATGGCCACGGCCATCGGGCGCGGCACCCGCAGCCCCAGCGTGATCATGGTCAGACCGGCCGAGTAGGTGGAGAGGTGGTTCGACATCAGCAGCCCGCCGAAGGCCGCGACGAGATACGGGATCGCCATCCAGGACGGCAGCATCGCGTTGATGGCGGCGACCGGGTCGGAGGCGGTGGCGAGCGCCGGGTCACCGGCGGAGAGCAGCGATCCGAGCGAGATCAGCAGCACGAGCGGGATGCCCGCGCCGAACGCGGAGGCTACGACGAGCCGCCGCCCCGGGATCTCGCGCGGCAGGTAGCGGGCGTAGTCGGCGCCCGCGTTCGCCCAGCCGATACCGGTGCCCGCGGCGATGAAGCCGATGCCCGCCACCACTCCGCTGGTCGGTCCGGCCGGCGCGTCGAGCACCTTCGTCCACTCGACGGTCGCGACCAGGAAGCCCATCACGATCAGGTTGAGCACACCGAAGACGACGGTCGCCCACTTGTTGATCCACATGATGGTGGCGTGCCCGAGACCGCTGATCAGCAGCGTGCAGACGATGAAGACCAGCAGACACACCAGGGTGAGCACGGTGTTCTGGCCGACACCGAACGCGATGGCCAGCAGCGCCAGCAGGGCGTACGCCGCGGTGGTCGTCGTGATCGTCTCCCAGCCGATCCGGCTGAGCCAGCTGATCAGGGTCGGACCGGCGTTGCCCCGCTGTCCGAAGACCGCGCGGGACAGGGTGAGCGCGGGCGCTCCGCCCTTCTTGCCCGCCAGGCTCAACGCGCCGACCAGGGCGAAGGAACCGAACGACCCGAGCAGGGCGACCAGCGCGGCCTGCCAGATGTTCAGCCCACGGAAGGCGACGAGCGTGGCACCGAGCGGCAGCCCGAGGATGCTGATGTTGGCGGCGAACCAGGTCCAGAACATCTGACCGGCGTGGCCGTGTCGTTCGGCATCGGGGACCGGCTCGATCCCTCGGGTCTCCACGGAACCGACAACGTCGTTGGTTCTCGAAGCGGTCATGACGGACTTCCTTGCGTGGTGCGAAGGGACGTACGGGGTGGGTGCGGGCAGCGGTGCCCGGGGACCGGCCCGCGGGTGCGGGCCGGAGTGCGGTGGCGGCGGGGCCCGCCGGTCAGGAGACCGGCGGGTGACCGGAGCCGGTGCGGACGGCCCGCTCGCGCAGGGCGAGCAGGCGCTCGGTCAGCGGCTCCAGTTCGAGTGCGTTGACGGTACGGAGGGTCCCTACGGCCTCGGCGGGCAGCGCCGAGAGCCCGGCGACCGAGCCCGCGACCGCCCCGGCGATGGCGCCGATGGTGTCGCAGTCGCCGCCGAGACTGGCGGCCAGCAGCGCACTGCGCCACGGGTCCCCGCCGGCCACCGCGAGCACCGCGAAGGCCGCGGGCACCGATTCCTGGCTGGCGACGCTGGTGCCGACGAGCGCGCAGATCCGGTCCAGGGCCTCGGCCTCCGGCAGGTCCCGCACCAGCTGCCACGCCCACTCGATCCGGGTGGCGATGTCCGCCCCGGCGATCCAGTGTCCGCGCCGGGCTCCGGCCCGCGCGGCGGCGATCGCCGCGGCGACGGCCTCGTCCAGTGTGCCACCGCCGACCCCGGTGCTTACGGCCGCGGCGACGGCCGCCGCTCCCGCGATCCCCACGGTCGTGTCATGGGTGACCTGGCAGGACTCCACGACCCGGTCGAGGAAGCCGGCGGACGGCTCCGTGGGGAAGGCGATACCGACCGGGGTGACGCGCATCGCGGCGCCGTTGGTGGAGCCGTTGCGGCCCGCCTCCGCGGCCGGGACGCCCCGGGCGACGGCGTCCAGCGCGGCCTTGGTGGACGGGCCGAGGAGATCGAAGGAACCCTTGGCCTTCATCTCCTTCTCCCAGGCGAGGAGCTCGTGGGCGAGCCGGAGCGGATCGATGGTGCCCCGCCCCTCGTCGATCAGCCGTCCGACGATGACCGCCTGGTCGGTGTCGTCGGTGACCGACCCGGCCGGCATGCCCGCGCTGACCGGGTTGTCGGGCCGGGCGGGTTCGAAGCCGGTGACGGTTCCGTAGACCCGTACGACCTCCTCCCGGGACATGACCTGGGTGGGCATGCCCATGGCGTCGCCGAGGGCGAGCCCGTAGTAGGCGCCCAGGGCGCGGTCGAGCTGATCGTTCACGGTTGGCCTCCTCGGCCCGAGCGGACGTGCAGTTGGAACCGGACCGGGTCCAGCAGGCTGGTGACCTGCTCGACGACGGAGCCGTCGGCGGCCCGGTACACCTGGGCCAGGTGGAGGAACGACTCCCCGGGGGAGCGGTTGAGCAGGGCGGCCTCCGCCGCGTCGAGCCCGCGGACCGAGACCAGCCCCTCGCCGGAGTCGGTGACCCGGCCCGCGGCGACGAGCGCCGTGCTCAGCGAACCGCCGCCGAGGCCGCGCCGCGCCAGCCCGGCCAGTTCCCCGACCGCGGGGACCCGGCTGCGTTCCAGCGAGACCCCCTGCCCGTCGGCGAGGCGCCGGACCCGGTCGAGCGCGATGAACGCGGTCGTCTCCAGGGCCAGCTCCCGGGCCAGTTCCCGATCGGTCACCTCTTCGAAGCGCAGGACCTCCACGGGCAGTTCGATGCCCTGCTCGGCCAGCGCCTGCGCCCAGCCGAGCCGGTTGTCCAGTGGTGTCCCGTCGAAGGTGATGAACGAGCCGATCCCGGCGTGCGTGGAGATCAGCCCCTGCTCGCCGAGGACCTGCAGCGCCTGCCGCAGCGTGGTCCGGCTCACGCCGAACCGCTGGGTGAGCGCGTGCTCCCCGGGCAGCCGACTGCCGTCCGAGTGCACCCCGGAGCGGATCTCGTCGGCGAGAACGCGGGCGATTCGATGATGCTTCTGTACCTGTCCAGGCATGTCCAGAAGGTACGCGTGCTCTCCCCTCCAGGTCCATGGCCGTGACCGAATCTTTGCGTGCGGCCGGACGGACAGGAGCCCGGGGCGGCTGTGCCCCGGGCTCCCGTCCGCTGTACCGCCCCCGGGCTCAGCCGCCCCGGAGCACGGTCTGGACCGTGTTGCCCGCGTAGTCCTCCAGCACGGCGACGACCCTGCTGGTGGCCGAGGACATGGTCACCGTCATCGCCCCGCGCGTGGTGCGGCCGCGCACGATGTACGGCTTGTTCCCCGATCCGTACGTCGTCGCGAACGACTTCGGGGCGCCGTTCTCCAGGACGGTGAGGGTGCGCCAGTCGGCCGACGCGGGCCGCGAGAAGGTGAACGTGTTCCCGCTGACGCGCACGGCGGAGGCCGGGTACGGGGTGATCTCGGCGTCGGCGAAGGCGCCGCGCACCGCGGTGGGCGTCCCGCCCCCGGACGTCGCGGTCAGGACGTACCGGCTCCCGTCGACGGGCACACCGGTCAGTGTCGTGCCGGTGCTGGTGCCCGGGACGGTGACCTCCTTGGTGTACGGGGCGGACGTGTCGACACCGCTCACCTTCACCGTGACCGGCCGGCCCGACGCGGGCGGCGTCCAGGCCACCTGGAGCCTGCCGTCCCGGCCGGCCGCGGTGGTCACCTTCCCCGGCGCCGTCCCCAGGTCGAACCGTACGGTCGCCGGCTCGCTCCGGCTCCCGTCCGGGCCGACCGCCACCAGCCGGATGGTTCCCGAGGTGGCGGTGAACCGCTTGGCGTAGAAGACGTCGTCGTAGATGCCACCGAGGTAGGTGTCGTCGAGGAAGACGTCGTAGCGGCGGACGGTGTCGTAGCCGCTGCGCCGCCAGGAGAGGAAGAGTTCGTCGGAATCGGGCAGCAGCTGCGTCACGGCCAGCCCCTCCGGGACCTCCGGGGTGCGGTCGACGCCGTCGCGCAGGGCCAGCGCGCCCACGTTGACCTGGTAGTTCTGGATGGGCGCGGCGCCCGCGGCGACGACGAGGCCGAGCGAGGCGATGCGCTGCCCCGCGTACGCGGACAGATCGGCCGTGACGGACCGCCACCCGTCGGTGCGCTTCCCGGAACCGGCGAGCGGCACCTGTACGACCTTGTCCGGGTCGGAGGCGAGTACCAGCGCGAGCCGCAGTTCGGAGTCGTCGTCGGCCGAGGACTTGGCATAGGTGAGGCCGAGACTCGACCGGGAGGTGACCGACAGGTCGGTCTTGTAGAGGCGCACCGTGTTGTCACTGGCGAGTGTGCCGCTCAGGACGAGGGAGCTGCCGCCGTCGTAGGCGCCGATCTTCCGGTAGGAGAACCTGCTCGCCGGGGTGTACTCCGGGCCGTAGTCGAAGTCCGCGGCCAGCGGCGAGCGGTCCGCGTCGATCCACCACTGCCAGGAGACGGGGATGTCCTGGAGGTTGATGTTGCCCCACTCCGCGTCGTTGGACAGCCTGCCCTCGCTCCAGGTCGACAGGCCGTGGCCGGTGTTGAACGATGTGGCGAAGGTGCTGCCCTTGATGACGGAGCGTTCCGCGACGTACTTGGAGATGCCCTTCCAGGAGCCCTCCGGGGTGGTGGACCCCTGGGACGAGCCGGTCCACCACCGGCGTTCGCGGTCGAAGACCTGCGCCTGCGCGGCGTCGTCGGTCTTGGCGGCGTAGTCGGAGGAGACGAAGTCGGCGCCGAGCGTGGCGATGGCGTTCATGGGCGCGCCGTCGGCACCGAGGTTGTCGTCGAGCTGGTAAGGCTGGTTGAACTGGTACATCCCCGCCTCGACACCGGCGAACACGCTTCTGCGGGAGTCCAGGCCAAGCCCGGCCGCGTACGCCTTCGAGCTGGTGAGCTTGGCCTTGTTCCACCAGTAGTTCAGGAAGATGGAGTCGGACACGTCACCGAGCCGGGCGTCACGTACGAAGGGCCCGTTGACCGCGTTGAACTCGTTCTGGTACGAGATCCCGCCGCTGGAGTTGCTGACGGAGTCGTACCACTGGACGTACATCCCGCCGTCGCGCAACTGCTTGAGGAACTGTTTGTACGCCGTGATGTCGGCCGGCGCGACGGAGCTCTCCTGGTTGACGAAGTAGCCGTCGAAGCCGTAGTACTCGGCGATCTCGATGAGCTTCGCGGCCGCGGGGAAGGATCCCGAGGCGTCGCGGACCAGCAGCTCGGAGTAGTCCTGGTCACCGCGGTCGTTCGGGGAGAAGAAGATGCAGCCCAGCGACCGCACCCCGTTGGCGTGCGCGGCGTTGGTGTAGCCGGGGTTGGGCAGGTTCAGCATCCCGAACTCGAACCACTTCTCCCGCCAGTCCTGGTCCGGGTCGTAGTAGTCGACCGGGACGCCCTCGGTGGGCATCCCGTGCCAGGACGCGTACGCGTCCGTGTACTGCCAGTAGTTGAAGAGGTACTGGCTGAACTCGTTGGTGTACGGGTGGCTTTCGAAGAAGGCGTTGCCGTAGTCGCCCGCGAGGGTGAGCTGCTGGGTCCCGGCGGGCAGGTTCCGGTCGCGCTGGGTGGCGGAGTTGGGGGCCGTACGCGTCTGGAGCGGCACCTTCGCGCGCAGGTACGGCGCGTCGGTGTCGTCCGCGGGGTTCCAGCGCAGCAGGTCGGTGGGGGAGTAGCCGTGCTGGTACGGCTGGTTGGCCCCCACCGCGCTCTCACCGGTCCAGGGCAGGGTGTCGCTCGCGACGGCGCTGCCCGCGCCGAGGGTGAGGGCGAGCGCCACGGCGAGGACGCCGGCGCAGGCCCGTCGTGCGGACCGTCCTCCAGTTCTGCGATGCCGTAACAAGACAGTGCCTCGCTTTCTCATCGGGGGTGACGGCCGGCCCTCGGGACGGGCCGGTCCGCGAACGAGAGGCCCTACGGGCGGGAGACGGTGGGCGCGTCCTCCGCGTACAGGCCGGGCCGTTCCAGGACCTCGGCGTCGCTGACCGCCGAGTAGAAGGTACGGCCGGTCGGCGCGGCCGGAGCGGCACGCTCGACGGAGCGGGCGCCCAGCGCGACGGGGTCGGCGGCGGTGACCGAGGTGACCAGGGCGGGGCGCGCCCCGGCGCGGGCACGCGCCATCCACGCCTCGAAGACACCGCCGCCCGGGGAGAGTTCGGCCCGGGAGAGCGGTACGTCCGCACTGTCGACCGGAATCACCACGGCCTCGCGCCGGGGCGCGGGACGCGGCCGGTCGCGCAGCTCCGCGGCGAGTTCGGCGAAGCGCCGCCCGATCGGCTTCACCGCCCCGTCGGCCCCGATCAGGCCGAGGCTGTGCTCCAGGTCGGGGAAGTCACCCAGCCGGCGGTCCACGTCGTGCGAGCACCACCAGGTGATCCCCCACAGCGCCTCGCAGTCGGCCGCCGCCCGGACCGTCCCCTCGCAGAAGCCGGGCGCCTGCTCCTCCGACAGATGGTTGAGCGGCGCCCCGACCTCCTGCAGCCACACCGGCCGCGCCGGGTCGACGGCGAAGGCCCGTGACAGCTCCACCAGGTAGGCGGCGTGGTGGAGGCTCTCGTGCGACATGGGACCGTACCCCTGCGCCGTGCCGTTGAAGATCCAGGAATGCACCACGCTCATCCCGCCGAACCGGCTGGAGTGGGACGGTACGAAGGAGTGCCCGTCGGCGTACCAGACCGCGTCGTACTCGGCGTTGAGCCGGAAGTGGCGGGCGTCGCGCGGCCCGGCCCCGTGCAGCGCGCGCAGCCAGGACGTCACCTGCTCCGTCGTGGCGGGCATCGGGGTGGGGTGCGCCGCGGAGGTGAACTGATTGACCTCGTTGCCCAGGGTCAGCCCCAGGAAGGTGGGCAGGTCGTGCAACTCCTCCTCGAACGCCTCGACCAGGCGGGCCTGGGCGGCGACGGCGTCCGGATCGGCGAACATGCTGCGCCGGTGCCAGTCCGTCAGCCAGCTCGGCACGAAGTCGAATCCGGACAGGTGCCCTTGCAGGACATCGACGCTCGCGTCGAGACCGGCCTCACCGGCGATCTCCACGACCCGGCGGACGTCCCGCAGGGCACGCCGCCGGATCAGGGTCCGGTTCGGCTGCACCACCGGCCACAGCGGGAGGACCCGGATGTGGTCGAGCCCCAGGGCGGCCACCGCCTCCAGATCGCGCCGGACGGCTGCCCAGTCCGGATCCAGCCAGGAGTAGAACCAGTCCTGGGAGGGCGTGTAGTTGACCCCGAACCTCAGCATGTCGACCTTTCTGTCCGCAGCATGTCAGCCTTTCAGCCCGCCGGATTCCAGCCCGCGGAAGAAGTAGCGTTGCAGCACGGCGAAGAACGCGATGATCGGTACCAGGGCGATGACCGTACCGGCGGCGATGAGACGCGGATCGTCGTAGAAGGTGCCGCGCAGCCGGTTCAGGCCCACGGTGAGGGTGTAGTTCTGCTCGTCCGACAGGACGATCAGCGGCCACAGGAAGTCGTTCCACGAGCCGACGAAGGCGAACACCGCCACCACGGTGATCACACCTTTGACCTGGGGGACGGACACCCGGATGAACCGCTGCCAGGCGTTCGCCCCGTCCACGACGGCGGCCTCCTCGAACTCGCGCGGAAGGGCGAGGAAGGCGTTGCGCATCAGCAGGACGTTCAGCGCCGCCACGAGAGTGGGCAGGGCGACGCCGACCAGGGTGTCCGCCAGCCCGGCCGCCCTGACCGTGAGGAACTGCGAGATCAGCACGGTCTCCGACGGCACGAGCAGGGCCATGACGACCAGCACGGTCACCGCCGACCGGCCGCGGAAGCGCAGCTTCCCGAGGGCGTAACCGGCGCAGGTCGCGCCGATGACGTTGCCGGTCACCGCCATGGCCGCCACCAGCAGGGAGTTGAGCAGGTAGTGCGGTACGGGGATCCGGTCGAGCACGGTGCCGAAGTGCTCGAAAGTGGGGTGCTCGGGGATGACGGAGGGCGGCCGCTCGTACAGCGGCTCGCCCGCGCCCTTGAGGGAGAGGGAGAGCTGCCACAGCAGCGGGCCCGCCAGCAGCAGGGCCATCAGGACGAGGGCGGCGTAGCGGGCCACCGCGCCGGGCCCCGCCCGGCGCCGGCCGCGCGGCACCCGGACCGGGACGCCGGGAGGGACAGGGCGGGGCATCAGACGTTCCTCTGCTTGCGCTGCATGGCGAGCTGCGCCAGGAGCAGCCCGCCGAGGATGACGAACATGACGAGACTGATCGCACCGGCGTATCCGGTACGGGCCTGGAGCCCGGTGCCCTCGCGCTGGATGAGCATGGTCATCGTGAGGTCGCCGCCGCCCACCCCGCCCGTGCCGTTGGTGAGGACGTAGATCTCCCCGAACACCCGGAAGGCGGCCACCGAGGACAGCACGGCGACGAGCGCCATGGTCGAGCGCACCCCGGGCACGGTGACGTCGAGGAAGGTGCGCACCGGCCCGGCGCCGTCCACGGCCGCCGCGTCGTAGAGGCTGCGGTCGATGTTCACCAGGGCCGCCAGATAGATCACCATGTAGTAGCCGAGGCCCATCCACACGGTGACGAACATCGCGCTGAACAGGAGCAGCCAGCGGTCGCTGAGGAACGGGAAGGGCGCGGACGCGATCCGGAGGGTGGCGGCGACCTCGTTCACCAGACCCTTCTTGTCGAGCATGTTCGTCCAGATCAGCCCGACGACCACCGGCGACATGACGACCGGCAGATACATGGTGGTCCGGAAGAAACCGGCCAGCCGCTCCACCGAGCTGACCAGCACGGCGAGCATCAGCGGCAGCACCACCATGACGGGCACGACACACACCGTGTACAGGGTGGAGTTCAGCAGGGCGGTGGTGAACCGCTCGTCGGAGAACATCCTGCGGAAGTTCTCCGCCCCGACGAAGCCACCGGTTCTCAGCAACGTCGAGTCGGTGAAGGCCAGTTGCAGGGTGTTGACGAACGGCACGAGGACCATGAGCACAATGACGGTCAGCGCGGGCAGCAGGAACAGCCACGGAGTCACGTACCAGCGGTGGGTGGCCAGCGGGCCCCGGCGCCGGAGCGACCGGCCGCTCCGGGGGCCGCTCTGCCTGCTGCCCCGGCGGCCCGGGAGCGCGCGGGGCACGGTGATCGTCATCCGTTGGTTTCCAGCCGCTCGTCGGAGTACTTGACGGAGGCGTCCAGCGCCGCCTTCACGGACTTCTTGCCGAGCAGGGCCTGGGCGATCTGTTCGCGCAGCGTCTCGCTGTCCGCGGAGCCCGAGAACGCGGGCGGCCACCACACGACGGCCTTCTTCACCTGGGCGGTGCTCTCGATCCGTACCTGGGTGGCCGGATCACCGTCGTCCTCCGTGAAGTACGGGTCGTCCAGCGTCCCGGCCGACGAGGGGAAGACGGAGGCCTTCCGGGCGAACGCCAGCTGATTG
Organism: Streptomyces sp. NPDC056987; assembly: GCF_042673865.1. Lineage (NCBI taxonomy): Bacteria > Bacillati > Actinomycetota > Actinomycetes > Kitasatosporales > Streptomycetaceae > Streptomyces > Streptomyces sp. NPDC056987. The sequence goes on from NZ_JBHURV010000005.1 coordinate 84,380, forward strand.
GCCGAGTTGGTCACGTACTTCGCGAACGCGCGTGCCAGCGCCGGGTGTTCGGACTGCGCGTTCACGACGAGCGACTCGATGTACATGTTGGGCGAGCCGTTGCTGATCCGCGCCCCGATGGCCAGGTTCTTGTAGACGTCGGGCGCGGTCTCCTTCAGATCGGTGAGGGTGTAGGAGCTGCCCGGCAGATAGGCCAGCCGGCCCGCCTTGAACTCCTCGACCTCCTTGGTCTGGAGGTTGTTCAGCGCCTCCTCGGTGAGCCCCTTCTTCGCGTACAGCGCCCGGAACCGCTCGACGAGCTCCACGCCCTTGGCGTCGTTGTACGTGAACTTCTCGCCGGCCTTGTCCATGAGCGGTACGCCGTACTCGCCGAAGGTCTCGATGGCGGGCATCCGGGCGATCATGGCGACGTCGGGGCAGTTGTCGGCCATGGTCTCGGCCTGGTCGAAGAGTTCGTCGTAGGTGGTGGGCAGCTCGGCGGGATCCAGTGCGCACTTCTTCAGCAGTTCCTTGTTGAAGAACGAGGGACCGGTGTTCAGATACCACGGGTAGCCGTACGTGCCCCCGCCCAGACCGTCGAACGTCATCGCCTGCCACGCCTTGTCCAGATACTTCTCCTCGGCCCCCGGATCGGCCTTGCCGAGGTCCAGCAGGACGCCCGCCCGCGCGAGGGTGTAGGCGGCCTCGGGCCCCATGTCGACGACGTCGGGGAGCGAACCGGCCGCGGCGTCCGCGGAGAGCTTGTCCTGGTAGCCCTCGGCGGGCTGGTCCACCCACTTGATGTCCGTGCCCGGATGGGCCTTCTCGAAGGAGGCGATGAGGGTGTTGAAGTACGAGGTGAACTTCTCGTTCTTGAGGTTCCAGGTCTGGAAGGTGATCGAGCCGGAGACCTTTCCGTCCGAGGCCTTGGGCGCCGATTCGCCACCGCCGCCGATGACGCACGACGAAAGCAGCAGCGATCCGAGTACGGTGCCCGCGACGACGCTGCGCCGGCTGCCCGTTGATGTCATGGGGAATCTCCTCACGTGTGGTACGCGACGGTGTCGGGGGTGTCCCGAGTCAGGCGGTGGTCCGTACGTCCGGTGGTGGCGGGTCCGTCGGGTGGTGACCGGTGGGTCAGGTGGTGATCCGCAGGGTCGCCACCTGGAAGGGGCCGAGGTCCAGGCACGCGCCGTCGGCGGGCACGGAGTCCCCGGGCGGGGCGGGGGAGAGGGCCGGTGCCAGGCCGTCCTCCGGCCGGAAGGGGCGTTCGAGCAGATCGGTCTCGTGCACGCCGGGGCCCGCGCCGAGGGCCGCGGACGGGCGCAGCAGGGCCCGGGCCCGCCCGCCCTGTGTCTCGTAGATCCGTACGACGAGGTCCCGCGAGCCGTCGTCCGCGAGTTTGACCCAGTCGACGACCGCGTGGCCGCTCAGCGCTTCGAGCTCCACGAGCGGGCGCAGCCGGGCCGGGACCTCGACCTCGGGTGCGTTGAACCGGTAGGCGGCCTCCACCGCGGCGGGCACGTCCACGCCCGGCAGCAGGGCCCAGCGGAAAAGATGACGGCCCACGTCGGCGTCGGGGTCGGGGAACCGGCTGCCCCGCAGCAGCGACAGCCGGACGACCGTGGCGCCGCCCCGGGCGCGGGCGTCGGCGCCGTACATGGTGTCGTTGAGGATCGCGAGGCCGTACGCCCCGTCGGCCACATGGATGTACCGGTGCATGCCGGCCTCGAACATCGCGTCCTCGGCGGCGGTGTTGACCAGCAGGGGACGCTCCACGTACCCGTACTGCGTCTCGAACCGCGCGGTCCGCGCCATGACATGGACCGGCAGCGCCACCTTGAGCAGGTGCTCCCGCTCGCGCCAGTCGACGGCGCACTCCGTCTCCAGCCGTCCGGTGCCCGCGCGCAGCCACGCCGTGACGGTGAACTCCGAGGCGCCGAACCGGCGGACGACCTCGACGCCCGCGTCGGGTCCGTCGTGGACCACTCTGCGGCCGGTGACCTCGCCGGCCGTCCGGGGATGGCGCAGGGTGTGGCGGTCCACGTCCCAGGCGTCCCAGCGCACCGGCTCGTCACGGAAGATCTGCAGCTCGTTGGCGCGTTCGCCGGGGGCCACGGTCTCCCGGCCGGTGCGCAGGTCGACCAGGGAGGTGAGGTGTCCTTCGGTGTCGACGACGGCCCGGAGCACTCCGTCGTCCAGTACGGTGGCGCCGGCCTCCCCGTCCGTGACCCGGACGGCGGCCGGCCCGTCCGCCGCGGCGCCCGCGGACGCCGTGAGGAACGGCGGCAATACGGCGGTGGTGCAGGCGGCGGCCCCGGCCCGGTCCTTCCCCGCCGCTTCCTTCTCCGTACTGTCCGCCACTCCGTCCAGTGCCTTCGTGGCCCGCGCGACGAGGTCGTGCAGCCGCGCCACCGTGCTCCGGTAGAAGGCGCGGGCCTCCCGGTGCACCCAGCTGATGGAGGTGCCGGGCAGGATGTCGTGGAACTGGTGCAGGAGCACACCGCGCCAGATCTCGTCGAGTTCGTCCCGCGGATAGGGCGCGGCGCCCAGCAGCGTGGCCGCCGCGCCGAGGTATTCGGCGGCCCGGAGCAGCGACTCGCAGCGCCGGTTGTACCGCTTCATGGCCACCTGGGAGGTGAGCGTGCCCCGGTGCAGCTCCAGATACAGCTCCCCCCGGTGGACGGGGGCGAGGGACGGCGACGCCGCGGTGATCTCCGCCAGTTCGGTCTCGGCGTCCTGGAAGAACGCCGCGGGGGTACGGGAGGCGACCCGGGGAGCGCCCTCCAGATCGGCGAAGCGGCGCAGCCGTTCCGCCATCTCCGTGGTCGGACCGCCGCCGCCGTCCCCGTAGCCGTAGGGCAGCAGGGAGTGGGAGGCGATGGCCTTGTCCTTGAAGTTGCCCACCGCGTGGCGCAGTTCGCGGGCGGTGACCTCGGCGGCGTACGTCTCCACGGGCGGGAAGTGGGTGAAGACCCGGGTGCCGTCGATGCCCTCCCACCAGAACGAGTGGTGCGGGAAGACGGTGGTGTCGTTCCACGAGATCTTCTGCGTCAGGAACCAGCGTGCGCCGGCCCGGCGGGCGAGCTGGGGCAGCGCGCCCGAGTAGCCGAAGGAGTCGGGCAGCCACACCTCGCGCGTCTCGATACCGAAGCGGTCGAGTAAGTACCGCTTCCCGTAGGTCAGTTGACGCACCATGGACTCGCCGGTGGGTATGACGCCGTCCGGCTCCACCCACATCCCGCCGACCGGGACGAAGCGGCCCTGCTCGACGTACCGGCGCACCCGGTCGAAGAGCGCGGGGTGGTGCTCCTCCAGCCAGGCGAAGTGCTGCGCGGCGGACATGGTGTAGATCAGGTCCGGGTGGGTGTCCAGCAGCGCGAGAACGTTGGAGACGGTACGGCCCACTTTGCGCACCGTTTCGCGCAGCGGCCACAGCCACGCCGAGTCCATGTGCGCGTGCCCCACGGCGGTCATCCGGTGGGCGCTGTGGTGGGCGGGCGCGGCCAGCAGCGGCGCCAGCACCGCGCGTGCCCGCCGGGCGGTGGCGACCGCGTCGGTCTCGGTGTAGATGTCCAGGGCCTCTTCGATGCCGCGCAGCAGCCGCCAGCGGCGCGGTTCCTCGTCGCCGAGTTCGGCGGCGAGCCCGCCGAGGACGTCCAGGTCGCAGAGAAGGCCGTGCACCTCGGGCGCGAACACCGCGGTCTCCGCCCGGCGCAGCCGGAACTCCTCGAACGGCTCCCGCGCGCCCTTCTCGCCGTGTTCGGTGACGACGAAGGGCGGCAGACCGAGCAGCAGGGGGTTGGCGGCGGCCTCGACATGGAGGACGAAGTTCCCCTCGGCGTCGAGCAGGGCGGAGGGGCCGGCGCCGGGCGCCTCCTTGAGCCGGACGCTGCTCTGCCGGGGGTGGAGGCCCTTGACCACGGTGCCGTCCCGCGTGAAGACCAGCCCCTCGCAGTGGCCGCCGACCGAGTGGTCGAACCATCCCAGGTCCAGCACGAGATCGACCGGTCCCGGCTGTCCGGGGTCGACCGCGCCGTGGATCCGGAACCAGGTCGTGGACCAGGCGGGGCCCCATGTGCCGCCCAGCGCGAAGGGTTGGTAGTCGGGGCGGGCGCGCCCCGCGTCCGTGGTCAGCCCGAGGGCGTGACGGGGGCTCACCGGTTCGCCGCCGTCCTCCACGCTCCAGGCCTCGACCCGGACGCCGGCGAGACGGGTGCGGACGTGGGGCAGGACGCGGTCCCGCCGTACCCGGTCCAGCCGGTCGAGCGTGAAGGCCAAGTGATCGTGCACCGTGGATCCTCTCCGGGAACAGGAGTGGCGAAGGACGTTCTCATACGCTGCAGTGCCGACGAGCTAATACGTTTTAGTCCTGGTGCGAGTGGCGGCAGACTAGTACGTTTCAGTAGCGCAGTCACCGCGCCGAATCATCACAGTTGGGTCACGCCGTCACGGCGGGGCGGCGACGGAGGGCCGATGGCACCGAAGAGGCAAGCCCGATCGGGAGCGGGAGCACCGGCGCCGCGCCTGCGGAGCACCGACATCGCGCGGCTGGCCGGTGTGTCGGTCTCCGCGGTCTCGCTGGCCGTCAACGGGCGCCCCGGCCTGAGCGAGGAGACCCGCAGGCGCATCCTCGACGTCGCCGACGAACTCAACTGGCGCCCGCACCGGGCCGCCAGCGCGCTCAAGGGCGCGAGCAGCGACGTGGCCGGCATCGTCATCGCCCGTCCCGCCCGTACGCTCGGAGTGGAGCCGTTCTTCGCGCACTTCCTCTCCGGCCTGCAGTCCCGCCTCTCCGCCCAGGGCATCGCCACCCAACTCCTCATCGTCGAGGACACCGCGGCGCAGACCGCGGTGTACCGGCGCTGGGCGGCGGAGCACCGCGTCGACGGGCTGGTCCTGCTCGACCTGGAGGTCGACGACCCCCGGCCGCAGCTCGTCGCCGACCTGGGCATCCCCGCGGTGACGCTGGGGAGTTGCGGCCACCGCATGCCGCTGACCAGCGTCTGGGTGGACGACCACGCCGCGATGGCCGACATCCTGCGGTATCTGTCCTCCCTCGGCCACCGGCACATCGGACATGTCAGCGGCATCACGTCCTTCCAGCACACCAGGCGCCGGGTCGAGGCCATCCGCGACGTGCGCACCGCCCTCGGGACGCAAGTGGACTCCATCCCGACCGACTTCTCCGACGCCCAGGGCGCGGCGGCGACCCGCCGTCTGCTGCGGGCGGACCCCCGGTGCACGGCGATCGTCTACGACAGCGACGTCATGGCCGTCGCGGGGCTCGGCGTGGCCACCGAGATGGGTCTCGCCGTCCCGGGCGACCTCTCCCTGGTGTCCTTCGACGACTCCGTCCTCACCACCATGGCGCACCCCCCGGTCACCGCGCTGACCCGCGACACCTTCGCGCTCGGCACGCTCACGGCCACCGAACTGCTACGGGTGATGGCCGACGACCCGGAGCCCCGCGCCGTCCAGGCCCCCACGCCCCGGCTGATCGTACGGGGCAGTACGGCGCCGCCGGCCCGCCGCGACAGCGCCTGACGTCAACGGCCCAGGCGGATAGGCGAGTTGAACTCCGCAGGGCCCGCTGAACGGGCCGCCGGAGCAGCGGCGCGCTGGCCGGAACAGGACTCGACACCGGGGGCCGGCCACGTCACGCTGCTTACCGGCGTCCCGGCCCGACTGCTGTTCCCGGCGGTGCCGGCCACGGCACAGCACGAATCCCGGGCGCCGACGGCGCCCCGGGCCTGTGAGTTCCCGTTCCCGAACGAGAAAGCAGGTCAGTCCATGGGAAATCGACACAGACCAATCCGCCGGTGGGCGGCCTCCGCCGCGGTGGCGGCCCTGCTGGCCGCCGCGCCGGTCGTCGGCTCGTCCGGGGCGGCCTCGGCCGCCCCTGCCCCCGTGGCGGTCTCCGCACCGGCCGCGGACCCCGCGGTCACGGTCTCCGCGTACGGCTCCTCCATCGCCTCGGCCCGCGACGCGGACGGACGGCTGAGACTCTTCGGGACCAACACCGCCGACGCCGTCTGGCAGCGCTCACAGACCACCGTCGGTGGCAACTGGTCCAGCTGGACGCAACTGGACGGCGGGCTGCGCTCCGTCGCCGCGGAGACGAACGCGGACGGTCGGGTCGAGCTGTTCGGCGTGAACGGCGCGGGGCAGGTGTGGCACCGTTCGCAGTCCACCCCGGGTGGGGCGTGGTCGCCGTGGGTCCAGTTTGACGGTGCGTTGGCGTCGATCGCGGCGGCGCGTAACGCGGATGGCCGGTTGC